>JBMDWZ010000180.1:0-5275 GCA_048594865.1 Beutenbergiaceae bacterium
GCGAACCGGCGCACGGTCGCTGCCCCGATCCCGTGGGCGCCGCCGCTGACGAACACGGTTCTCCCGGCGAAGCGGGTCGTCACCATCTCCGAGGCGTCCCTTACCCAAACGCCAGAATCTCGCCGTGCGGGATGAGGAACCAGCCGCCGGGGTCCTGCGCCCAGGTCAGCCACCCGCGGGCGATCCGGTCCAGATCCTCCTGTGTGGCCAGCCCTGATGACAGCGCCCTGGTGGCGAACTCCGAGTGCCGTACCCGGTTCGCCCAGGTATTGGCCCACGTGCCGCGCTCCTCATCGGTGGTGTAGCACCAGACGCTGGCGCTAGCGCGCACGTCTGAGTACCCCGCCTCCCGGGCCCAGGAGTGCAGTCGGCGCCCGGCGTCTGGCTCGCCGCCGGTGGCGCGCGCGAGTTGGCGGTACAACTCCAACCACTCATCGAGTTCGCTGACGTAGGGGTACCAGGTGAACGCCTCATAGTCCGCATCCCGGGCAGCGACCAGGCCACCCGGCGTGAGTAGTCGCCCCCAGTCGGCCAGGGCCCGCACCGGGTCGCTGATGTGTTGCAGCACCTGATGGGCGTGCACCACGTCAAAGGAGGCGTCCTGCGCGGGCACGGCGTGGGCATCACCGGCAAACAACTGCACCTGGGTCAACCCGCGATCGAGCAGCCCGCGCCGGGTCAGCTCCAGGGCCTCGTCATTGACTTCCATGGCCGCAGCGTTTTCCGGCCCGACGACGTCAGCTAAGTCAGCGGTAATGGTTCCCGGTCCGGCACCCACGTCCAGAAGCCGGTGTCCGGGCTTCAGTTCACCGAGCAGGTAGGCCGCGGAGTTCGCGGCGGTACGCAACCGATGAGAGTCGACGACGGAGTCATGGTGTCCGTGCACGTATTGGGCCATAGCCCACCAAAGCAGGTGCCGCGCGCGGCACGCAAACCTGTCTCAGTTTTCGCGCGAGCTTAGCGCCTCAGCGCAATCCGAGAACGCTGGAGCAGTGCGGCCATTGGCCCCAGCCCGAACGCGCCTGCAGCGCTTGGGCACGCTGAGTCTGCTCGGCTGGCGAGGCTTCGGAGGGGAGGCCCGATCCACCGACCGACTGCCAGGTCGACACCGAGAACTGGTACAGCCCGTGGTACAGCCCATTGGGCGAGACCGCACGCGGGTTTCCGCTGGATTCGCACTGCGCCAGGGCCGCCCACACGTCATTCGGGACGCCACCGGAGTCACCGGAGTCCTCGGATCCGCCAGAGTCGCCGCCAGAGTCAGAGCCATCTGAACCGCCCGAGTCCGAACCACCCGAGCCGGACTCATCGGAGCCGCCACCGGAATCGGAGTCACCAGAGCCGCCACCGGAGCCAGATCCACCCGAACCAGACCCACCAGAGTTGGGCGAAGGAGCCGGTTCCGGCTCAGGCTCAGGCTCAGGCGGCGGGCGCACGGCGGTCCCGATCTCGACGATCCGGTCCTTCGCCTCGGTCGTGACCTTCGAGGAGACCAGCTTGGTGGACTCTACTTCGCCGTCGATAAGCACCTGGGAAAGCGTGAAGGTCCGCTCACCCTCCGAACCTTCCTGCACCAGCCGGCTCTCGCCCTCGTACAGGTCGGAGGTCTCGCGCTGCACGTCGTCGAACTCGATGGTTTCGGTGCGGGTGTCGTCCTGGTTCTCCACCCGGGTGATGGTGAGGATCGGGACGCCCTTGTCGTTAACGCTCACCGCGATCTGGTCGGCCGGGTTGAGGTTTACTTCGGCCAGCACCAGGACGCCGTCGAGTTCTAGTTCGCCGGGGACCTGAATCTCACGCTCATCGCCGTCCAGGGCCACGATTACCGTTCCACCGCCGGAGGCGGGCAACGGCAACTGCGCCCGATCGCCGGAGCGCGAGGCGCTGAGCGTGACGTCGCGACCGGAGGCGTTGAGGTCGGCCAGTGCGTCGCCGGCGTTGCGGGCCGTGGTCCACATGGCTTCGGAGGTGCCATCGACCTGGAAGTCGATCTGCTGGGCGGAGCGCACCACTACCTGGGCACCGTCGCGCAGTTGCTCGTGGGGCTCGGGCACCACCAGGTCATGCTCGGCAAGTTCGATGCCTTCGTTCTCCAAAAGCCCAGCGATGTCACCGGTGAAGGTGGAGATCTCCACGGTCTCACCGTCGACATCCAGCTCCACGGTCTTGTGTGCGGCCGCGACCGCAACCGCTCCGCCGGCAACCAGGCTCATCGTCGCCAGCGCGGCCAAGACGAGCGTGCGGCGGCGGCGTTTGGGCGCGCGCTTCGCACCGGACTTCGGTTCAGCAGCGCTGGTAGCACCGGTGTCAGCAGCACCTCCGGTGTCAGCAGCGCCGTCGCCTGGGGCGTGATCGTCGCCGAACACGTCGGCGTCGAGCTTGTCGCTCGCCGTGTCTTTGGTCGTGCGCTTGCGGAAGAGGCTCACAAAGGTCCCGGGGTCACGCCGGTGTGCCCGGCTGGAGAATTAACAAACCTGGCGACTGTAACCGTCTCGTGACCTTGGCCACCACCCCGTTCGGCTGTGAAACCAGCCACTGCGCGGCCAAACGAGCCCGTGAGGCAAAGACTCCACCGGAGTTAGGCAATGCCAGGCCGTAGCCCTGTAAAGGGGTAGCGAATAAAACTCAGTACCAGTTGCGGGCCTGGGAGTGTGACCATGCAGCACACGGGGTTCCATACCGGCCGGAGATGTAGTTCAGGCCCCAGGTGATCTGGGTGACCGGGTTGGTCCGCCAGTCCGAAGCGACGGACGCCATCTTGTTTCCTGGCAGCGATTGCGGGATGCCGTAGGCGCCGGAACTCGGGTTCTGCGCCAGGTGGTTCCAGTTGGATTCCTTCTGCCACAGGTTGTCCAGGCACTGGAACTGGTCTGATCCCCAACCGCGATCGGCGACCATCTGGCGGGCGATCCCGCGGGAGTCGCCCGAATAGTTACCCGATGAGCTAGACCCCGAATCACTGGAACCTGAACCACTCGAACCCGAACCACTCGAACCTGAGCCACTGGAGCCTGAACTCGATGATGAGGTCTGTGCCGGAGTTGGCTCCGGTTCTGGCTCCGGCTCCGGTTCGGGCTCCCGGGTACCGATGAGGACCACTCGGTCCACCGGCTCGGAGGCGAGGATCTCGGACTGTGTGGTCCGGGAGACCTCCTCGCCGTCCTCATACACGGCCGAGTACGTGCGAACACGCTCACCGGCGGCACCTTCAGCCTCCACCCGGCTCTCGCCCCGCAGCAGATCGTCGGTGCGGCGCTCGACAGTCTCGAACGGGATCTCTTCGGACTCGGCTCCGTACACCGTTCCGATCCGTTGCACGTCGATGACGGCGCCCTCTTCGGGCCGCTGGTTCATCTCATCGCTGACCTGGTCATCGAGCCCGACGACGATGCCGTTCTCGATGAGCGCGTCTGCCAGGGTGTCGGCGCCGGAGGTGAGTTCGATGTCTTCACCGTCGATCGAAATGGTGAAGGTGACCGGGTGTGCTTCCTCCAGGGCATCCAACGATGGCCTGTCGCTACCCCGAGAAACCTGCGCCCACACGCTGCGCTCATCGAGCTCCGGGGTCACCGAACTTTGAGTGTTCTGCCCCAATGGACCAAAGGCCCCACCGAAGCTAGCGACCGCTGCCGTGCCCAGCAACAGAGCCGTGACCGAGACCGCCGCGACGCCCCGCTTGGCGCGCTTCGACATGCCCGACAAGGCGTTTCCATTCGCGCGGTGACTCCGCCTGGATTCAGAACCAGATGACACGTGTACAAGATCCTTCGTGCAGTGGACGAGTGACTAAGCGGCTCGGGAAGGGACAGCCAACTACCGACCGTAACCGATCCGTGATGATTCGACCAGACCCCCGCCTCACCACGGGCCGTAGATGTGCTCGGTGGTTTCGGTGATCTGAGCCCCGAGTTCGTCGGGGTGTTCACCACGCAATTCGGCCAAGAATCGCAGCGTGTGCCCCAGCACATACGGGGCGTTGGGTGCACCCCGGTAGGGGTGCGGGGTGAGGAATGGGGCGTCGGTTTCGACGAGCATCATCGACGCCGGTGCAAGCCGGGCGGCCGCCCGCAAATTCTCGGCGTTCTTGAACGTCACGGTGCCCGCGAAGGATAGGTAGAACCCCCGAGCGATGCACTCCCGCGCGAACTCGGCATCGCCAGAGAAGCAGTGCAGCACCGTCACCGGCGGGGCGCCGTCGCGGTCCAGGATGTCCAGGACGTCGCCGTGGGCGTCCCGATCATGAATCTGCATCGGCAGGTTCAGTTCCTTAGCGAGCGCAATGTGTGTGCGGAAGGACCGTTGCTGGGCCTCACGGCCGGCGTCCCCGGTGCGGAAGTAGTCCAGCCCGGTTTCGGCGATCGCACGCACCCGCGGCGTCCGGGCCAGGTCAGCGATCTCGGCGATCGCGTCATCCAAGGGCACCGCGTGCCGAGTCTCGAACTCGGGCTCCAACCCGTCCGGCCCGATCTGGCGGACCTGATCGTGCAGCGGCGCCTCGTTGGGGTGGATCGCCACCCCGGCAACGATTTGCTCAAACGTCGCCGCGAGTTCCACGCTCTCCCTCGCGGAGTCCAGGTCGCAGCCCACCTGCACCATCCGATCCACCCCGGCTCCCCGGGCGCGTTCGATGTGCGCGGCGGGGCCAGGATCGTCATCCCCGAGCATTTCGGTGATGTGGGTCAGGTGGGTGTGGTTATCGATGAGCGGAACCACCAGAGGCTGCGGATCCGGTGGCCAAGGCCGGGTGCGTCCTGCCATTAGCTCGCGTCGATACCCAGGCGGGCGCGTTCATCGGCGACGACGTCGGTGTCCAGCTTCGTGAACACCGGCTTCGGTGGTGCGATCTCCGTGCCCGGCTGCACCGGCACGCTGGTCCACTCCGGAGTTCCCGAGTACTCGCCGGTAATGACCAAGTAGTCGCGCTCGTCGTCGTCCAGGTCCGCGACCCGTTCGCTGTGAGGCATCGGCATGAAGTCACCGCTGCCACCCAACACCGCGTCCACTCGGTTGGACGCGTGCGGCAAGAACGGCGCCAAGATTCGGTTCAGGTCGCTGACCGCCTGAGCCAGCACGAACAGGATCGTGCCAAGGCGTTCGCGCTGGTCGTCATCCTTGAGCTTGAAGGGCTCTGTCACCGAGATGTACTTGTTCACCTCACCGACTACCCGCATTGCTTCGGCGATAGCGGCGCGCTGGCGATGCTTGGCGATCAGGTCGCCCACACCGTCGAATGCGCCCTGAACCTGGGCGAGGATGTCGCGGTCGATCTGCTCGA
>JBMDWZ010000181.1:0-2684 GCA_048594865.1 Beutenbergiaceae bacterium
CTTGGCTGACAGGTCCGCCGGATGCAGGAACTGCTTCGGTACCGAGGCAGTGAGGCTAACGTCGGCGACTTGGCCCAAGGGCGCGCTGGGGTTGTTCGTGATGGCGACCGTATAGGCGCCCGCTGATTTAGCGCAGGCGAGCATTTCGGTGGTTTCCATCGTTCGGCCGCTATTGGAAATCCCAATTGCGACCGTGCGCTCATCCTGCATCGAAGCACTGGCCAGGCCGGAATGGACGTCTCCCCACGCGTGCGTATTCAGTCCGATGCGATACATCCGATGCTGCATTTCGATCGCCACGATGTAACTGCCACCAGTGGCATACAGGTCCACCTGTCGGCTAGTTGAGATCCGCTCGGCTACCTTGGCGCACAGTGCCAGGTCGAGCATCGCTGCGGTGGACTTCAGCGTGCGCCGGTGAGCGTCGAGCAGGTTGTCCATGACGGCGCGGGGAGTGTCATCGGGCTGCAAAGTTCTGGTGATGTCGGCGCGACGTTCCTCATCGGAGTCGCGCGCGGAGTCGGCCGCAACGGCCACCCGGAACTGCATGTAGCCCGGAAACCCGAGCTGTCGGCAGAATCGCGAAACCGTCGCCGGCGATGTTCCGGCTCGTATCGCTAGCTCGGTGATCGATAACTCGACCGGAGCGGTCGGCTGGGCGAGGATGAGCCGCGCAATCTTCACCATGGACGCAGAAAGCCGCGGCATGAGCGCTTCGATGCGCTCTCCGACCCGCCCCGGCGAGTCCACCCCTACTTCGGCCACGAAGAAAATTCCTCTCATGTCCCATCCCGATTGGGTGAAACATATTCTCATCCGTGGTGTGAGTCAAGACACACGCGCGAACTGCACATTCCTAAACGGAGACGCTCAGCGAGCCCGTTCAGCACTCATTCGCGTCCATTGATCGCGGGCGAGCTCGAACGTGAGGTACCTGCTGCTCACCCCACGAAACTCGGCCGGACCCCCGACGCTGCTTTTGCTTTCCCTCATACCCACACTCCGTAGCGTGCGCACCGAGCCGCCGTGCGCTTCGGGCGCCTCGGCCCAGATTCGCCGGGTCTTGCGCTCCAGGAACCCCTGCCGGAGGCCCTCGCGCGCGATCGCTGTGCCGAGTCCTTGGCCCCAATTGCTGCTCGGCGCCACGGCAAAACCCAGCTCAAGTTCGCCGATGGCCTCGGAGGAGCTGGGCTCGTCGTAGAGGTCTACATAACCCACGGGATGCCCTTGATCGAACGCCAGCAGTCGCACTAGGGCGGGTCCGGAACCCACGATCTGCGCGCGCCAGGCTTGGACGGCGGACGGCGTGTCCTGCACGGCCGTCGACCACCCTGCGTGGGAACAAAAGACGGCGTCGCGTTGCCAGTCCCCAAAGGTCGGCGCATCGTCGGGCCCCCATGGACGAAAGTCCAGTTTCATTGACCTAGCGAACCACATGTCCAGTTTGCTGCGCGGGAACCCTCTGGGACTTACAGTGGCCACGTGGCCGCCAATGATGACAAGCCGCACGAGCAGACTCCGCCTCTCGACCCCCGTGAGCGCAGCGTCCTTGACTGGTCGCGCGCCACCGTCCCCTGCCATCGGGCCGCGATCGCCGCGCAGGCATGCGGGCCGGACACTGGCGCAGCCGTCTTGTTGCTGGGTGGCGCGACGTGGTCCAGGGATTGGTGGACCGATCGGTTTTGCGCAGAGCTAATGTCGGCCGGTGCTCGTGCGGGAGCGCCGCTACGGCTGATCTCCTTCGACCCGCGCGACACCGGCGAATCGACACAGTGGCCACCTGGGGCGCCGGGGTATACCAGCGGAGACCTGGCCCGCGACGCATTGGCGGTGCAGGACCACTTCGGCGTTAGCGAGGTGTTCATCGTGGGGTTCTCGATGGGTGGCGGCCTGGCTCAACGGATCGCCGCGCAGCACCCGGACCGTGTTCGCGGGCTGGTGCTGATGTCGACGAGCCCCGCGGGCAATGGCACCCGCGCCCTGCCCGGACCCTCAAAACAGATCGCGGCGTCTTTCGCGACACCACCGGCGAACCCGGATTTCAGTGACCACGACTCGACCTTGGAGTGGGTGCTGGAGGTTGAACGCCCCTACGCAGGTCCGGGGATGTTCGATGAGGCGTACCTACGCGAGTGTGCAGAGGCGGCCTTCCGCCGCACCCCGTCCCTTGAGCCTGCGGCTACGAATCATGGGTTGGTGGCGTTCGAGTCCAGCGGTCTTGGTGTGCGGGACTTCTCGGTTCCCTCGTTGGTGATACATGGATCGGCGGACCCACTGTTCCCACTCCCACATGGCGAGGCCCTCGCGCACCTTCTGGACGCCGACCTCCTGGTGCTCCCGGGCGTCGGGCATCAGTTCCCTCCTGCGGTCACCTGGCCCAAGGTCACCAGTGCCATAGCGTCGCTCATCGCGCGCACCCCATAACGCCTGTTGGTGCCGGCGTCTGTTAAGAGTGGACGACGGCGAAGGCGGGCCGTGTTGGCTGGTGTCTGACTGCCTGAGCCACTTCGCCCGATCACGCTGGCCGGTGAAACTCGTCCAAGAATAGTTGTTCACATCCCTTGACTCGAACATTGGTACCACATACAGTTGTTCTATGACAGCGACGTTCCCGCTCACCACCACCCCCATCCCCGGGGTGCACCGAGCGCTGGACGCCCTGGCCGCCTACGACCCCGCCCACC
>JBMDWZ010000182.1:0-14148 GCA_048594865.1 Beutenbergiaceae bacterium
GTGACACTGCGCGGCGGGGCGACTCAGGGCATTCAGGTGCCGCTGTCGCTCAGCGAGAAGGCGGCGATCGAAGCCGCTGGGGACGATGAGGTGCTGCGCTCCGAAGACTACGGCTACATCCTGGTGCGCCTGGAAAAGTAGTCCACCTGCCTGGAGCGCTACTCGGCCAACCTGGAGCGCTACTCGACCAACCTGGAGCGCTACTCGACCACGAGCTCCAGGGTGCCTGGCCCAGACTTGGCGCCGGAGTTGGGTGCCGGATGCAATTCGGCACCGATGATCGCCGTGCCGATGAGTTCCTGGGCGGCGGCCAGGATCTGTTCGGCAGTCTTGGGCATCGCCGCCTCTCGGCGCAGTAGGTACCCGGTGAGTAGGCCGCGAGTGTGTTTGGCGTGGTGCGAGACCACCTTGCGCACACCGTTTTGTTCCTGCACCACCCTGACGCTCAGCCACGTTGTTCCGGCCGGTGGAGTCCACGCCGGAATGTAGGGTCCCGATCTGCAGTCCAGGACGACGCCGGTCACGTGCCCGATCGAGTCGGTCAAGTGCCCAGACCAAAAGCGGGCCAACGGTGGCAGGCCGGGCAACGAGGCGCCCATCGAGAGTCGGTAGGCGGGGATCCGGTCGGCGGGGCTCAGCGCCCCCCACAGTGCCGAGATGATCCGGACATGTGAGTTCGCGCGGCGCTTGGCACCCCCGGTGAGGGCCGACAAGCCCGCGGCCTCGAACAGCACCCCCGTGTAAACACTGGACGCCGGAGCCGTGGGAGCGCCCGCAAGGGTGGTGTTGCGCTGTACCTCCTGCGCCAGGGAGTCGCCCACCTTGAGGGTCTTCAGCGCATCGGGCGAGGCTGAAACCCGGGCTAGGGCGGCCATGGCCTGTTGGCGCGCGTCGGAGAGTTCGGGGTAACTCAGGGTGTCCAGATCGAGCGGCCGGCCCCGCTTGGGTGGGTTCTTGCCCTCGGATGGGGGAAGCAGAATCAGCAAGCGGTCTTGTCCTCAGTCATTATCTCGATGCGGTTTCCGGCGCCGTCGCGGGTGTGGAACCGGAGCATTGCCTCGAAGGTATCGCGCTCGGTCCAGTCGACCGCAAATCCGAGTTCCTGCAGGTGCGTGGCGAGTGCCACTAGAGCCGCTTCATCGCCGAGTAGGAACGCCGGGTGGGCCTTAGCGGCCGGGACGAAATCCGATTCGACACCGACGTGGATCTCCACGCCCTCGCCACGAAACCAGCAGCCACCCCGGCCGGCCAGCGCCGCAGGCTTGGCGACCTCCGGCAAGCCCAGACCGTCGGCGTAGAACCGGCGCTGGGAGTCCTCGGCGCCTGGGGCGCACGAGACTTGGACGTGGTGCAGGATCATGACGCCTCTTTTCGGTAGTCCCGTCAGCATATATCTTGACGTCAAGATAAAGTCGCTCGACCTCGCGGGGTCCCAGTCCCGGTAGCATTGGCCCTGGATGAGCCGGCCAGGCGGCCGCGTCATCCACCGCGTGCGGTGGGTGCCGAGGAACGTCCGGGCTCCACAGGGCAGGATGGTGGGTAACGCCCACCCGGGGTGACCCGCGGGACAGTGCCACAGAAAGTAGACCGCCGCGTAAGCGGTAAGGGTGAAAGGGTGGTGTAAGAGACCACCAGCACACCGGGTGACCGGTGTGGCTAGGTAAACCCCATCCGGAGCAAGGTCAGACAGGATGCGCTTGAGGGCTGCTCGCCCGAGTATCCGGGTAGGCCGCTTGAGGCGCTCAGCAATGTGCGTCCTAGATGGATGGTCGCCGCCGAGGAAACTCGGCTAACAAAACCCGGCGTATCGGCCGGCTCATCCCTCCGCTTCGGTCTCGGCTGACATGATCGCCGCACCGATGATCCCGGCCTTGTTGCGTAGGTGCGCGGGCACGATCTGTGCGTTGGTCTCCAGCAGCGGCACGAACTCCTCGTAGTCCTTGCTGACCCCGCCGCCGATGACGATCAGCTCGGGGGAGAACAGCAGTTCCACGTGCGAGAAGTACCGCTGCAGCCGCTTGGCCCACTCAGAATAGCTGAGGCCCTCCTTGTCCTTGGCGCCGGAGGAGGCGCGCACCTCGGCGCTCTGGCTCTCGCCACTGAGAACGAGGTGGCCGAGTTCGGTGTTCGGCACCAGTTCACCATTGTTGATCAGGGCGCTGCCGATCCCTGTCCCCAGGGTCAGCACGAGCACCACGCCTGGGACGTCCTTGGCGGCGCCGTAGCGCATCTCGGCGTAACCGGCGGCGTCGGCGTCGTTGAGGATGTGGCCCACGTGGCCGGTGTGCTCGCGCACCACGTCGCCCAGGTTGGTGCCCACCCAGTCGGCGTGCATGTTCGCCGAGGTGTGGATCACGTCGTTGCGCACGATGCCGGGGAAGGTAACGCCAACGGGCACGTCTTCGCCGATGTCGAAGTGTTCGACGATCTGCGCCAGGATCTTGCCGACGGCATCGGGAGTGGACTCTTGCGGCGTCGGAAGGCGGAACCGCTTGTCGAGGAACTCGCCCGCCTCGAGGTCAACCGGGGCGCCCTTGATTCCCGATCCGCCGATGTCGATGCCGAATCCGACTCGGTCTGATCCCAGCTTCTTGACCATTGAAAACTTCCTTCGCGAGACGTGGCTGACGGCGCTAATTGGGGAAACGCTCTCCCGCACCGGTGCAATTCGTGTCAGAATCTACCGTGGTGCGACGTAGGGAGGTCACCGGTGTCTGACTCCAAGGATGGGTCGAGCGACTCCAAGTTCTACTACAATTTGTCCACAGGGCAGGTAGAACGCGGTCTGACGAGCGATTGGAACAATCGCATGGGCCCCTACGACAGCCACGAGCAAGCCCTAGCCGCGCTCCAAACCGCGCGTGAACGAAACCTTCAATGGGAAGCCGAAGATGAGCGCGAACGAGCGTGGGAAGAAGGAGACGCCGATGACCGGTAGGACCCGGCAACGTGGCGGTGTGATCCGCTTCTTCGCGGTACTGCTCGGCACGGCCCTGGCGATCGGATTCGCCGCTCCTGCAATGGCCACCGGTGATGACGATGACCTCTTCGGCGATCGGTTCGCCAAGTGGAACAAGCCCCTCGATGGCCTGGTGGTCGGGCTCGACCCGGGCCACAACGGCGGCAACGCGGCCGGCACCTCGGCGCTACGCCAGCGGGTATCCGATGGCCGCGGCGGATTCAAGGTCTGCAACACCGTCGGTTCCACCACCGCCAGCGGGTACGCCGAGCACGAGTTCAACTTCGAGGTCAGCGAAGAGATGAGCGCCCGCTTGGAAGCGCTCGGTGCGACCGTGGTCATGACCCGTGAAGATAACGACGGCGTGGGCCCGTGCGTGGACGTGCGCGGCCGGTTCCCCGAGGACCAAGACGTGGACATCTTCCTGTCCGTGCACGCCAACGGCAGCACCGACACCGACATCAACGGATTCTTCGTGATGGTGGCCGACCCGCCGCTGTCCGCCTCCCAGGCCGAGCCCAGTTGGGTGTTGGCTGAGTCGGTGGTTGAGGGAATGGTCGATGCCGGGTTCGAGAAGAACTCCGCCCTGGATGAGGCCATCATCGCGCGCGACGATCTGGCCACCCTGAACTTTGCCCGCCGCCCCGCAGTGATGGTGGAACTGGCCGAGATGAACAACCCCGGCGATGCCGAGTTGATCGAGTCAAAGGAAGGCCGCGAGGCCTACGCCGAGGCGCTCGTGCGCGGCATCACCATCTGGCACAACGGCGGACCGCAAGAAGACTAAGTCGCTTAACGCGGGCAACTCAGTCTCAGTAGGTACCGCAGTCCCAGTACGCAACTCAGTCCCAGTACGTGTGTTCCTTCGCCGGGAACGCCCCTGAGCGGACCTCGCTGGCGTAGTCCTGAGCCGCCTGGCGCAACTGGTTGCCGATATCGGCAAACTGCTTAGCGAACCGCGGCGCCCACGGGCCCATACCGGCCACGTCCACCCAGACCAGCACCTGGCCATCGCACTGCGCGCCGGCGCCGATGCCGATGGTGGGGATGGTCAACGCTTCGGTGATCTTGGTCGCCAGCGGTCCGGGGACCATCTCCAGCACCAGAGCGACCGCACCGGCTTCCTGCAGCGCCAACGCGTCGTCCAGCATCGCCTGGGCGGCTTCCTCGCCGCGACCCTGAACCCGCTTGCCGCCGAGCATGTTCTCCGACTGCGGGGTGAGCCCCAGGTGGCCCACCACCGGGATGCCGGCGTCGGTGATGAGCTTGGCGTGCGGAGCCACCCGGCGGCCGCCTTCGAACTTCACCGCGTGCGCCCCGCCCTCTTTGAGCATCCGCACCGAACTCGCCAGTGCCTGTTCGGGGGAGGCCTCATAGGAACCGAACGGCAGGTCGGCCACCACCATGGTGCGCTGGGTGGACCGCGCCACCGCGCGCACCGCCGGGATCAGCTCATCCATCGTCACCGGAATGGTGCTGGAGTGGCCCAGCATGTTGTCACCGATCGAGTCGCCCACGAGCAACATGTCGATCCCCGCGGAGTCAAAGATCCTGGCGGTCACCGCGTCATAGGCGGTGAGCATCGTGATGCGCTCACCGGCGGCCTTCGCCGCCAGGAGGTGATGGACTCGGACTCGGCGCGGTTTTTGCGCATCGACGGGAGGCAGGGCAGAACTCGGCTCGGACATGGAAGCCAGCCTAGCCGTCGATGTGCTCACGAAACGCGCTCGTCACCGGTAGCCGGCGGTCGCGACCAAAGGCCAGCGCGGTGACCTTGGGACCCAGCGGATACTGGCGGCGCTTCCATTCCGCACGGTCCACCAGTCGCAGCACCAGGTCCACCACGTCCGCATCGAAACCCTCCTCCAGCAACTCCTCGCGGCCCTTGGCCTGCTCCACGTAGGCGTCCAGCACCCGATCTAGGAGTTCGTAATCCGGCAGCGACTGGTCATCGCGCTGCCCGGGCCGCAGCTCGGCCGAGGGCGGCTTACTGATGGAGTTCTCCGGGATCGGCTCCACCTCACCGCGATCGCGGGCGAGGGTGTTGCGGTAGCGCGACAGCTCCCACACCCGGGTCTTGGACACGTCCTTGAGCGGTGCGTATCCGCCCACGGCGTCCCCGTAGATGGTGGAGTAGCCCACCGCGAGCTCGCTCTTGTTGCCGGTCGCCACCACCAGATGTCCCTCGCTGTTGGACAGCGCCATCAGAATCATCCCGCGCAGCCGCGCCTGCAGGTTCTCCTCGGCCAGGCCATCGAGGTTCAGTTCCGATTGGAAGGCATCGAACATCGGCTCAATCGACTGGGTGCGGAAATCGGCCCCAATCCGTTTGGCGAGGTCCTCGGCGTCGTCCTTGGAGTGCTGAGAGGAGTATTTGGATGGCAACGAAATGCCGTACACGTTGTGACCGCCCACCGCGTCCGCCGCGATCGCCGCAACGAGCGCGGAGTCGATCCCACCGGACATGGCGATAACGATCGAGGTAAAACCGGTCTTGCGCGCATAGTCCGCTAGGCCAAGAACGATCGCGTCATACATTTGCGCGGGGTCCTCATCCACCGGCGCGAGCTCACCGGGACGGCCATCCAGGCTCACGGTGAGCAACTGCTCACGGAACGTCGATGCCCGAGCCAGCAACTCGCCGTCGGCCCCCAACACGAACGAGCCGCCGTCGAATACCAGGTCGTCCTGACCGCCGACGAGGTTGACGTAGGCCACCGTGCAGTCCAATTGGGCCGCGCGGTCCCGCACCAGGGTGGTGCGCTGGTGGCCTTTGCCGCGCTCGTACGGTGAGCCGTTGAGCACCAGTAACAGGTCCAAGCCGGCGCCGGCCAGCGCCCCGACGGTTCCGCCGCTGCGCCAGATGTCTTCACAGATCGCCAAGCCCACACGCTTGCCGGCGATGGTGAGGATCGCCGGCTCGGAGCCAGAGGCGAAAATTCGGTACTCATCGAACACGCCGTAGTTGGGCAGGTGATGCTTGGTGTAGGTGTGCGAAACCTGACCATGCTGCAGCACCAAGGCGGTGTTGGTAGGCCTGCCATCGGGTGCGGTTCCCAGGGAACCAACGACGACGGCGAGCTCGCCAAGTCCGTCATTGTTCAGTGTGCGGGCGATGTCATGGGCCCTGGTCGCAACAGCCTTGCGGAAGGACTCGCGCAGTGCCAGGTCCTCGATGGGGTAGCCGGTCAGGGTCATTTCCCCGAAGAGCACCACATCGGCGCCCTGCGCGGCGGCGTTCTTGGCGTAGGTGAGAACTAGGTCGGCATTGCCGTCTAGATCGCCGACGCACGGGTTCACCTGGGCCAAAGCAAGTCGAAGTGCACTCATGGTCACCATGCTATTGCGCGCCGCACGGCGATGACCTGACATGATGGACCCTTAGCCATAGCGCCACGTGATGGTGGTGCGCTTGCAACCGGATCGCAGGAGAGGGAATGGACAAGCAACAGGAGTACGTACTGCGGTCCATCGAGGAACGCGACATCCGCTTTATTCGGCTTTGGTTCACCGAT
This sequence comes from Beutenbergiaceae bacterium, assembly GCA_048594865.1. Taxonomy (GTDB): domain Bacteria; phylum Actinomycetota; class Actinomycetes; order Actinomycetales; family Beutenbergiaceae; genus CALKWS01. The sequence continues at coordinate 6,475 of JBMDWZ010000182.1, forward strand.
GTGCTGGGGATCTTGAAGTCCGTAGCCATTGCGCCCGCCGAATTGGAGAATGCGTTCAGCGAAGGGATCGGCTTCGACGGCAGTTCCATTCAGGGCCTGGCGCGGGTGTCGGAATCGGACATGATCGCCCAGCCCGACCCCTCCACCTTCCAGGTTTTGCCCTGGCGCGGCGGTACCCAGGGCACCGCGCGGATCTTCTGCGACATTTTGACGCCCGACGGCGAGCCCGCACCGGCCGATCCGCGCGCGGTGCTCAAGCGTGCGCTGGCCGAGGCCAGCGATGCCGGGTTCACGTTCTACTCCCACCCCGAAATCGAGTTCTACCTCTTCGAAAAGCGGGAGTCGGAGAACGACCCGCTGATCCCGGTGGACACCGCCGGTTACTTCGACCACGTGGCCCGTGGCAAGGGCCACGACTTCCGCCGCGAGACCATTTCGCTGCTGGAGTCGATGGGGATCTCGGTGGAGTTCTCCCACCACGAGGCCGGCCCCGGGCAGAACGAGATCGACCTGCGTTACGCAGACGCGTTGTCCACCGCGGACAACATCATGACCTTCCGCACCGTGGTCAAGGAGGTGGCGTTGGAGCGCGGCTTCCAGGCCTCCTTCATGCCCAAGCCGATGGCGGCGCACCCTGGTTCGGGGATGCACACCCACCTGTCGTTGTTCGAGGACGACACCAACGCCTTCCACGCCCCGGGCGCGCAGTACCACCTGTCACCGGTGGCGCGATCGTTCATCGCCGGGCTGCTGCGGCACTCCCATGAGATCACCGCGGTGACCAACCAGTTTGTGAACTCCTACAAGCGGCTGTGGGGCGGCAACGAGGCCCCGAGTTACGTGTCCTGGGGGCACAACAACCGCTCGGCGTTGGTGCGGGTTCCGATGTACAAGCCCACCAAGGAGCAGTCGGTCCGGGTGGAGTACCGCGGGCTGGACGCCGCGGCGAACCCCTACCTGGCGTTCGCGGTGCTGTTGCGCGCGGGTCTCAAGGGCGTGCAGGAAAACTATGAACTGCCCGATGAGACCGAAGACAACCTGTGGGCGATGTCCTCCGGGGAGCGCCGGGCTCTGGGAATCGAACCGTTGCCGGGCAGCCTCGAGCAGGCCTGCAACGTCATGGAGAACTCCGAACTGATCGCCGACACCTTGGGTGAGGCGGTGTTCCAGTACTTCCTAGAGAACAAGTACCGCGAGTGGCAGGACTACCGAGCCCAGGTCACTCCGTATGAGCTCTCCCGGGTTGGGTTCATTTAAAGACCGGACAACCACGGGCACTGCGAAGGGATCAACATGCGGGCGGATTCGCCGCGACGCGCACTGACGCGCGCCGGATTCACCGATTCCCAACGCGCCTCGGAGTTGTTGGCCGATCCGGCGTTGGCTCCGGCGATCGACGCCCTCGATGGTGGCGAAAGCGAGCTCGTTGAAGCCCTGAGGGCGGTGGCGGACCCGGATCAGGCGTTGCTCGCTCTGGTTCGGATCGCCTCCGGGGCCCATGACCCCACCCCGTTGTACGAGCTGGTCGCCAGTGACGATGCCTACCGGCTGTACGCGGTGCTCGGCGGTTCGGCCGCGCTGGGGGACTGGCTGGTGGCTCACCCGGTGGCGGTGGAGATGCTGCGCGGGGCCGGGGATCGGCTTGCGATGCCCGCCGAGGTGGTGCGCAGGAGACTGGTGGCGGCCACCGGCGCGGACCCCAGCGCCGCTGTTCCCGTGGCCTCGGCGAAACCGGCCGCAGGGACCTTGGATGCGTGGCGGCGGGCCTACCGGCGCGAGTTGTTACTGATCGCGGCTGCGGACCTCACCTCGCCTAACCCCGAAACGATCCAGCCCAGGGTAGCTGCGGCGTTGGCTGACTTGGCTGCCGCGGCGGTTGAGGGTGCGCTGGCCCTGGCCCGGGCCGAGGTCGGGGAACGCGCCAATGGGGTTCGCCTCGCGGTGCTGGGGATGGGCAAGACCGGCGGCCGCGAACTGAACTACATCTCCGATGTGGACGTGATCTACGTCGTCGAACCTGGTCCCGATTGCAGCGAAGACGACGCAATCCGGCTCGGCACCAAACTGGCCTCCACCCTGGCTCGGATGTGTTCGATGCCCTCGGCGGAGCCGGCGCTGTGGGAGATCGACCCGGCGCTGCGTCCCGAGGGCAAGAACGGGCCGCTGGTGCGCACGCTGTCATCGCACGTGAGCTATTACGAGCGGTGGGCCAAGACGTGGGAGTTTCAGGCGCTGCTCAAGGCCCGGCTGATCGCCGGTGATGCCGAGTTGGGGCAGGATTACGTGCAGGCCACCGCCCCGATGGTGTGGGACGCGGTGACACGGGCGAACTTCGTGGAAGATGCCCAGGCGATGCGGCGCCGGGTGGAGGCGCACGTGCCACCGGCGGAGGCCGATCGGCAGATCAAGCTCGGACGGGGCGGGCTGCGCGATGTGGAGTTCACCGTGCAGTTGCTGCAACTGGTGCACGGGCGCCTCGATGAGACGATCCGTTCGGCCACCACGTTGGAGGCGTTGGGGGAGCTGTCCAAGGGCGGCTATGTGGGCCGCGACGATGCCATCGAACTGGCCGAGTGTTACCGGTTCCTGCGCGTGCTGGAGCACCGGATTCAGTTGTTCCGGATGCGCCGCACACACCTGTTCCCGACCGCCGAGGCCGATCTGCGGCGCCTGGCCCGGGCCCTGCACACCGACGTGGATTCGCTCACCGAACGGTGGCGTGCGACCCGGCGGCGGGTGCGGCAACTGCACGAAGCGATGTTCTACCGGCCGCTGCTTCCGGCGACCGCGAAACTCACCGCCGATGCTGCGGCTCTTACTGCGGAGTCGGCGGCCGACCGGCTCGCGGCGATCGGATACCGGGACCCCTCCGGCGCGGTCCGGCACATCGCTGCGCTGTCGCAAGGGTTCTCCCGTCGCGCCAAGATTCAGCGCCAGCTGCTGCCGGTGCTGCTCGGGTGGTTCGCCGAAGGCGGGGACCCCGATCAAGGGTTGCTGTCTTTCCGGAAACTCTCCGAGGAACTGGGCGACACGCACTGGTACCTCAAGCTCCTGCGGGACTCTGGAGCCGCGGCCACCCGGTTGGCGCAGCTGCTCTCAGAGAGCAAGTACGTGGCCGACGGGATGATCCGGTCCACCGAATCGGTGGCGTGGCTGGGTACGGACAATGACCTCAAACCACGGTCGCTGGATTCGTTGTGGCAGAACCTGGACGCGATGCTCGTGCGCCGGGACGACGAGAAGGACGCCGCTCGGATCGTGCGGTTCGTGCGTCGTCGGGAATTGACCAGGGGAGCGATGGCCGACGTCTTGGCCAACGTGCGCGCCCAGGCGATGTGGGAAGTCATTGCCCCGGCCTCAGACCTGGCGCTGCGCGGTGCGCTGCGGATCGCCACCCAAGTGATCACCGCGGAGATGAAGCTCGACGAAGACCCCAGTGAGTTCGTGGTCATTGCCATGGGCCGGCTCGGCGGTGCCGAGGTGGGTTATGGCTCGGATGCCGATGTGCTGTTCGTTCACGAGCCGCACGACGGCGTCGATGAGACCGTGGCGAATAGGTGGGCGTTGGCGGTGGCCGGGCGGATGCGCACGCTGTTGGGGGAGACCGGCCCAGAGCCGTCACTCCCGGTGGACGCCGCGCTGCGTCCGGAGGGCAAGAACGGGCCGATGGTGCGAACCCTGAAGTCCTATGCCGAGTACTACCAGCGGTGGGCGCTGGGCTGGGAGCGTCAAGCGCTGCTGCGTGCGCGGGTAGTGGCCGGGAACAACGACCTAGGGGCTAAGTTCACGGCGCTGATCGATCCGTTGCGCTACCCCGAGGGCGGTTTGGAGATCAGCGAGGTCCGTGAACTGCGCCGGATTAAGGCCCGGGTGGAGAACGAGCGGATGCCCAGGGGAGTGCCGCCGACCCATCATCTGAAGTTGGGCCGGGGTGGGCTGTCGGACGTGGAGTGGACCGTGCAGTTGTTGCAGTTGCAGCACGCCGGGCAGATCCCGGAGTTGCGCACTACCGGGACGTTGCAAGCGCTGGCGGCCGCGCGTGAGGCCGGCGTCATCGACGCAGGTGATGAACGCCAGCTCCGCGAAGCGTGGGAACTGGCGAGCCGGCTCCGCAATGCCAACGTGCTTGCCACCGGGCGGACCAACGCCCAGCGCGTGGACGTGCTGCCGGCTGGCCACGACCTCATCGGTGTGTCCCGGCTGCTGGGCTATGACCCCGGGCATGCGATGGACCTCGAGGATGACTGGTTGCGGGCGGCCCGCCGCTGCCGCACCGTCACCGAGCGTGTGTTTTTCGACTGAGTGTTTCGCCCATTGACTCGAACGTTTCCCTCTTTGACTCGAACGTTTCCCTCTTTGACCCGAACGTTTTCTCCCATTGCCCCTCTGGCTCGAACGAAAGGTGTTTCCATGCAACGCGTAGGCACGATCAATAAGGGTGGGGCAGTCTGCTCCGAGGCCGTCGTGGCCGGTGAGCTGATCTACTTCTCAGGGATCACAGCCGCCGACCGTGCCGCCGACATCCACGGCCAGATGACCCAGTGCCTCAACCGCCTCAACGAGTTGCTCAGCGAACTAGGTGAGGACTCGGCGAGCATTGTGATGGTGCACGTGTGGCTCAAGGACATGCGCTACTTCAGCGCGATGAACAAGGCCTGGAATGAGTGGGTGGAGCAGGGCGTCGCGCCCGCGCGCACCTGCGTGTCGGGAGAACTGCTGACTCCGGACACCTTGGTTGAAGTGGTCGCCACCGCCACTCGCGCCGGGGCTGCCTGATGGCTGGCGCTCTGTCTGGCGTCACCAAAGTTGGTGAGATCTCCGGTCCCGGTTCGCCGAAAATCTTCCTCGGTTCCGGGGCAGCCGGGATGTACTCGGCGTGCCTCACCGCCCGCGACAAGGCGGCGGATGCCCACGGGCAGACTCTCGAGATTCTGCGCGTTGCCGAGGAACTGCTGGCCGAGATGACCGACGGTGCTTTCCAGGTCGCAATGGCCCAGGTGTGGCTGCTGGACATGGCCGAACTCGATGGGTTCGCGGCAGCGTGGCAGCAGTGGGTGGGCGATGGCCCAGCGCCTGCGTTATCCGTGGTTGGTGCGCCGGCGGCCGGTCGGACGTCGTTGGTCGAGATTCGCCTGTACGCCACGGGGTCGGCACCCTAGGTCACAGCCCGTGCTCCTCCAGCACCCGGAGCCAAATCTCACTCACCGTGGGGTAGGCGGGTACCGCGTGCCAGAGCTTTGCCAGTGGCACCTGGCCTACGATCGCGATCGTCGCAGCGTGCAGGAGTTCGGCGACGTTAGGTCCGGCAAAGGTGACGCCGAGGATCACCTTTCGTTCGCCGTCGATCACTACCGTGACCGCTCCAGGGTCGCCATCGCCGGTCACCGATGCCCCTGCCACCCGCATCGGCAGGTGCACCACCTCGGTGCGGTATCCGGCGTCGCGGGCTTGGGCTTCGGTGAGTCCAACGCTTGCGACCTCGGGGCGGGTGAATACCACTTGGGGCACGGCGGCGTCGTCGGCGGTAGTGCGTAGGGCCGACCAAGCCCCGGCATTGCGCACTTCGCCCGAGTTCCCGGCGTAGGTGGTGGCGATGACGTCGCCGACGATTCGGGCGTCGTACTTGCCTTGGTGGGTGGTCGTGGTGCGTCCGGTGACGTCGCCGACGGCGTAGAGCCAGTCTCCCTCGGTCGCGGTGCAGCGGCCCTGGTCATCGACGGCGAGCGGTTGATCCGTGGGTAGTCCGATGGTGTCCAGGCCGACGTCGTCGGTGCGGGGACGTCGGCCGGTGGCGGCGAGTACCTCGGTCACGGTGAGGTCGGTGCCGTCGGAGAGGGTGAGGTGCTTGTGCTCGCCTGTCAGGGTGGCCTGCTCGACGGTGGTCTGTAGACGGACGTCGACGCCGATGTCGCGCAGTCCCTTGGCGACGGCCTCACCTGCGAACTCCTCGGTGCCGGGGAGTAGGCGGGGGCCGCGGACCAGGAGGGTGACGTGTGCTCCGAGGTCGGCCATGGCGGTGGCCATCTCGGTTGCGACTACGCCGCCGCCAATGACCGCCAGCGATTCGGGAATGTGGTCGGCGGAGGTGACCTCGCGGGATGTCCAAGGGTTGATGGCCGCAAGTTGATCGGGCACCATCGCGGCGCTTCCGGTGGCTACGACGACGTAGGACGCGGTGAGGGTCTGTTCACCGTCGTCGCCGGTGAGCCGGATTCGACGCGGCCCGTCGATGCGTGCGTGCCCGCGGAGCAGGGTGACGCCAACGCTTTGGACCCACTTCACCTGGGACGCATCGTCCCAGCCGGAGGTGATGGCGTCGCGACTTGCCAACGTCGCTTCGACGTCGGGCATCTGCGGTAGTGACTTGCTCAGTCCGGGCACCGCTCGCGCCGCGGCGAGTGCGGCTCCGGGGCGCAAGAGGACTTTGGAGGGCATGCAGGCCCAGTAGGAGCACTCGCCGCCGACGAGTTCGTGTTCGATCAGCGCCACCCGCGCGCCGGTGCGTGCGGCCCGGTCGGCCGCGTTTTCACCCACGGGGCCGGCGCCAATGACGATGACGTCGAAGTCTGTTTCGGCCTCGTTTTGGGTCTGGGTCTGGGTCTGTGTCTCGTTCTCGCTGCTATCGGGCATGGAGGGCTCCTAGTGATCGCGTGAGGTGCGCGGGCGTACCTCGAGGGGCTGATGCCAGTCTTGTCGCGCTTGGGCGTGGCAGCAAGGTGGCGTGTGATAGAGGTCGCGTCTGCCCAGAAAGGGGCGTCAGTCGTTTGGAGTACCTCGATTGGCGGGGTATTTGGGGATGGATCAGTATGAGATCCGCTGTATCCCTATAGTCAGCCCAACGGCCTCTATAGAACGGGTTTCCTCATGGCAGAGTTGACTGCACTTACAGCTTGGACGTTTTTGAATGAAGTGCCGGTTCCTGACGATGTAGGGGCTCTACTTGTGGCTGGGGAACAAGCTATCGCGGCTTATCAGACGTTTCGGGACAGTGCGATTTTCACAAACCGACGCCTCATCGTGCGCGATGCCCAAGGCGTCACTGGGCGTAAAGTCGAGATGTACTCGGTCCCATACAGATCCATCATCATGTGGTCCTCAGAGAACGCGGGCAAAGTGCTGGACTTCAACGCAGAGCTCCAGCTCTGGACCCGCGCCGGTGCTCTCAAGATCAAGGTGGGAAAGAAGATCGACGTGAGGCGGTTGGATAGTCTCATTGCTTGGGCGGTGCTCAACGGTGCTGATTGAAGCAGTACCTGGAGGGCAATCGTCCTAGGTCCTGCCAACGGATTTGCTCTAGTTGAGCGAGGGTCGGAGCACTCTTTGAGCGTGCAAACGACGAAGCCCGCGTTGCGACCAATTTAATGGCCGCAACGCGGGCTTGTCAGAGGGTGCGGACTGCCAGCGGACTTATCGCCGGCTCGCTTCGCTCACTCCTCAGATGTCTGCTCTTGCTGCGACATCTTTGTGGGGCTCGCTTCGCTCACTCCTCAGATGTCGTAGTACAGCTCGAACTCGTGCGGGTGCGGACGAAGGCGCAGCGCGTCGATCTCGTTGGTGCGCTTGTAGTCGATCCACGTCTCGATGAGGTCGGCGGTGAACACGTCGCCCTCGGTGAGGTAGTCGTGGTCGGCCTCGAGTGCGTCCAGGGCGCCCGACAGAGAGTCCGGAACCTGC
>JBMDWZ010000183.1:0-2443 GCA_048594865.1 Beutenbergiaceae bacterium
TTGGGGTGACGCACCTGCGCGTGCAGGGTGATCGCCTCACCAACCTGGGAAATGTCGACCACCGCCTCGGCTGGCTCGGTCTCCAGCGTGACCGCAGCCTGGCCGACCGACTCGATGAGTTGCACACCGCTGGCGGCGATCCGTTGCAACACCGTCCACACCGCGGGGTTGTCGATCGTGCCCAGGTCCAGCCAGGTGGGATCGCGGTAGTAGTTGTCCGCCGGATTGGAGAACTTATGGAGGTTGTCCAAAGCCTTCAATTGGGTGAGCGCGGCCCCGGAGACGTACCCCGAGCGCACGTCATTCCAGGTGGCGCCGGTCTTGATCCAGTTGCTGCGCTTGCCGCGCCCCATCGGACGCACCCGCAGCGTGAGTGCCTCCGAGCCCGGCGGCACCTGGTAGCCGCGCTGGACCATCCAAGTGAGTTGGTTGGCCTGCGCGGAGGGACCAAGCTCAAAGAACAACGCCAGCGGTTTATACGTCCCGGCGTCGCGGCCCATGGGCGCCTCCGGTGCCAGCGAATCGGCTAGCACGGTCTCCCAATGCGCCCGGTCTGGCTCACGCGGGGTGGGTAACCGCCCGCTGCCCTGGGTAAGTCGCGGCAGGGCCGTCAGCAGCAGCGCCACGGTGTGCTTGCAGTTGAAACCCATCGGGCAAGAGCAGAAGCCGTCCATGTCCTGGACCACGTTGTTCATGCTGATCTCGTACTGCACCCGAGTCTCATACATCCGCGACCCCGAGCCCACGCAGGAGCCGTAGACCACCCGGTCTTCGGCGTCGATCTCGGTGATCGTGGCGTGCCCTAGGCGGGCGTAATCCTGGCCCCTGGTGAAGGTGTTTTGCCCCACGATGCCGAGGAGTTCGATCCCGCTGCTCACCTGAACGAGCCTAGGTCACACCTGCGACACTCACCTAGACCTGTGTACAGGCGGGTGCTGACCACAGCCTGTGGACACCCGACAGAGCACGCTTAGCCCGGGCGGCCTACCGGATTACCGGTGGGCGGTTTACAGTCAGGTCATGTCGAGCCGACCGGCCATCGTGCTGGTGACCAGCGCCAACTGCGAGGTCATCGAATCCGAGTTCCGCAGCCGCTATGACCGTGACTACGCGATCGAGATCGCTACCGACCCACCGGCCGCTCTCTCGCTCATCGAGCGGCTGACTGCCGATGAGGTCCCGATCGCGATCGTCGCCGCGGAGTTTGTGCAGCCGGAAGGTAGCGGTGTTGAGGTCATGCACGACGTGCGCGCCAAGGTGCCCACAGCCCGGCGCATCGTGTTGACCACGGTGGATGATTACCGTCACCACATGGAAGAACTGCGGGCCGCGATCGCCGCCCGGGAGTTCGACACCGTGCTCGGTGTGCCCCGCGGCACCCGGGATGAGGAGTTCCACATCGTCGTGGGGGAGTTGCTCTCGGAGTGGGGCTGGTCCACCGCACGCCCGGTGGTGACCACCTTCGACATCGTCAGCGACACCGACTCCGCCCGAACCACCCGGCTGCGGGACCTGCTGAGCCGGATGGGCGTGCCCAACGCCACCTACACCTCAGACTCCGAGGTGGGTCAGGAGATCGGTGAACTGGTGGGCCCCGATGCCCCACAGCCGTGGGTGCGCCTGCTCGACGATCGGGTCTGGGCCAACCCCGAACCCGCCGACCTCAGCGATGCCGTGTTCGGCGCCCCGGACGTGATCCCCAAACACACCGTGGCCGATGTGGCCGTGATCGGCGCCGGGCCCGCCGGCCTGGCCACCGCGGTGTATGCCGCCAGCGAGGGCCTGAAAACGGTGGTGATCGAATCCGATGCGATCGGCGGCCAAGCGGGCACCAGTTCGATGATCCGCAACTACCTCGGCTACCCGCGCGGGATCTCCGGGATGCGGCTGGCCCAGCGCGCCCGCATCCAAGCCTCACGCTTCGGTGCCACCTTCTTCACCGGCCGCCCCGCGCTGGAAATCGAGCGCGGGCCGGTCGATCAGCCCGAACATCACCACGTGCTGTTGGACGGGGCGCAACTGTGCGCACGCACCGTGGTGATCGCCACCGGGGTGAACTACCGGATGCTCGGCATCGACGCCATCGATGACCTCCTGGACGCCGGTGTTTACTACGGCGCGGCCACCACCATGGCACCGGAGATGACCGGGCAACGGGTCGTCGTCGTCGGCGGCGGGAATTCTGCTGGTCAGGCCGCGGTGCACCTCGCCAAGTGGGCGCAGCAGGTGACCATGGTGATTCGGCGTGATGACTTGAGTGCGACGATGTCGCACTACCTGATTCGGGAGATCGAGACGACGTCGAAGAGTGAGATCCGTCCGCAGACCACCGTGACCGATGGTGGCGGGGAGGGGCACCTGCAGTGGCTGGAGTTGACGGACACTCAGAGCCAGGAGACCGAGCGGACCGAGGCGCACGGACGGTTCTTGTTGCTGGGTGCCA
>JBMDWZ010000184.1:0-36863 GCA_048594865.1 Beutenbergiaceae bacterium
GATGACCTTGGCTGAGAGCACGTTAACGCCCTCGTTCAGCCACTGCCCTGGAACGGCGTAACTGCGCTGATTCTGCAGAGCGGTGGCGGTAGAGGGGGCAGCGTTGGCCCACAACCATTCGTGCTTACCGTGCATGAAGGGGTCGACGTTTTGGCGCCCGATCTCGCGGCCGTTGATGTAGTAGATCGCGCCATCATCCGCCCAAGTGGTGAACGTCGCGCCCTGGGTGAGCAGGCCGCGATTTGAGCCATCGATGGTGAACGCGTGGCGGGCGTAGAGCTGCAAGGGGGTGGTGCCCTGGGGGGAGGGCAGCGAGGTCTCCAACACCGAACTGCTGCCGGTGCCGAGCGGTGCGCGAGCTGTGGGCCAATCCACGCTCGCATCGGCGGACTTCCAGTCATGCTGTGGTGGCTCGGTGGAGCGCCAGTACTGCCACTGGGCGTTATCTGCGATGACCGCATCCGAGGGCAGCGGGGCGTTCGGATCCAGTTGCGTGCCGGCCACGGTCAACTCGGCGCCGAAAGTGACGTTGTGGCTCTGTCGCCAGTTCGCCGCGACCAGGGCGCTGATGGTGTTCTGCCCGTCTCGCAGGAGGTCGGAAGGAATCTGGATGTTGATCTTGTCGTTGAGCGCGTTGGTGGTACGGATCGCGGCATTGGCCCACACCCGGTCGTGCACGAGTTCGGCGTCGTCGTCGATCCGTTCACGCACGAGTTCACGGCCGTTGACAAAGATGACCACTCCGTCATCCGCCCACGTCGAGAGCTCCAAGGCGGGCGATTGGCTCAGGTCGACCTCAAAGGAGTGGCGGAAGTAGGTGGTGCGGATCGCTGGTTCCCCCGAGGGGATGTTTGTGGTGACGGTTCCGGGATTGATTGAGGTGCCGTATCCCAGCGGGGCCGTTCCTGTGGGCCAGTACTCATCGTCATAGTCCGGGCTGTTCCAGTTGCTGCTGGGGGCGGTGTCCGAACGCCAGTAACTCCAGGTGGCGTCGGACTCGATGAGGGTCTCCCCGCCCTCATAGGCCGTGCGCTCGGTGGGCGGGTGAGCCGCCATCAGGAGGGGGGCCGCGAGCACCACGGCGACGGCTAGCGCTAGGGCAGATCGCCGGCGGGATGTCTTGGCCATGCGCGCCAGTGTATTTATAGAGGCTTTACCTGTCACCGTTTCTGTGATCATTTTGTGAACAGAAGGTGAAGCATGGTGAGGCGAGATGGGCGCCGACTAGCGGTTCGCTGACTCTAGCGAGTGCTGTTTGTGCTGCCTGTGCGCCGAAACCCCGACAGTAGCTCCACGGCGGTGCGCAGGTAGTCAGCGGCGTCGGGTTGCCCGAACTTCGCTAGCCACAGCCCGGTGGTGACGCGCTCGACGAACGCCCAGTCGAAGATCAGACTCGGGTCAATGTCGCACCGTTGGCCCATGTGCTGGCACAGCGTTCGCAGCCACGCCGCGCCGTCATCGGCGGCGCAGATCTCATCGGCCCAACCGCGGGCGATGACACCGAGGTCGTAGGCGGCGTCGCTGCCGAAGCCGTCCGGATCGATCAGGGCCCACCCGTCCGCCCGAGCGAGTGCATTCTGCGGATGCGGGTCGCCGTGCACCACCACCGGACGGGTGCCCCGAGCCGTCAGCGTCGCCGCCACCGCATCGGCAGTGGCGAGCAGGTCCGCGGCCTCGGCTGTGTGCGCTTCGGCGCGGTGGCCTTCGGCCGCAAGGATCTGGCGCAGCCCGGCGGCCTTGTCCACCGCCTGGATGCCGGGGAGGTTGGCGAGGTGAGGATTGGACCACGCGGCTTGGAGTAGGTCCACCAACACATCGCACTGTTCGATGGGCGTGAGCCCAGACCGGGACAGCGGCTGCCCGAGGCGTTCCAGGAGCACGGCGCTTTGCTCGGCGTCCTCATCCAGGACCCGCACGTACCCGTTCCCGTTCGATGCCCGGAGCACCGCGACCTGCTGATCGAAATCGGGTCCCCATCCGAGTTTGAGTGCTGCCGGGCGCCCTGCTGTGGTGGCATCAGCGGTGACGCTGAGCACCGGTGGTCCGACTCCGGCGCCGTATATCTCCCCGAGGGCCAGGTCCCATCGCTGCACGCAATGATCGAGTCGAGCGGCTAAGTCCCGAACCACAGGGTCGGCCTCGGAGCCCATCCAGGCCAGTCGCTGGCGGGTGGCTCGGAGGAACTCTTCGCGGGTCGTCATCGGGTGGCGCTGGGGCGTTGGCCTCGGTGGCGCACGCCGCCCGGCCCATCGTCGCTGGCTATGACTCGCATCTGCTGGAGTTTCACTAGGTGAGTATTACAGCCGACCTCGTCCACAGCTTGACCTCGGCGTGATGCTGTATCCACAGGCACGGGTCCGCGCGCCGCGACGGTTGTCCGTTCGGTGCACCCTGCGGGCATGGGACTTGGACGAACGTGGTCGGTAGCGCTGGTCGGGATGAAGGGTGTGCCCATCGAGGTGCAAGCGCACGCGGGGTCGGGGTTACCGGATTCCCGGATCGTGGGGTCGGTCAGTACCGCCCTGAAGGACTCCCGGCACCGGGTCAAGGTGGCGATCCAGAGCTGCGGATTCAAGTGGCCCGAAGCCAAGATTGTGATCAACTTGGCGCCGGCGGACGTGCCCAAGCAGGGCTCTGCCTACGACTTGGCGATCGCCGTCTCGGTGCTGTGCGCAGGCAGCGTGATCCGCAACCGCCAGGCAGCATCGACGGTGCACTTAGGAGAGTTGGCGCTGGATGGCCGACTTCACCCCGTGCGCGGCGTGCTCCCGGCGGTATTCGCGGCGATGAGCGCCGGATTCACCGCGGTGGTGGTGCCGCGCGCCAACGCCGATGAGGCCGGACTGGTCTCAGGTGTCCAGGTGATCGCTGCCGACGACCTGTTGGACGTCGTCGCGCATTACGGCACGGCAGTCGATGAATCCAAGCGACCGCGCCGAGGGCGCCAACCAACCTCAGAAAGCCAAGAGACGACGGCGAATGACCCGCCGGTGGACCTGCGCGATGTATTAGCGCAACATCAGGCCAGATACGCCCTCGAAGTTGCCGCGACCGGGGGATATCACATCCTCATGCACGGACCACCGGGCACCGGGAAAACCATGTTGGCCCGCCGCCTGCCCACCCTGTTGCCCGATCTGAACGATGACCACGCCGTGGAGGTTACCTCCATCCACTCTCTTTCGGGCACCCTGCTCGGCGGGGGATTGATCCGCCGTCCACCGTTCGTCGATCCGCACCACACCGCCAGCGCTCCATCGATTATCGGCGGTGGCAGCGGCATCGCCAGGCCCGGCGCGATCTCCCGCGCGCATCACGGAGTCCTATTCCTCGACGAAGCGCCCGAATTCTCTCCGCGGGTTCTGGAGGTGCTGCGCCAACCATTGGAGAGCGGCAAGGTCAGTCTTCATCGCGCGAACGCTCACACGGTGTACCCCGCCCGATTCCAACTGGTGTTGGCGGCCAATCCCTGCCCGTGCGGCAATGCCCAGGCCCGGGAAGCCACCTGCACGTGCACGCCCCAGATGCGACGGCGATACTCGGCGCGGCTGTCCGGTCCGGTCCTCGATCGGGTCGATATCCAAATCGGTGTGCAGCAACCCAGCCGGGCCGACCTCGCCACCGCCTCCGAACCCGAACCCAGCGCGGTGGTGGCGCAGCGAGTCACCGTGGCCCGAGAGCGAGCACAACGACGGCTGCTTGGCACCGGGTGGGGTGACTACGCCCACGCCCCCGGCTCCTGGATACGGCAGCAGACCGCTCGCGCCGGAGCCCGACTCACCGTTGACCTCGACCGTGCCCGGGACCGCGGCCAAATCACGATGCGCGGATATGACCGGGTGCTCCGGTTGGCCTGGACGGTGGCGGACCTGGCCGGGCATGACCGAGTCCAAGCGCAAGACATCGCCCGGGCCTACACGCTGAGGGCGGCCGATACCCGTGCCTAAACCTTCCTTCGACCACCACGATGACACCTTGGCTACCGTGGCCTGGAGCCGGCTAGCTGAATCCGACGACCGTGCCGCGCGGCTGTTGCTGGAGACGCTCGGAGCTGTCGGTGCGCTGGATTGGCTCTACAGCAGAGCGGAGCTACCCGGTGACGCAATCCCACCGGGCGTCTCACCAACAGCAGGCCTCGGCCCCGGCGAGTGGGCCAAGGCGGTGGCGCGCTGGCTGCCCCGACTAGCGGCGTTGGACCCTCGCCGGGAACTCGAGGTCATCGCACGACGAGGCGGCTACGTGTTGCTGCCGGACGATGACCGGTGGCCTGCCGCACTGAACGACCTACCCGACCCGCCCTGGTGCCTGTGGGTCATCGGGAGCGCGGCCCCCGCGGAATTGTGCGACAGAGCCGTGGCGATCGTGGGCTCTCGAGCCTGCACCGAGTACGGGGCCAGCGTCTGCCGCGACCTAGCGTATGAACTCGCGTTGGCCGGAATCACGGTGGTCTCCGGAGGTGCGTTCGGAATCGACGCCGCGGCCCATCGTGCGGCGCTCGCAGCAGGCGGCCCCACGGCGGCGGTGATGGCCGGAGGGCTCGACCGCTATTACCCCAGTGCGAACGCCGAACTCATTGGGCAGGTTGCTGACGCAGGTGCCGTGATCGCCGAGGTGCCGCCAGGCTCGGCGCCGATGCGCTCTCGGTTTCTGCGACGCAACCGGCTGATCGCCGCGCTAGCGCACGCGACCGTGGTGGTCGAGGCAGGCTGGCGCAGCGGAGCGCTCAACACCGCGCGGACGGCTGCGGAGTTGCTCCGCCCGGTTGGGGGCATCCCCGGTCCGGTGACGTCCGCGGCGTCGGCAGGGGTACACCGGCTGATTCGTGATGGCGAAGCGGTGTTGGTGACGGGGACCGATGATGTGCTCGAACTCATCGGCCCGTTGAACGCGGCCGGTGAGCCCGAGCCGTGGGTACAGGCCGGTCTCTTGGATGGCCTCGGACATCAGGCCTCCAAGGTGCTGGATGCATTGCCGGCCCGTGCCGGAGCCGGTCTCGAGGCCCTGGCGCGGTCAAGCGGATTGGCCGTCGGCTCGGTGCAGGCCGCGCTGGGGAGCCTGGAGTTAGGGGGCCAAGTGGTCCGCGCGGGGGAGGTGTGGAAGAGGGCGCGGTAGCTCCGCGCCGTCAGGCTCGTGGACTAGGCGTCGAGCGCCGCCTCGATGTCTTTCGCGATCGACTCAGGAGTAGTGGTCGGGGCGAAGCGATCGATAACGCTGCCGTCGCGCCCGATCAAGAACTTCGTGAAGTTCCACTTGATCGCCTCATTGAGCACCCCGCCCTTTTGGCTTCGCAGCCAAGACCACAACGGGTGAGCGTCATCGCCGTTGACGTCCACCTTGGCGAACATCGGAAAGGTGACGCCGTAGTTCACCTGGCAGAACTCCTCGATCTCCTGCTCGGCCCCCGGTTCCTGATTGCCGAACTGATTGCACGGGAACCCCAACACCACCAAACCCCGCTCGCGGTAGCGCTGCCACAACTCCTCCAGGCCCTCGTACTGCGGGGTCAAACCGCACTTGGAGGCGGTGTTGACGATCAACAGCACCTTGCCTTCGTAGACGGAGAGGGACTCATCGTTCCCGCTGAGTCGAGCGGCGGCGAAGTCGTACACGGTGGTCATGTCACAAGTATGAACCCCCGAACCCAACTCTACTTAGCGATCTAGGTTGCAAAGCAACATAGATCGCGGTACCGTCAAGTCATGGCACAAAGAGATGGCACACAGGAACAGGCGGAGTGGCCAGCCCAATGGCTACGCGGCCCGTTGCCGTTGTGCGCGCTGAGCATCATCGCTCAGCACCCGAACTTGCACGGGTATGCGATCACCCAGCATCTGGCGGATGCCGGGCTGGGGAAGATCGGAGGGGGAACCCTTTACCCGCTGCTCGGACGGTTCGAGCGCGACGGAGTGGTCACCACCGATTGGGTGGCCGGATCCAACGGACCAGCGAAAAAGGTCTACGCCATTACCGCCTTAGGGGAAGAGCGCCTCGCGAGTGACTCCAGCAAGTGGAGCCGGTTCGCCAGCGCAGCTACGTCACTGATCACTAGAGAGGGAGTGCAGGTATGACTACGTCATTCAGCGAGAAGATGAGCAAGCGCACGCAGCACATCGACCGAGAGTGGTTGAACGCCGCAACGACCGAGCTGACCCTCCGGGGTGTGAGCACCGGAGACATGGTCGCAGCGATGATGGAGGTCGAGTCACACATGGCCGAAAACGGAGGAGACGTCCGGGAGGTATTCGGGAATCCCAAGGAGTACGCCGCGGCGCTCGAGATGCCGGAAGCCAAGCCGCTGGGCGCGGGGGACTGGCTGCAAATCCTTGCTGTGCCGATCTTCCTCGGCGGTGGGTTTCTCACTCTGCTGCACGGCGTGCTCGGCCTGTTTGGAGGAGAGGGAACGACGATCTCTGCGGTCGCTGTCTTGGTTGCCGCCTCGATCGCCCTGCAGCTGGCACTGCTCAAGTTCGGTGGATTGCGACTGTTCATGGAGCGCCCCGCCGCAAGTGTCATTGGACTCATAGTCGTCGTTGCCTTGGTTGGCTTGTCGCTCAACTTTTTGCCGGGGCCAGTGATCCCGATCGAGGGTTGGGTTGCCATCGGGGTTGGTGCGGTCGGTACCGTCATCGGCCTAGTAGTGCTCGGCTCGATGACCCGGGCGAACAGAAGGCAAGCACAGGCCACCCGGTTCCCCGCCTAATGCCGCGCCTCATGGCAGGCTAGCCAGATGGGACCAACCGCACAGCCCCAAGTGGGACGCGCAGGCGACAGCACAATGCTGGACGCCTTCGCGTCCCACTTGGGCGTTGGTCGGGGGCTATCGGAGCACACGGTCCGCGGTTATCGGGCCGACGCCCAAAGCCTGCTCGCAGCCCTTCCGCCGCATCCCAAGGACGCCGAGGCCAGTGACTTGCGGGCCTTGGATCTGCAGGCCCTGCGATCCTGGCTGGCGGCGCTCGCGGGCGCCGGGCACGCCCGCGCCAGTATTGCGCGGCGGGCCGCCGCGGCCCGTACCTTCACCGCTTGGGCCAAGCGAACCGACCGGATCGACGTGGATCCCGGTCCACGGCTGCTAGCACCCAAGGCCGCGTCGGTGGTTCCGCAGATCCTGTCCGAAGCTGAGGTCACCGCCCTGCTCGATGTGGCCACCACCCGTGCCGATGATGGCGACCCGGTGCACGTGCGCGATTGGGCCGCGTTGGAGTTGCTCTACGCCTCGGGACTGCGGATCGGCGAGCTCGTGGGTCTAGACCTCGCCCATGTGGACTTTTCCGAGCGCCTGGTCCGGGTGCTCGGCAAGGGCGGCAAGGAGCGCATGGTGCCCTTTGGGGTGCCGGCCGCGCGTGCCCTGCAAGCCTGGATCGAGGTGAGGCCCGAACTTCGGGCGGCACCGTCGTCGGACCGGAACCCGACCACGAGGCAACAGAAGCCAGTGCCGGCCAATGACGCCCTGTTCTTGGGTGTGCGAGGCGGCCGCGTGGGCGCGCGGCAAGTGCGCGACGTTGTCCATCACCTGACCGCACTCGCCGGCGTCAGGGACCTGGCCCCGCACGGCTTGCGACACACGGCCGCGACTCACCTGCTCGACCACGGCTCTGACCTGCGGTCGGTGCAAGAGGTGCTCGGGCACTCCTCGCTGCAAACCACACAGCGCTACACGCACATTTCCTCAGAGCGTCTGCGGTCGGCCTTCCACCAGGCGCACCCGCGGGCCTAACGGCGCTTTGGCGCCGTGTCGGTTGTTTGGGTATCGATCACCTTCCGCCCTAGATCGGTGGATACAAGCGCACCACGACCGGCTCTAACCCCAGGAGCGAGAGCGGGTCGACGTACGTCTGCGGCCCGGTCCGGGCACCCCAATGCAGGCACCCAGGGGTGCAGTGGGCGCCAGCGGGCGTCAGGTGACCGATCACCTGCCCGGCGGTGACGACGTCTCCTGCGCTAACGGCCGGGATCAATGGTTCATAGGTGGTTCGGATTCCGTCGGCGTGGTCGATCGAAACCACGCCGCGATTGACCACAGTGCCCGCGAACGCCACGACGCCCTCACCTGCCGCCACCACGGTCGCGCCAGCCCCGGCGCTGAGGTCAACGCCCCGATGTCCCGCGGCCCACGGAGCGGGCGGATTATCGAATCCGCGAAGCACTTCCGGTTCGGCATCGAGGGGCCATTGGTATTCGGTCTGGCCGGAGGCAAATGGCGCCGCAGGTCCCGTGCCCGCAATGCCGACCTCCGCGGCGATGCTCTGCGCCGGACCAAGTGGCGGCGTGGCTGCCGGGGGAGCGCCTGAGGTAGCGAACGTCAGCACCACGGCGCCAGCGGCGGCGGCCGTGACGGCGGCGGTGGTGAAAGTGCGCGGACTCATGCTGGCCAGGGTGCCCCGACGTGCGGTCTCGGCGAAGGCCGTCCGCGCAGCCTGTGGATGGCCAAGTGGCGAGGGGCCGTTCTGTGCACAGCGCCACCCAACTGCGACCAGAGCCCTGCACCACCCGAATCGTGAGCGATCTCTCAGGGGCTCCGGGCCCAGGGGGCTAGCCGAACAGTGGCGCACGTCGGGTAACATGGTCGTTGCAGTCGGTGAACCTTCGGGCACGCCCAGGGTTCGTCGGCTGACATCGCGCGCTCACGCACCCACTGCGGGGTCACAACGCGAGGTCCACGGTTTGCGCCGTGGCGCGACGTGATCGTGAGCACTAGGAGAGCCACCGACCGGTGGCACTAACAACCAAACATTGTGCGCCCGGCCCTAGCGCCGCGCGCACCTGATCCGCGGCCGAGTTGCCGCGGGGGAGGACCAGAAATGGCCGTCGTAACAATGCGCCAGCTCCTCGAGAGCGGCGTCCACTTCGGGCACCAGACCCGCCGGTGGAACCCCAAGATGAAGCGCTTTATTTTCACCGAGCGCAACGGCATCTACATCATCGACCTGCAGAAGTCGCTGGCCGACATCGATGCTGCCTACAACTTCGTCAAGGACACCGTCGCTCGCGGCGGTGAAATCCTGTTCGTGGGCACCAAGAAGCAGGCCCAGGAAGCCGTCGAAGAGCAGGCCACCCGCGTGGGCATGCCGTATGTGAACCAGCGTTGGCTGGGCGGAATGCTCACCAACTTCGGCACCGTCTCCAAGCGCCTGCAGCGTCTGAAGGAACTGGAAGAGGTCGACTTCGACGACGTCGCATCCTCGGGCTTTACCAAGAAGGAGCTGCTGATGCAGCGCCGCGAGCGCGACAAGCTAGCCCGCACCCTCGGTGGTATCCGCGGAATGGCCAAGGTTCCCTCGGCCGTTTGGGTTGTTGACACCAAGAAGGAGCACCTGGCTGTCGCCGAGGCTCGCAAGCTGAACATCCCCGTGGTGGCCGTCCTGGACACCAACTGTGACCCCGATGAGGTCGACTTCCCGATCCCGGGTAACGACGACGCCATCCGCGCCGTTGCGCTGCTGACCCGCGTGGTCGCTGACGCTGCTGCCGAGGGCCTGGTGTCACGCCACTCCGGCAAGTCCGAGTCCGCTACTTCCACCGAAGAGCCGTTGGCCGAGTGGGAGCGTGAACTGCTCGCGACCCACGAGGCGCAGCAGTCCGGTGGCAGCGCTAGCACCGAAGCGCCCGCCCCCGAGGCGGAGGCTGCTGAGCAGGCTGGCCCGAACACCGACGCCACCGACGTGGCCGCTGACGCCGAAGCTGCCGAGGCCACCGCGCCGGCAACCGAGGCACCTGCCGAAGATGCCACCGAGGACAAGGCCGAGGAAGCCACCGAGGCGCCTGCCGAAGAGGCCACCGAGGACAAGGCCGACGAGGCCACCACGACCGAGTCCTGACTCCCAGACTTTACGGAAAGGATCGCTGATGGCGAACTACACCACCGCTGACATCAAGGCGCTGCGCGAGCGCACCGGCGCCGGAATGATGGACGTCAAGAAGGCCCTGGATGAAGCGCAGGGCGACGCCACCAAGGCGCTGGAACTCATCCGCGTCAAGGGCCTCAAGGGCGTCTCCAAGCGCGAAGACCGCGCCGCCTCCGACGGCCTGGTTGCCGCCGCAATCACCGACGGTGGTAGCGGACAGCAGGGCGTGCTGGTCGAGGTGAACTCCGAGACCGACTTCGTGGCCAAGAACGCCACCTTCATCGAGCTTGCGGACAAGGTGGTGGCCGCCGCATCGTCGTCCGACGCTTCAGACGCCGCCGCTCTGGGCGAGGTCGACGTCGATGGTCGCCCGCTGAACGAGGTCGTCACCGAAACGGCCGCGACCCTGGGCGAGAAGCTCGTGGTCAGCCGTATTGCCCGGATCGAGGGCGAGTCGGTCAGCGAGTACCTGCACCGCACCGCCAAGGACCTCCCCCCGCAGGTCGGCGTGCTCGTGGCAAGTGACGCAGCAGGAGCTTCGGTTGCCCGCGACGTCGCCATGCACATCGCCGCGTTCTCCCCGACCTACCTGGCACGCGAAGACGTGCCCGCGGACATCGTGGAGAACGAGCGCCGGATCGCCGAGGAGACCTCACGTAACGAGGGCAAGCCCGAGCAGGCGCTGCCCAAGATCGTTGAGGGACGCCTGAACGGCTTCTTCAAGGAGAACGTGCTGCTCGAGCAGGCCTACGCCAAGGATCCCAAGACGACCGTCGGCAAGGTCGTCGAAGAGGCTGGCGGTAACATCACCGGCTTCGTCAGGTTCCGCGTCGGTTCCTAATTGAGCCTCACTGGCCCCGCTCCCGAGACCCGGGACGGGGCCAGTGTCATGTCGCCTCCACCGATCGCGACACTTCGGCGGGCATGATGGTTCCCGCACCACCCACCCACACCTGGAGCGCACCGATGAGCACGACCGACCCGAACGCACGCCGAGTTCTTCTCAAGCTCTCCGGGGAGGTGTTCGGAGGCGGCAGTGTCGGACTAGACCCCGACGTCGTCCAAGGCATCGCAGGACAGGTCGCGCAGGCCGCAAACGAGGGCCATCAGATCGCGATCGTCGTCGGCGGCGGGAACTTCTTCCGCGGAGCGGAGTTGTCCCAGCGCGGACTGGACCGGGCCCGCGCGGACTACATGGGAATGCTCGGCACCGTCATGAACTGCCTGGCGCTTCAGGACTTCCTCGAAAAGGCCGGCGTCAGCACTCGGGTGCAAACCGCGATCACCATGGGCCAAGTTGCCGAGCCCTACATCCCGCTGCGCGCAATCCGGCACCTGGAGAAGGGCCGCGTCGTGGTCTTCGGCGCGGGCGCCGGGATGCCGTACTTCTCCACCGACACCGTGGCCATCCAGCGCGCCCTGGAGACTCACTGCTCGGAGGTCCTGGTGGGCAAGAACGGTGTGGACGGGGTGTACTCCGCCGACCCGAAGAAGGATCCCAGCGCCGAGCGTTTCGATGCCCTGACCTTTGACGAGGCCATCCAGCGCAACCTGCAGATCGTCGATTCCACGGCGCTTGCGATGTGCCGCGATAATGAACTCCCGATGCGCGTCTTTGGCATGGAGGGCCCCGGAAACGTCACCAAGGCCCTGCGTGGTGAGATGATCGGGACTGTTGTTACCGCGCGCTGACCGCGAACCACTTAAGACCAAGGAGAACCCATGATTGATGACATCCTCCTCGAAGCCGAGGAGAAGATGGACAAGGCCGTGGACGTCGCACGCGAAGACCTCGGTGGTATCCGCACCGGACGCGCCAACGCCGGAATGTTCAGCAAGGTCGAGGTTGATTACTACGGGGCCCCGACCCCGCTGCAGCAGCTCGCCTCCTTCAACATCCCCGAAGCGCGCACTGTGCTGATCTCGCCCTTCGACAAGTCCTCGATGCCGGCCATCGAAAAGGCCCTGCGCGAGTCCGACCTGGGCGTGAACCCCGCCAACGACGGCAACGTCGTGCGGGTGGTCCTTCCCGCCCTCACCGAGGAACGCCGGCGCGACTACGTCAAGCTCGCCAAGACCAAGGGTGAAGATGCGCGCGTCTCGGTTCGCAGCATCCGCCGCAAGGCTCGCGAAGATCTGGACAAGCTTAGCAAGGACGGCGACGCTGGTGAAGATGAGGTCAACCGCGCCCAGAACGAACTGGACGCGCTGACCAAGAAGCACACCGACGTCGTCGACCAGTTGCTGGCCGGCAAGGAGAAAGAACTCCTCGAGGTCTGATCGCCCGCTCATGAATGACTCCGCTTCCACCGGTGCGCCGCTCACCCGGCGCCAGCTGCGCAACCGCGCGGCCGCTCCGGTGGCTGCGGAGCCAGAGCAGAGCCCTGCCGAGGACGGCGACCAGCCCTCGGCGTCCAGCAACACCGGCGAGTCCAGCAACACTGCCGAGTCCAACAGCACCGCGAAGTCCAACAACACCGCCCCGCAGAGCACCGGGGATGACCGGCTGGTCGACACCGCGGCTCTAACGGTTCCCGAACCGGCACAGGTGATCGCCGCCGAGCAGCCACCCGCCTCCAGGGCGGGGAGGAACCTGCCCTGGGCAATCACCGTTGGTCTGGGTCTGGTTGCGATCCTGGTGTTGTCCCTGTTCATCCGCGATGAGGCCTTCGTGGTCCTCGCGGGCATCGCGTGCGTGATGGCCCTGTGGGAGTTCTCCCGGGCCGTGCGCACCAGGCACATCGACCTACCGTTGGTCCCGCTGATCGTTGGAACACCAGGAATCCTGATCTCGGCCTACCTCATGGGCATCGAAGCGATGTGGGTGGCGTTCATCCTCACCGCCGGCTGCGTGTTCATTTGGCAGATCATGGCCGGTGGCGGTCAAGGCGTACTGCGCGACGCAGCCACGGCGATCTTTGCCGCCGCCTACATCCCCTTCCTCGGTGGATTCGTGGTGCTCATGCTCACCTCCGGCGGTCCGTGGCTGGTGCTCACGTTCATCGCCATGGTGGTAGCGAACGACGTCGGCGGCTACGTTGCGGGGGTCCTGTTCGGTAAGCATCCAATGGCACCGACCGTCAGCCCAAAGAAGTCCTGGGAGGGTTTCGGCGGCTCGTTGGTGCTCGTGGTGATCATCGGGATCACCCTGACCAGCCTCGCGCTCGGTGCCCCGTGGTGGGTCGGGGCCGTCCTTGGCGGGATCAGCGTCATCGCCGCCACCGTCGGAGACCTCGCCGAGTCCCTGCTCAAACGGGACCTGGGCGTCAAGGACATGGGCACCCTGCTACCCGGCCATGGTGGCATCCTGGACCGCCTCGATTCGATTCTGCTGGCCGCCCCGCTGGTGTTCGTCGCCCAGTACCTGCTGCTGTAAAGGCGGGACACGGCCCGGCGCCGTTCGCCGAACTAGCCCATAAGTGCGTCATAATCTGGGTGCAGGTGGCCAGCAGGTGGCCGGGAACGCGGAAATGGAGCATGGCATGGCGGATTTGTTCCCCACGGTCGGCCGCTGGGCCAGCGGTTACGACCGAGAGGAAGTCGAGGAGTTCTTCTCCCGCGCCAAGGCAGCCTACGAGGGCGGTGAAGCGGAGATGACTAGCGAGGACGTCCGCTCT
The DNA here is from genome assembly GCA_048594865.1 of Beutenbergiaceae bacterium. GTDB lineage: Bacteria > Actinomycetota > Actinomycetes > Actinomycetales > Beutenbergiaceae > CALKWS01. The sequence continues at coordinate 13,463 of JBMDWZ010000184.1, forward strand.
GCGGCGTTCGACCTGGTTCGCCACGGCTATGACCCCGCGATGGTCGATGCCGCATTGGACCGCCTGGAAGCCGCCTTCATCCAACGCAACCGCAGCGAGTTCATCACCAGCGACGGGCAAGAGGCGTGGATGGGTGAAGTGGCCGAGCGCGCCACCACCCTGTACCCGCGCCTGGTCCGCCCGCACGGCGAACGGTTCGCGCCCCCAGAACGCGGCCGCGGCTACGAGGTCAGCGCGGTCGATGAGACCCTGGACCGGCTCGTGGCCTACTTCGACCATGGCGAGGCGTTGAGCGCCCAAGAGTTGCGCTCGGTGACCTTCCCATCCGCCCGCAAGTCGGGCGCCTACGCCGAAGGTGCCGTCGATGCGTTCCTGGACCGGGCCGTGGACGTCCTGCTGGCCGTTGAATGAGCCGTTCGCTCACCATCCTGGGCTCCACCGGCTCGATCGGCACCCAGGCGCTGGACGTGGTCCGCGCAAACCCCGACAGTTTCGAGGTCCGCGCCCTGTCTGCGGGCGGATCCAACATCGACTTGCTCGCCCGGCAGGCGCTGGAGTTCACGCCAGATGAGGTAGCGCTGTCCACCGGTGAGGCGCAGAGCTTCCAGGACGCGCTGCAGTCCGCAGCGACGGTCGCCGGCCGCCCGGCCCCGCCCGTCCACGTGCACACCGGGGCCGATGCTTCGACCACACTCGCAGCCAACGGCGCCGACGTGGTCCTCAACGGCATCACCGGTTCGGTCGGGCTCCTTCCCACCTTGGCCGCGCTAGGCGCCGGATCCACCCTGGCGTTGGCGAATAAAGAGTCACTGATCGCCGGCGGGCCGCTAGTGCGAGCTGCCGCGCAGCGCCCCGACCAGATCGTGCCGGTGGACTCGGAGCATTCGGCGATGGCACAGTGCCTGCGCGCCGGGCGCCGAGATGAGGTCCGCCGATTGATCCTGACCGCCTCCGGTGGGCCGTTCCGAGGAAAAACGCGCGGCGAGCTGGGCGATGTCACCCCGGCCCAGGCACTGGCGCACCCCACTTGGGCGATGGGGCCGGTGGTCACCACCAACTCCGCCACCCTGGTCAATAAGGGCCTGGAGCTCATCGAGGCGCACCTGCTGTTCGACGTGGACGTCGATGACATCACCGTGGTGGTGCACCCGCAGTCCATCGTGCACTCGATGGTGGAGTTCATCGACGGGTCCACGATCGCCCAAGCCTCCCCACCGGACATGCGGCTACCGATAGCCCTTGGGCTGCAGTGGCCCGACCGGGTCGCAGGTGCGGCGTCTGCGTGCAGGTGGGATGAGGCCACTAGTTGGACCTTTGAACCGCTGGACGATGAGGCGTTCCCAGCCGTGTCCCTGGCCCGCAGCGTGGCCCGTGAAGGCAGCACCTATCCGGCGGTGTACAACGCCGCCAACGAGGAGTGCGTGGCCGCGTTCTTCGACGGTGATCTGCCGTTCACCGGGATCGTGGACACCGTGGCCCAGGTGGTGTCCGAGCACCGGAGCCCCGCAACCGAGGTCACCTTGGAGTCGGTGAGGCACGCCGAAACCTGGGCGCGGACGCGTGCCAAGGAGCTGATCGCCGGTGCCTGAAACACCAACCCCTGAAACTCCAACCCCTGGAACACCCACCCCTGAAACCGGCGCACGGCAACCCACGGCCCTGGTCACCGGCGCCTCCCGCGGCATCGGCGCTGCGCTGACGCTCGGTCTGCTGGACGCCGGCTGGCGGGTCGCAGCCCTCGCCCGGGACACCGCGCGCCTGGAAGCGCTCGCCCCAGGCAATACCGCCGTGCTGCCGATCGGCTGCGACGTCACCGACGAACCGTCGGTGCACCACGCCGTAGGCCAGGCGATCGAAGGCCTGGGGAACATCGATCTGCTGGTCAACAACGCCGGTGCCAACGCCCCGGAGAGCACCATCTGGGACGCCGACCCCGAGCAGTGGTGGGGGATTGTCGAGACCAACGTGCGTGGCCCGTTCCTGCTCACCCGCGCCGTGGTGCCAGCGATGATCACCGCCGGTGGCGGGCGGGTGGTGAACATCAACTCCGGTGCCGGTGTGCGGGATTTCCCCGACATCAGTGCCTACAACGCCTCCAAGACGGCGCTGTGCCGGATTACCACCGCCACCGCCGACGCCGGTGCACCCCACGGTGTGCACGCCTTCGATCTGGCGCCCGGTGTGGTCAAAACGGATATGACCAAGGCGATGAAGTCCCACGAAGACCGCACCCAGTGGACCGATCCGCAGGTGGTGGTGGAGTTGTTGCTTGCGTTGGCCAGCGGGGACCTCGATGCCTACTCCGGAGCCATGGTGCGTGCGGGGGCCGACGACGTCGCAACTTTGATCGCGCATGCGCCGCACCTTGAGCCGGACTCGCGCAGGCTCCGGCTGCGGCCCTGGGGTCACGGCGACCCGTTGGCTTAGGCCGGTTCTCCCTCGTTCGGGGGATCCGCGAACCGCCGCCGATCGGGCACCATAGAGCGATGATCCGCTGGTTGGCCCGTGCCGTGGCTGCTGGGGTGTATCTGGTGCTCGGCGGTGTCATCGCGGTCGCTTACCTCATTCTGGTGGCAGGCTTGGTGCAACTCTTCCAAGCCGCACCCCAGGTGCCGCTGGCGCTTTCGGTAGTGACCACCATGGTCGCCATCCCCATCGCGCTGGTGCCGCCGCTGCTGACACCGGTGCGCGACCTGGAGCTGACCGCAGTTCGCGGCCTATTGCAAATCCAGATCCCAACGCCCGTGGGCCAGGTGGGATGGGACTCCAGGCTGCGCTCGGCAACGTTTTTCGCGGCTCACCTTATTCTCGGCTTGGCGGGCGTGGCCACCCTACTCTTTGGGATTCCTGCCGCGATCGGGCTGGTGGGCTGGGCGGTCGGGGCACACGTGGACGGCCTGCAGCTCAGTCCACCGGACCTGGGCTGGTGGGGGATCGGCGTCGCCGTCCTCATCATCGCTGTGTTACCGGCGTTGGCCAGCGCCGGTGGTGCGCTGATGCGTGCCCTGGCGGGACCACTGCTCGGCCCCAGCGCCAGTGAGCGGGAGCAGATCGCCCGCGAGCGCGAGCGTGTGCTGGCCGCTCGAAACCGGATCGCTCGGGACCTGCATGACGGCGTTGGGCACGCCCTAGCTATCACCACCATGCAAGCAGCAGCAGCCCAGGCAGCGCTCGGCACGGATGAGGCGCAGGTTCGCCGGGCCCTGGAGGAAATCGCCGCCGTTGGGCGGGCCGCGATGGCCGACTTGGATCACAGTCTGGCGATCCTGCGGGATGACTCCGGGGCCACGAGTACCGCGCCCCTACGCCCACTGCCCGCGATCCTCGACGAGCCCGACGTTCGGTTTGATGGTGAATCGGGGCACCTACGCACCATCGCCGACGCAGACTCTTTTGAGTCCTACAAGATCCTCACCGAGGCCCTGATGAATGCCCGGCGCCACGGCAGCGGCGACATCGCGGTGCGGTGGCGGCGGACCGAACACTGGCTTTGCATCGAAGTGCACAACCAGCTTGACGGCGGTGCTGGGAACGCGGGGCGGGGGATCACGGGGATGCGTGAACGCGCCGCGCTCATCGGCGCCCAGCTCAGCGCGCGCCCCGCGGACGAGCGCTTCGTGGTGACGCTTGAGGTTCCGGTCAGCGACCGATGATTCGAGTGCTGATAGTCGACGACGAACCATTGGTCCGCAGCGGCCTGCGCGCGATCCTGGGCGCCGATGACGGCATCGAGATCATCGGGGAAGCCGGAGACGGGGACGCCGCGCTCAACGCGGTGGCTCTCGACGCGCCGGACGTGGTGCTGATGGACGTCCGGATGCCCCGGATGGATGGCATCAGGGCCACCAAGGCGATCGTCGATACCCACCCGAGCACCCGGGTCCTGGTGATCACCACGTTCAGCGCCGATGAATACGTGGCCGATGCGCTGCGCGTGGGCGCGGCCGGCTTTCTGCTCAAGCGCGCCCAGCCGCAGCAGATCATTCGAGCCGTGCATGTGATCGATGCCGGTGATGCGGTGCTCTTTCCCGAACAGGTGCGCACCCTGGTGCATGGACGGGGCCCGGCACCGGGTTCGCAGCGCCTGTTGGCGCGGCTCACGCAGCGCGAAACCGAGGTCCTGCGCGCCCTGGCGGCCGGGTCCACGAACGCGGAGATCGCGGCGCAGTTGTGGCTCGGCACAGAGACGGTGAAAACCCATGTCGGTAGCGTCCTGGCGAAGCTGGGCGCCCGGGATCGGATGCAAGCGGCGATCTTCGCCTACGAGTCCGGGCTCAGCACCGCGGACTCCGGCCTCGCAGACACCTCGGAGTGAAGTTCCCCCGGCCGGGTGAGGACCTTGCCTCCGATGGGGGATCCGCACACCGGGGTCGGCGCAGCACGGTGGTATCCATGGACACCACAGCCAACACCGCCTCCACAGCCCGCTCGCGTACAGGCCGGTTTACTGCTGCCTTAGCCGTCACCGGCTTGGCCACCATCGCCGCGACCCTCGCCGCGTTCACCGGGACCACCATCGGCCCACCGGAGGGAGGAGTCGGAGTCGCAGCACTAGCGGTTCTCTCCCCGCGCGCCTTCGCGGCCGTGCTTGCGGCCACCGGTGTTGCCATCTGTGCCGGGCTGGTGACGCTGCGCGCGATGGCCCCCGGGTCACGGGTACGAACAGTGCTCGGCGTGGGCCTCACCACCCTGGCGGTGGGCGTGCTGGCGCTCGCCTGCGACGCCACCCCATTAGCGGCCGCCGGCTACGCGCCGATCCTGCTCATCGGAGGCGCGGTCTCACCCGAACTGCGGCAGGCCGCCGGGGTGGTCGCCGACCCACCGGTCGTGGCCCAACTGCTCGTGGTGACCTGCACGGTCCTGGTGATCTTCGCCGTCGCCGCGGAACTGCGAGCGGTGGGACCCATGAGCAAGCCGCTTCCGCGCTTTTTGACGCCGCAGGCGGCCGCGCGCTGGGGTCGCGTCGCGGTCATTGCGGCGATCATCCCGCCGGTGGCCTACGCCCTCACTCGGGTGATCTGGGCACTCGGCTGGCACGTCGGGGTCGACTTGCAGGGATCACCGGAGGGCAATGCCGATCTGAGCGCCGGCGTGGGTCTCGCGGCCGGCGCCGCGGTGGGCGTCGTGCTCACCAGCGGACTGGTCCGGCCGTGGGGTGAACGGTTTTGGGCGTGGGTGCCGCGCGTCGGCGGCAAACCGATCCCGGTAGCACTGGCGGTGGTGCCCGCAACTGTGGTCGCGGCACTGCTGCTGCCGGCAGGGGTCGGGATGAGCGTGGCGGTCCTGGGCGGCGCTGGGGTCGGCGTCAACGACCTGGGTGCGAACTGGGCGGCCCTGGGCACCACCCTGATGTGGCCGGTGTGGAGCCTGGCCTTGGGCGCCGCCACCCTGGCTTACGCCGCCCGCCGAGGTGCTTTGAGCGCCCCGTAGTTCGGGAATCGTGGGCAAAGGACGTACCCTGACTTCGCGCACTGTGCATGGGGCCGGTGCGCGGAGGATGGGAATCCATGGACTTCTGGTTGGGCGTCGCAGTGTTGGCACTGGGTGTCATCCTGTCGATCGCGTTGCACGAGGTTGGCCACCTGGTGCCCGCAAAGCTTTTCAAGGTCAAGGTCACCAGTTACTTCGTCGGCTTTGGAAAGACGCTGTGGTCAACCAAACGCGGTGAAACCGAATACGGCATCAAAATGCTGCCGCTCGGCGGATTCGTGCGCATGATCGGGATGTTCCCGCCCGGGAAGAACACCGAAGGTGCGCCCAGCGGCCCGCCCCGGCGGGGGTTTCGCGGCTGGCTAGACCGCACCGCCGATGACGCCCGCGCCTACTCCGCGGGCGAGGTACCGGCGGGGGAGGAACACCGCGCCTTCTACTCCCTGAGCGTGCCAAAGAAACTTGCGGTGATGTTCGGTGGGCCGGTGATGAACCTCATCATCGCCACCGTGCTGTTCGCGATCATCCTCACCACTCTGGGGCAGTTGACGGCGACCAACCGGATCGCTTCGGTATCCGAATGCGTCATCCCGGCCACCGAACAGCGCGAGTGCGAGGATTCAGACGCGCCAGCACCCGGATTCGCGGCCGGTCTCCAGGCCGATGACGTGGTGGTCTCCTGGGCCGGCACACCGGTGCAGGAGTGGGACGACCTATCCGGGGCGATCAGCTCTGGCGGCACCGACCCGGTCGAGGTGGTCATCGAACGCGACGGGGAGCCCCAGCGGATCACCGTCAGCCCCGAATTGACACCGCGCCCAGTGATCGGTGATGACGGTCAGTTCGTGGTCGACGACGACGGCGCCGTGGTGACACAAGAGGTCCCGTTCGTGGGAATCGGTCCGGCGGGTGAGTTGGTACGCCAGCCGATCACCGAAACCCCGGTGCTGGTCTGGGACGTGTTCACTCGTACCGTGCAGATCGTCATCACCCTGCCGCAGCGATTGGTCGGCATCGCGCAATCGCTCTTTGGTGATTCCGAACGCGATCCGAACGTGGTGGGCCTGATCGGGGTGGGCCGGTTCGCCGGTGAGATCGCCTCGATCGATTCGGCCGATTACGGTGCCCGGGAACGCACCGCAGATATGCTCTCGCTGCTGGCGTCGTTGAACATGGCGCTGTTCGTGTTCAACATGATTCCGCTGCTGCCGCTGGACGGCGGACACATCGCCGGGGCGCTGTATGAGGGCCTGCGGCGCCGGTGGGCGGCACTGTTTGGCCGCGCCGATCCGGGGCCTGTGGATACCGCGAGACTGATGCCGCTGACTTACGTAGTAGTGGTGTTCATCCTGGGGATGAGTCTGTTGTTAGCAGCCGCAGATATCTTCGATCCGATCTCGCTGCTTTGACCTCGCGGAAGTGACTTAGACTGACTGGGTGAGCGCACCCGTCAATCTCGGCATTCCCACCGTCAAGGAAGCACCAGTGGTGCTCCGGCCCCGTCGTAAGACCAGGACGGTCAACGTCGGATCTCTGAAAGTGGGGTCCGAGGCACCGATTTCGGTGCAGTCGATGACCACCACGCAGACCACGGACATCAACGCCACGTTGCAGCAGATCGCCGAACTCACGGCCGCTGGCTGTGACATCGTGCGGGTCGCGGTGCCCACCACTGACGATGCCAACGCCCTGCCGATCATCGCCAAGAAGTCTCAGATCCCGGTGATCGCGGACATTCACTTCCAGCCTAAGTACGTCTATGCCGCCATCGACGCCGGCTGTGCAGCGGTGCGCGTCAACCCCGGCAACATCCGCAAGTTCGACGACCAGGTCAAGGAGATCGCGGCGGCCGCTTCCGATGCCGGCGTCTCGATCCGGATCGGTGTGAACGCCGGCTCCCTGGACAAGCGGCTGCTGGAAAAGTACGGCAAGCCCACCCCCGAGGCCCTGGTGGAATCGGCCGTCTGGGAAGCCTCACTGTTCGAGGAGCACGGCTTTCGGGACTTCAAGATCTCGGTGAAGCACAACGACCCGGTGGTCATGGTGCGCGCCTACGAACTGCTCGCTGAAGCGGGGGACTGGCCGCTGCACCTGGGAGTCACCGAGGCCGGCCCGGCGTTCCAGGGGACCATCAAGTCCGCCACCGCTTTCGGGGCACTGCTGTCCCAGGGGATCGGGGACACCATCCGGGTGTCGCTTTCAGCCCCGCCGGTAGAAGAGGTGAAGGTCGGGATTCAAATCCTGCAGTCCCTCAACCTCAAGGAACGCAAGCTTGAGATCGTCTCCTGCCCCTCGTGTGGACGCGCCCAGGTGGACGTGTACACCTTGGCCGATGAGGTCACCGCGGGCCTGGAGCACCTGACTGTGCCGCTACGGGTGGCCGTGATGGGCTGCGTCGTCAACGGACCCGGTGAGGCCCGCGAGGCCGACCTGGGCGTCGCCTCCGGTAACGGCAAGGGACAGATCTTCGTCAAGGGAGAGGTCATCAAGACCGTGCCCGAGGAGATGATCGTGGAAACCTTGCTCGCCGAGGCCAACCGGATCGCTGAAGAGATGGGCGTGGAATCAGAATCCGGCCCGCCACAGGTCAGCGTCTCCTAGCGACGATGGTCACCCGCCATGCGTGATCGCAGGTCGCGACGAGGCGCCCGATCACCACTTCCGGTGTTGGATTCAGCACTGCAGATCGTCGATGCCCACGCCGTAGACGTGGGGCAGATTTACGCTTTCGCGCACTCAGATGCGGTTGCTGCGGCGCTGATGTCGGAGCACGTGGAGGTGCTCGCCACCAACGCCGCCAGTCGCTCGGCGATGCTGTGTGTGGTCAGCGACGGCACCCTGTTGGGTCTGTGCCTGGCCGGGGGCAACCTGGTGCCCCTGGGGCTGCCACCCGAGACGTTCGCGCCGGTCGCCGCCCGGGTTCGGGAGACCCGGCGCCGGTTCTCCTCGATCGTTGGACCGCAGGATCAGGTTTTGGGAATGTGGGAACCGTTGAAGCCCTACGTGGGCCCGGCGCGCGATGAACGGGTCGATCAGCCGTCGATGATGATCGATACGGATCCGGCGATCACCCCCGATGTGCGAGTGCGCCCCGCTGTCGAGAGCGATATCGACGTGCTGCTGCCGGCGTGCGTGGCGATGTTCACCGAAGAGGTGGGCTATTCGCCGCTAACCGGCGGCGGTGGATATGAGCGCAGAATCCGCTCGTTGGTGGCCAGCGGCCGGTCTTTGGTGTGGATCGCCGATACCCCCCATGGTCGCGACGTGGTGTTCAAAGCCGAGGTCGGGGCGCTGGGACTCGGGGTGGCCCAGGTTCAGGGTGTGTGGGTGCACCCCAACTACCGGGGACAAGGAATCAGCGCGCCCGGGATGGCAGCGGTGGTGAACTACGTCCGAGCCAACCTGGCGCCGGTGGTCTCCCTGTACGTCAATGCCTTCAACACCGCGGCGATTGCCGCTTACCGTCGTACCGGGTTTCGGCAGGTCGGCACCTACGCCACGATTCTGCTGTAACAGCGAGGGACCGCGGGCGCCGCGTGTTGAGCGTGTTACGCGTGCAACCTTCGGGCCAGCAACTCAGCGCAACAGCCGCGACATTCGCCGATCTGCCAACGGCTTGCCGCCGGTTTGGCAGGTGGGGCAGTACTGCAAGGAGGAGTCCGCGAAGGACACCTCGGCGATCACATCGCCGCACCTCGGGCATGCTTCCCCGGTGCGGGCGTGCACGTTCATACCGGCCCGTTTGGTGTCTTTCAGTTCGCTGGCTTCCTTGCCGGCGCTGGCCTGCAGTGCGTGCGTGAGGACCTCGCTGATGCTCTCGAAGATCCGCGAGCGGGTGGCGGGATCCAAGGATTGGGTTAACGCGAACGGGCTGACCTTCGCGGCCCACAGGATCTCATCGGAATACGCATTGCCGATCCCGGCGATCGAACCCTGATCCCGCAACAACCCCTTGATCTGCTGATTGCGTCCATCGAGCAGGGCATCGAAGGCCCCGGCGGTGAACTCTGGTGATAGCGGCTCAACGCCCAGGGTCGCGATTCGTTCGATGTCGCTGGGGGAGTTCACCACGTGGATGGCCAACCGCTTTTTCGTGCCCGCTTCGGTGAGGTCAAAGGCGCCGTGCTCCAGCACCACTCGGGCGGCGATCGGGGACTTTCCACCGCGCGGAAGGCCGGTGGGTGCCTCCTCATACCACCGCACCCACCCCGCCCTGGAGAGGTGGAAGATCAGGTGACGTTCGCCGTCGTCGGCCTCGATCGTGAGGTCGATCCACTTGCCGTGCCGGGAGACTGCGGTGATTCGCCCGCCCACCAGAGCCGCCGGGGGCGGATCGAAGGTCTTCAGCGCCGGGAAAGAGACCACGTGTACGGCGCGCACCATCTGCCCGGTGGCGTGGGCGCCGAGCGCCTGCACCAGGGACTGCACCTCGGGGAGCTCCGGCACCCGTCCAGTGTCTCAGAGCGGCGGTCGATGGGCGCGGCGAAAGGCGCGGCAAGTGCCTCGGCGCTGACCGTTAGACTCAGCCGCGTGCTATTACGAATGTCGAGTCTGTTCCTGCGCACGTTGCGCGAAGACCCCGCCGAGGCCGAAGTCGCCAGCCACAAACTCCTGGTCCGCGCCGGTTACATCCGCCGCGCCGCGCCTGGCATTTACACCTGGCTGCCGCTGGGGCTGCGGGTGCTGGCGAAGGTTGAGGCGATTGTCCGCGAGGAAATGGAAGCCGCCGGCGCCCAGGAAGTGCACTTTCCCGGGCTGCTGCCGCGCGAGCCGTATGAGGCCTCCAATCGGTGGACCGAGTACGGGCCCAACCTGTTCCGGCTCAAGGATCGCAAGGACGCCGACTACCTCCTGGCACCCACCCACGAGGAAATGTTCACCCTGCTGGTCAAGGACCTGTACTCCTCCTACAAGGACCTGCCGCTGACGATCTTCCAGATCCAGAAGAAGTATCGCGACGAGTCCAGGCCACGCGCCGGGCTGCTGCGCGGGCGTGAGTTCACGATGAAGGATGCCTACTCCTTCGATATCGACGATGAGGGCCTCAAGGCCTCCTACGGCAAGCAGCGCGAGGCCTACCAGCGGATCTTCGATCGCCTGGGGTTGGAGTACGTGATCGTCTCGGCGATGAGCGGTGCCATGGGCGGCTCGTTCTCCGAAGAGTTCCTGCACCCCTCACCGGTCGGTGAAGACACCTTCGCCCGGACCGACGGTGGATATGCGGCGAACGTGGAAGCAGTCACCACTCCCGTGCCGCCGGATGTGGACGCCTCCGACGTTCCGCCATGGCATGTGGCGGACACCCCCAACACCCCCACCATCGAATCGCTGGTGGCGGTTGCCAATGAGATCTTCCCCCGGCCGCAGAACCCGTGGACCGCCGCGGACACGTTGAAGAACGTGGCGGTAGCGGTGTCTCACCCCGACGGCCGCCGGGAAGTGGTGGTCATCGGTGTGCCCGGGGACCGGCAGGTGGACTTCACGCGCGCCGAAGCCGCGCTGTCCCCGGCCACCGTGGAGGCGGCCAACGAGGAAGACCTCAAGGCCCACCCCGAACTCATTCCCGGCTACATCGGCCCCGGCGTGCTCGGCCCGAACGGTGCGGCGCGCGATGACGAGGACGCCGATGGATCGGCCGGCACCGGAGCGGTGCGCTATCTCCTGGACCCACGCGTGGTGCCCGGCACGGCCTGGATCACCGGTGCCAACGCTCAAGGACAGCACGTGTTCGATTTGGTCGCCGGCCGGGACTTCACCGCCGATGGCACCATCGAGGCAGCCGACGTGCGCGCCGGGGACCCGGCACCGGACGGCAGCGGCCCACTGGAGCTGGCGCGCGGCATTGAAATCGGTCACATCTTCGCCCTGGGAACCAGGTTTGCCGACGCGCTTGGCCTCAAGGTGCTCGATGAGAACGGCAAGACCCAGGTTGTCACCATGGGCTCTTACGGCATCGGCGTCACCCGGATCGTGGCCTCACTCGCCGAGGGCAACCACGATGACTCCGGCCTGATCTGGCCGATCAACGTGGCCCCGGCGCACGTGCACATCGTGGCCACCGGTAAGGACGCCGCGGTGTTTGAGGAAGCCGAGCGGATCGCCACCGAGTTGGAGGCCGGCGGCACCGAGGTGCTCTTCGATGACCGTTTCAAAGTCTCGGCCGGGGTGAAGTTCTCCGACGCCGAACTGCTCGGGGTCCCGTTCACGGTGGTGGTTGGCCGGGGTCTGGCCGATGGTGTGGTCGAACTGCGTAACCGTCGCACCGGAGAACGGAGCGAGGTCGCTGTCGGTGACGCCGTCGCCCAGGTGAGTGCTGCCGTGGCGTCCGAGCAGGAATAGCAGCGGGCGAGCATGTCTGGGGTAGCTGGGGTAGCTGGGGTAGCTGGGGTGGCTACTGCGGTGCGGGATCACCGGGCACAGGACGCTCGGCTCCACATCGCGCAGGCTTCTGCGCAGGATCACGACGAGATCCTCGCGGTCCTGGCGACCTCGGCTCGCGACGGCAACGAGCTGGCCGTGGAATTACTCGTTGAGTCCCTGGATGCCTCGGGTGTGGTGCGCAAGTTCGCCGGTACCATGCTCATCGATGAGACCGCCGTCGACGACGTCGCTCAAGATGCGTTGATCACGATCGCCCGGTCGGTGGCCGGGTATCGCGGAGACTCGGCGGTGACCACCTGGGTGCACACGATCGTCCGCAGCCGGGTGGTGGACCACCTGCGCCGGGAGCGGGCTACCGCCCCGCTGCCCGCGGATGACCTGGGCGCGGCACAGTGGATGTCTTCCATGATCGCCACCCGAGCCACCGTGCGCGAGGCGCTCGCCGGCCTGCCGCAGCTCTACCGCGAGCCGGTGGTGCTGCGCGATATCCAGGGCCTGGAGTACGCCGAGATCGCGCAGCGCCTGGAGCGTGGGCTTGGCACCGTAAAGTCCCAGATTTCGCGCGGCCGGGCGATGCTGGCAGCCAGGATCACCGGGGAACAACCATGAGCAGCCAAAAGGTCGGCCGGTTCCACCTACACGAGGTGATCGGCGTGGGGTCATTTGCGACCGTGTACCGGGCACATGACGGTGCACTGGATGACACCGTGGTGATCAAGATCCTGGCCGAGAACCACAGTCTCAATCCCGAGGTGCGCCAACGTTTCATTACCGAGGGGCGAAGCCTGCGCAGGATCGATAGTCCGCACGTGCTCTCGGTGCACGACATCGGTGAATCCGAACGCCAACAGCCCTACTTGGTGCTCGACTACGCAGACCGTGGCACCCTGGCCGCCCGCTTGGCGCACCTGCGGGAGCAGGGTTGGGCGCCGGACGTACACGACGTGTTGCACTTGGCGCGGTCGCTAGCCGCCGCCGTCGGCGCGGTCCACAAGGCGGGCCTGGTGCACCGCGACCTGAGCCCGGGCAACATTCTGCTCACCGGGGTAGACACCGGCGTTGCGCCTGGCGAGGATCAGGCGAGTTCGCCGGTCATCGCAGCCGATGAACGGTTGGTGTTGGCCGACCTCGGTCTGTGTAAGGACCTAGCTTTGAACTCCGGCCTGACCGTCGCAGCGGGCACCAACGGATTCCGGCCACCGGAACAGCACGGCACCGGGATGGTCGACACCCGAGCGGACCTGTGGGCGATGTCGGCTCTGATGTTGTGGGTATGCGGCGATACCCACACCGTTCCACACGGCGCTCTCCGGGTGCTCGGCAAATCGATGGCCACCAACCCCGCGAAACGCCACAGCAGCGTGCAGACGTGGCTGGCGGACCTGGAAACTGCCTTGGCCACACCCAAGCCGCCTAAGTCACCCAAGCCGACTAGTTCACCGGCGGAGCCCGCGCAGAGCGCGACGGCCGCCCGCCCGCGCGGGAGGCGACTGGTGGCGATGCTCGCCGCGGGCCTGCTGGTGATCGGCATCGCGTTCGGCGCCGGTTACCTGGCCAGCGCCGCTGGCGGGCCGCCAACGCAGCACGAGGGGGCATCGGTACAGATCTCCGGGCCCTCGAGCGTCGCTGTCGGTGATAGTGCCACCTTCACCGTGGAGACCGTCGAGGTGACCTCTGTGGTCTGGGTGCTGCCCACCGGCAGATACCTCACCGATGTCCACGAGGTCACCCTCACGCCAAGGGCTGCCGGGCGGGCGCAGGTTGTGGTCCTCGCAACCGCTGCCGATGGCACCGAAATGCGCGATGTGTTCCAGTTCACAGCAACCGATTGATTGTCGATGCAACTTTTGCGTCGGTGCGTGCGTCTCATGGTTGAACGAACGCCCTCGAAACTAGGAGCAGCAATGAATATCCGACGTGCGGCCGTCCCGGTCGCCCTGGCCGCGGCGCTAGTACTGGTCGGGTGCGGCCAGGATGCCGAGTTCATCGATGACGACGCACCGGCCTCTCCGTCCCAGACAGATGGGTCAGGAGATGGTGCCGAAGTAGATGGCGACGACGACGACGACGCCGCGGATGGCACCGAGCCCGATCGCACTGAGACCGATGGCACCGAAACTGATGGCACCGAAACCGACGGAGCCGAAACCGACGGGGCCGACACTGACGGCACCGAAGACGACGACGGCGTTGACGGGCAGACGAGCGACCCGTCCCTCGCCCAGATCAGCCCCGAGGACGCGATCGCGACGATCACGTATCCGTTGCCGGGTACGGAAGACCCGGAGAACGAAACAGTGACCGTCGGTCTGCACGAGTTGCGGATCAAGGGCGAGGTAATGCAACTGCAACTGTCTTTCACCCCCGAGGCTACCGGCGGTGACCTCTACGGCATCTATGACATGAATGGCCACACACGGCTAGATCCGCGACTGAACGACCGCGAAAATCTCAAGCAGTACCTGGTGTTGGAGGGAAGCGGACTGTGGGGTGAGTGGGCGACCGGAACCGTCAATCGAGACCCGAAAGTTTCCACGGGGCAAACTCTCGCGTATTGGGCGAACTTCGCCGCACCGCAAGACGACATCGACACCATCGACGTGGCGGTGATCGCCGGAGTGCCTGAATTCGAAGACGTCGTGATCGAACGGGGCGAGGGCTAATGCGAAACACCACGACGGCCAAACTGCGCCCTGCACAAATGTTGCGCGCAACGGTGACTCTGACTGGATCGATCGCACTACTCGCGATCGGACTGCCTGCAGGTGCGGTAGTCGGCGATACCGAGCCGCCGGCCGAGCCTGAGGGAATCACCGAACAGCGCGTTGCCGAATCGATCAATTCCTACTCGATGGCCGAGTCCATCCGGACGTTCGGCATCGAAGATCGCGTTCTGGATTTGGGTGAACCTCAAGGCGAAGAACCGCAGAGTGGAGTCATCAACTTGTCCACCGACCTGCTGTTCGCGCCAGATAAGTGGGAGCTGCCGGGCAACGCGAGCTCAAAGATCGCAGAGCTCATCGACGACGTTCCCCAAGATGCCACGGTGCAGGTCATCGGGCACACCGACTCTCGGCCCACCACCGATCCAGATCTGGGCTTGCAGACGCTCTCGGAGAACCGTGCGCAAGCGGTGGCCGATGCCATTGCCGAAGAACGCCCGGACCTTACGTTGGAGGTGGACGGTAGGGCCGATGAAGATCCAGCGATGGCTGAAGATCCTGAAGATCCGGACACATTTGCCGCCAACCGCCGGGTCGAGATCAACTTTGAGGGGAACTGAGATGACGAAGCTTCGTTACCTGCTGCCCGCAAGCCTCGCTGCAGCGTTGCTGCTCATCGGGTGCACCTCCGCGGGCACCGGTGAGGCGCCCACCTCCGCACTAGCGACGGTGATCCCTCCGGCCGCCCAAAACGATACCGGCGATGAGTCCTCCGATAGCAGCGATTCTGCCGATGACCAGGGCTCTAGCGGCGCGGGGCAGGGCACTGATTACCCGGTGCTCGACTCAGCCGAGTGGCCGCTGCACCGCAGTGACAACCCTTCTGACACCTTCACCGTGAACCTGCACAGTCTTACCCTCGATGGGGAGTACCTGCTGTTGCATTTGTCCTTCACGCCGCATGTCAGTGACGACTCCGAGTTCAGCATCTTTGATATGAACGCTCGGGCCGTGCTCGAACCGCTCTTGAGCGATGTCACCAACTTCAAGGCGTACTCGCCGATCTCGGAAACCAGTTCGGCTCGGCAAGCCTGGGCGACCAGCACCACGAACTCCGACCCCAAGGCCGGTGACGGTCAAACGCTGATGTATTGGGCCTACTTCGCCGCTCCCGTGGATGACGTGCAGAGTCTGGATCTCGCCGTCACAGGCGCTGGCTTGCAGTTCGAGAACGTCCAGATCACCGGTGGCTAGGCGCTTAATCCTCCACGCCCGGCAGGGTGGGTACGGGGGAGTCGGCACCATACAAAGCCAGGGCGTTGGAGCGGACCTGCCAAGAAATGACTGCCCGGTCCTCCTGCGTGGCTGGGCCCAACAGCACTAGCCAGGCGGGCAGGCGGGCCAACGCCAGGGACTGGGCCTGCCCGGTGAGGTCCTCTAGGTCCAACTCGTAGGCCGGCAGCCGTGGATCGTTCTCGGTGCCCGTGAGGTCGGCCCGGGTGGCCACCAACTCGGCGTCGGCCCGCAACTGCGCAGCACGCTGAGCCAAAGCGTCGGAGGTGTCGCCATCGGCCCGAGCCGCGCGGATCTCCGCGACGTATCCCGAGGCGTCCAGCACCCGGCATAGGTCGGTGGCATCGGGGCCGAGCGCGGCCGGGAACGGATCGGATGGTGCTTCTAGGTCCTCGAACTCGATCTCGAGGGCATCGGCGAGGTCACGGGCGTGCACGATCTGATTGGCGGATATCGAAACCAGCAACGTCGCCAGTTCGGCATCAGCCTCGGCGGCCAACTCCACCAGGGTGTGCGAGCCGCTGGTCAAGAACGTCACAAACCCGGGTGGATCGACAGGTTCCACTTTGGGGGTCTCGGTGTCTTCGTCGTCGTCCGGCCGGAGTGGCGGCTCCCACACGCCACCGAGTGAATCCAGGTGCGAGCGTGCGTCCTGCGCGATGGCGCTCAAGATGGGTTCGATGGCGTCGGTGACCGGGCCGGTGTGGGTGGCAACGGTGTCCATATCCCGTACGAGCACGGCGGCCTGCTGTCTCAGGGCGTCCTGTCCTTGGGGCTCCTGGACATCCGGCGGGGGAGTATCGAGACGTACCCCACAGGCGGTGAGGGTGCCGAGCAGCAGCACGGCGACAATGACGCGAAAGATGTGGGCGAGGGGACGGTGCACGCTTTGATCGTGCCATGTCTGAGCCGTAGGCTGTGTGATCAGCACGGCCCGACAACTTCACATGAGGTGAGAGACGATGACGAACGCTGATCCGACTTCCGAGCTCCAAGGCGTTCTGGAGCCTGTTGTCGCCGAGGCGGGCCTCTACCTCGAAGGCGTGCAGGTGGCTGGTGCACCCCCGAAACGGACGGTCACGGTCATCATCGACCTACCCGATGGTCCCGGGGGAGTGGGCTCTGAAGCGCTCGGCGATGTCTCACGAAAGATCTCCGCGGCGCTGGATGAGGCCGATGACGTCCTCGCTGGGGCCTATGTGTTGGAGGTCACCACGCCGGGTGCGACCCGCCCGCTAACCGAGCAACGGCACTTCCGACGGGCGCAGGGCCGGTTGGTCACCGTGCAGACCCAGGACGGTCCGGTGCAGGGACGTGTCCTAGGTGCCGATGCCGATGGAGTACGTTTGCTCCTCGGCGCTGGGAAGAAGGCCACAGAAGAACAAACCCTCGGGTGGGACCAGGTGCAGCGTGGCACCGTCGAATTTGAGTTACGCCGCAAGTAGTAGCGGCAGATAAGGAGCGGGTCATGGACGTAGACATGAACGTGCTGCGCATGATGGAGCGCGAACGCGAGATCAGCCTGGACGTCTTGGTGGGTGCGATCGAATTCGCGCTGGAGTCGGCGTACTCGCGCACTCCCGACGCCTACCCCGACGCTCGGGTGGAACTGGACCGCAAGACCGGTCATGTGACCGTCTACGCCAGGGAACGCATCGAACGCCCGGCCCCTCCGCCGTCGGACGATGACGACATGGATGTTCCACCGCCGGAGCCGGAATTCGATCTGAGCCCTGAGTTCGATCACACCCCCGCCGACTTCGGTCGGATCGCTACCGCGACCGCCCGCCAGGTGATCACCCAGCGTCTGCGCGACGCCGAGGACGATCAGGTGCTGGGCGCCTTCCGGGGGAAAGCGAACGATGTCGTCGCCGGAGTCATTCAGCAAGGCCGGGACCCGCGGATGGTCTTCATCGATATCGGTGGGGTGGAAGCGGTGCTGCCCGCCCACGAGCAGGTGCCGGGTGAAAAGTATGAGCACGGCAGCCGGATTCGCGCCTATGTGTTGGAGGTCACGCGCGGGCTGAAGGGGCCCTCGATCACGGTCTCCCGCACGCACCCGAACCTGGTTCAGCGGCTGTTCGCTCTGGAGGTTCCGGAGATTGCTGAAGGCTCGGTCAAGATCGACGCCTTGGCTCGGGAAGCCGGCCACCGCACCAAGATAGCGGTGCACTCCACCGTGCAGGGGCTGGGCGCCAAGGGGGCCTGCATCGGCCCGATGGGGCAGCGTGTCCGTGCGGTGATGGCCGAATTGCAGGGCGAAAAGATCGACATCGTCGACTACTCCACCGACCCGGCTAAGTTCGTGGCCGCAGCGCTGTCGCCAGCGAAGGTCTCCAGCGTGGAGATCGTGGATCTGGAGGCGCGTTCGGCCCGGGTTGTGGTTCCGGACTATCAACTCTCTTTGGCGATCGGCAAAGAGGGGCAGAACGCCCGGCTCGCGGCCCGGTTGACCGGCTGGAAGATCGATATCCGACCTGACACACCTGCGGAGTAGTACACTTGTCTGCGGGCTCCGACCCGATACGCACATGTGTGGGATGTCGGGCACGGGCCCCGCGGTCTGAACTGGTTCGCCTGGTGCAGGATCGGACGATGGTGGCCCCCGCCGTGATCGTCGATCAAGCAGCACGCGAACCGGGTCGGGGGTGCTGGTTGCACGAGCAGCCGTCGTGCCTTGACCGCGCCACGCAACGACGAGCGATCTCACGGGCCTTGCGCCTGGCCGAGCCAGTAGACCTGGCGGCACTCACCGAGTGGTTCGCCAAGCGTGGAAAAACTAACCGTTGAAAAGAACCAGAGAGCGGGTCGACGCAATATGGGAACCCGATGAGTCCCCTGCGATGAGTACGTACCACTAACAACGGTCCACCCTGTCCTGGGCGGACCAAGGACAGGAGAAGTGTGGCTAAGGTCCGCGTCCACGAGCTTGCAAAAGAGCTCGGTGTTGACAGTAAGACCGTGATGGCAAAGCTGACCGAACTCGGCGAGTTCGTAAAGTCGGCGTCATCCACGATTGAACCGCCCGTGCAGCGACGGCTGCGCGAGGCTATTCCTGTGCCCGAAAAGGGCGAGGAATCCAAGCCCGCGAAGGCTGAGAAGCCCGCGGCAAAGCCCAAGCCCAAGCCGGCACCGAAGAAGGCCGCGAAGCCCGAACCGGAGCCCGAGCCAGCTGAACCAACCGAGCCAGCTGAACCAACCGAGCCAGCCTTTGCGCCGGAGCCAACCCCGGAACCAGTGTCCGACGCGGCCCCGGAACAAGAGTCGGCCCCGGCGGCCGCTGAAGCCAGTGAGCCCGCAACCGACGAAGCAACCGATGGTGGCGCCTCTGACTCGGCCAAGCCGACCCCAGGCCCCCGCCCCGGCCCCAAGCCCGGTGCGCGTCCTGGTAACAACCCGTTTGCGACCTCCCAAGGGATGCCGCGCCCGGGTGGGAGCGGTGGACCTCGCCCCGGTGGTGGTGGCCGCCCACCGCGTCCCGGTAACAACCCGTTTGCGACCTCCCAAGGGATGCCGCGCCCGGGTGGGAGCGGTGGACCACGCCCCGGTGGCGCAGGTCGCCCAGGTGGTCGTGATGGCGGTGGCCGTGAGGGCGCCGGTCGCGACAGTGGCCGTCCCGCGGCAGGAGCAGGTGCAGGTGCAGGAACGCGCGGAGGGCCACGTCCTTCCCCGCAGATGATGCCAGGCAAGTCCGGCGTTGGACGCCCCGGCGGCGATAGCGGCCCTGGTGGCGGTCGCGGTGGCCCCGGTGGGGGTCGCGGTGGCGGCGGCGGAGGCGGCCCTCGTGGTGGCGGAGGCTTCGGCGGCCGTGGTGGCCGCGGTGGCCGCGGCGGCACCCAGGGTGCGTTCGGTCGCGCTGGTGGCCGTCCGGTCCGCGGGCGCAAGTCCAAGCGCGCCAAGCGTCAAGAGTTCGAAGAGCAGTCAGCACCGGCGCCCGGTGGTGTCCAGGTACCTCGCGGCGATGGCAGCACCGTGCTGCGGATCCGCGCTGGTGCCTCACTGACCGACTTCGCTGACCGGATCGACGCCAACCCGGCATCGTTGGTGACCGTGCTGTTCCACCTCGGTGAGATGGCCACGGCTACCCAGTCGCTCGATGAAGACACCTTCCAGACCCTCGGGGCTGAGTTGGGGTATGTCATCGAGATCGTGTCCCCCGAGGAGGAGGACCGCGAGCTGCTCGGAACCTTCGATATCGACCTGCAAGCCGAGGAAGATGCCGAATCTGAGGAGGACTTGGAGCCTCGTTCGCCAGTGGTGACCGTCATGGGTCACGTGGACCACGGTAAAACCCGACTGCTCGATGCCATCCGCTCCAGCGACGTCGTCGCCGGGGAAGCCGGTGGGATCACCCAGCACATCGGCGCCTACCAGGTGCACACCACCCACGAGGACAACGACCGTTCGCTGACCTTCATCGACACCCCCGGTCACGAGGCGTTCACCGCCATGCGTGCCCGTGGTGCCAAGGTCACCGACATCGCGATCCTCGTGGTCGCAGCCGATGACGGTGTGATGCCGCAGACGGTGGAAGCCATCTCGCACGCCAAGGCCGCCGGTGTTCCGATCGTGGTCGCGGTGAATAAGGTCGATGTCGAGGGTGCCAACCCCGACAAGGTCCGTTCACAGTTGACCGAGTACGAACTGGTTGCCGAGGAGTACGGCGGTGACACCATGTTCGTGGAGGTCTCGGCCAAGCAGCGCACCGGTATCGACGATCTGCTCGAAGCGGTTCTGCTTACCGCCGATGCGGCACTGGACCTGCGCGCGAACCCGGACAAGGACGCACGCGGCGTGGCCATCGAGGCCAAGCTGGACCGTGGCCGTGGTGCGGTGACCACCGTGCTGGTGCAGTCCGGAACCCTGGCCGTGGGTGATGCGATCGTGGCCGGCTCGTCCTATGGACGTGTGCGGGCGATGTTCGATGACCACGGCGGCACCCTCGATGTGGCGCTTCCGGCGATGCCGGTTCAGGTGCTCGGACTGACCTCCGTGCCCAGCGCCGGTGACACCTTCATCGTGGCGCCAGATGACCGCACCGCGCGGCAGATCGCTGACAAGCGTGAAGCCGCCGAGCGTGCAGCCACGCTGGCCAAGCGCCGTAAGCGCATCTCGCTGGAGGAGTTCACTCAGGCTCTGGAGCTCGGCAAGGTCGAGACCCTCAACCTGGTCCTCAAGGGCGACGTGTCCGGTGCCGTGGAGGCGCTGGAAGACGCACTGTTGAAGATCGACGTGGGTGCCGAAGTGGATCTGCGGATCATCCACCGTGGTGTTGGCGCCATTACCCAGAACGACGTGAACCTGGCGACCGTGGACAACGCGGTCATCATCGGGTTCAACGTGCGACCGGGTGACCGGGTTGCCGACCTCGCCGACCGCGAGGGAGTGGAGATCAAGTACTACTCGGTCATCTACTCCGCGATCGAGGACATTGAGAATGCTCTGAAGGGCATGCTCAAGCCCGAATACGAGGAAGTTCAGCTGGGCAGCGCCGAGGTGCGCCAGATGTTCCGTTCCTCCAAGGCCGGAAACATCGCCGGTTCGATCGTTCGCTCGGGCATCATGCGCCGCAACGCTTCGGCACGGTTGCTGCGCGATGGTGTGGTTATCGCTGACAACATCACGATCCAGTCGCTGCGGCGCGAGAAGGATGATGTCACCGAGGTCCGCGAGGGCTTCGAGTGCGGTATCTCGCTCGGGGTCAAGGACATCACCGAAGGCGATGTCATCGAGACCTTCGAAATGCGCGAGAAGCCGCGTACCTGATTGACTCAATAGCCGGGTGGCGCGTGCAGCGTCACCCGGCTTTGTCACCTCTTTACTGCTCTGCACTGCTCATAGGAGAACCATGGCTGACAACGCCCGCGCCCGGAAGGTCGCCGACCGCATCCACGAAGTGGTCGCCACGTTGCTGGATACCCGGATCAAGGACCCACGGTTGGGTTTTGTGACGGTCACCGATGTTCGCGTAACCGGCGACCTGCAGCACTCGACCGTGTTCTACACCGTGCTCGGCGAAGACGCGGACCTGGAAGCGAGCGCCGCGGCGCTGGCCTCGGCGCGCGGCATGATCCGCTCGGAGGTCGGCAAGCAGCTCGGTATCCGGCTCACCCCGACGCTGGAGTTTGTGGCCGACGCGTTGCCGCAGACCGCGGCGCACATGGAAGAGGCTCTGCGTTCGGCCGCTCAGCGCGACGCCGAGCTTGCCAAGCAGCGCGAGGACGCCGCCTTCGCAGGCGACGCCGATCCGTACAAGACCCCGCGTGAAGAGGCCGAGGCGGATGAGCTGGGTTCCGATGAGGCGCAGCGCTAAATGACGGCCGATGGGCTGGTCCTGATCGATAAACCCTCGGACTGGACCAGCCACGACGTTGTCGCTAAGACCCGGCGACTGGCCGGTACCCGCAAGGTCGGCCATGCCGGCACGCTTGATCCGATGGCCACCGGCCTGCTGGTGCTCGGGGTCAATCGCGCCACCCGGTTACTCACGTACATCGTGGGCGCTGACAAAACGTACAACGCGACCATTCGCCTGGGTCAGAGCACCATCACCGACGACGCCGAAGGCGAGGTGAGTGCATCGGCGGGAGCGAGCGTGGATGCAGCTGCCGTACAGGCGGCGATCACCGAGTTGACCGGAGACATCGAGCAGGTGCCGAGTTCGGTCTCGGCGATCAAGGTGGACGGGCAGCGTTCCTACGCCCGGGTCCGTTCCGGGCAGGACGTGAAGCTCGCCGCGCGAGGCGTGCGGATCGCACGATTCGACGTCGTCGGTCCGCTTGTTAGTGAAGTGGCCGACGACGGAACGTCGGTTGTCGATGTTCCGGTCACCGTGGAGTGTTCCTCGGGTACCTATATCCGGGCGTTGGCGCGTGATCTGGGGGCCGCTTTGGGCACCGGTGGGCATTTGACGGCGCTGCGGCGGACCAAGGTGGGGTCGTTTGAGGTGTCCGCGGCCCAGGATTTGGCCGCGCTGATCGATGGTCGCGCCGAGCTGGCCGTGCATGGGATCACCGAGGTGTGCACCGACCTGTTTGACGTCGTGTCGCTGACCGAGGAGCAGGCGCGGGCGATCCGCTACGGCCAGTGGATCGACGCTGATGGTGCTGGGCAGAAGGATCCGGTGCCCGTGCTGGCCGCTCGCACGCCGCAGGGCGATGTGATCGCGCTGCTGGAGGCAAAAGATCAGAAACTGAAGCCGGTGCTGGTGTTCGACCCGGCCTGATTGGTCACTCGGTAGGCGCGCGACAGGCAGCAGTGCTCAAGGCGCCAACAACTTTTCCAGCAGCGCCTTGAGTTGATCTTGCTCGTGGACTTCGAGCTTGATGTTGACCGTTGCGCGCTCACCCAGCCGGTCCGCGAGGCTCGACCGGAGGGTTTGGCCTTGGGCGGTGAGGCGCAGGTGCTTGACCCGCCGGTCGTGCCCCGGGACGCGTTCGATGAGGTCACGGGCCGCCAGCCGATCGGCGATGCCGGTGACGTTGGACGGGTCACACGCTAGGTGCTCGGCGACCTGGCTCATCGGTGCCGGTTCCACGAGGAAGAGCAGTGCGCGCGCCTGGGTGGCGGTTAGATCGAACTCGCCCGCGATGGTCTCGAAGCCCGCCTTGGCGCGCTCGGCCACCGCGATGAGG
>JBMDWZ010000185.1:0-6901 GCA_048594865.1 Beutenbergiaceae bacterium
TCCCCGGGATCTGGGCGGTGGGCGATTGCGGTTGGCGAACCGATGACACCTACGGCGATGTGCCGGGCGGGCACTGGTCCGCCGCACTGCACGACCCGGACCTGCTCGCGGCGGCCATCCTTGACGCCGAGCCCCCAGCGGTGCGGCAGGCGCCGTTCATCTACTCCACCCAGCTCGGCCACCAGTTGACGGTATTTGGCCGAACCGACGGCGAATTGATCACCCGGGACTACGACGGTGGCGGCTGGACCGCACTCGCGGTGGAAGGCGACACCCTCACCGGTGGTGTGGTCGCCGATGTTCCACGGGACGTCTCCGCGCTGCGCAAACTGCTGCGCGGCGCGCTGCCCAGGATCGACATAGCCTCTGCCGCCGATCCTGGGCAGCCACTGCGCTCGCTAGCGCGCTAACTCAGATCCGGGAGTTCAACGCCCGTCTCGATCAGTGTGCGAAGTGCCGGGTGCCGGTGAGGTACAACGTGACGCCGGCGGCCTTGGCGGCCTCGATCACTTCGTCATCACGGACCGAACCGCCGGGCTGCACCACGGCGCGCACGCCGGCGTCCAGGAGCACCTGCAGACCATCGGCGAAGGGGAAGAACGCATCGGAGGAGGCGACGGCACCGCGCGCCCGCTGCTCATCACCGGTGTTGGCCCGCTCCACCGCCAACCGGCAGGAATCCACCCGGTTCACCTGGCCCATGCCGATTCCCACGGCGCCGCCGTCGTTAGCCAGCAGGATGGCGTTGGACTTCACCGCACGCACGGACCGCCATGCGAATGCCAGATCGGCCAAGGTGGCCTCATCGGCGGCCTCGCCGGTGGCAAGGGTCCAGTTCGCGGGATCATCACCCGGGGCGTCGATGGCGTCGGGGCTCTGCAGCAGCGCACCACCGTAGATCTTGCGCAGCCCTTCCCCGCCGCTGGTGCCGGGGACGGTCAGCAGCCGTACATTCTTCTTGCGGGTGAGGATCGCCAGCGCTTCGGGGGTGAAGGACGGTGCGAGCACCACCTCGGTGAACACGTCGGCGATCTGGGTCGCGGTGGCCTCGTCGATCTCGGTGTTGGCGGCGATCACACCGCCAAAAGCGGAGACCGGGTCACACGCGTGGGCCTTGGCGTGTGCCTGCGCCACATCCGTGCCCACAGCGATGCCGCACGGGTTGGCGTGCTTGATGATGGCGACCGTGGGCTGCTCACCGTGATCGTGCGCGGCCCGCCACGCGGCATCGGAGTCGACGTAGTTGTTGTAACTCATCTCCTTGCCGTGCAGCTGGGTTGCCCCGGCGAGTCCGGCCGGACCGAATCCGTCGGTATATAGGGCGGCGCGCTGGTGAGGATTTTCGCCGTAGCGCAGCACGGTGGAGCGGTTCCAGGTGGCCCCGACCCAGCCGGGGAAGCCCGAGCCTTCGTCATCGGGTGCTACGACGTTGCCGATCCACGAGGCAACCTGCACGTCATAGGTGGCCGTGTGCCGAAATGCTTCGGCCGCAAGCTGCTGACGTTCGGAAAGGCTGAAACCCTCACCGCTGGCAGCGGCCACGACGTCGTCATACCGGGAGGGATCGACGACGACGGCGACGCTCGGGTGGTTCTTCGCCGCAGCGCGGACCATGGAGGGTCCGCCTATGTCGATCTGCTCGACGCACTCATCGGGTGAGGCGCCGGAGGCGACGGTCTCGGCGAAGGGGTAGAGGTTGACGACCACGAGGTCGAAGGGCTCCACGCCCAGGTCTTGCAGTTGGGCAACGTGATCGTCCTTGCGGCGATCGGCCAGGATGCCGGCGTGCACCTTGGGGTGCAGCGTCTTCACGCGGCCCTCGAGGCATTCGGGGAATCCGGTGAGTTCCTCAACCGGGGTCACCGGTACGCCGGCGGCGGCGATGGTTTTGGCGGTTGACCCGGTGGAGACCACCGAGACCCCGGCGGCGTGCAAGCCGGTGGCCAGGTCTTCCAGGCCGGTCTTGTCATAGACGGAAATCAGCGCGCGACGGATCGGCTGCTTCGACATCAAACTGCTCCTAGTTCGCAGGTGGGGAATTTCTTGCCCACGGCACCCAGGCGGACGATGCTCGAGGAGGATGAGACCTTGACCGCTCCATGGTGGTGCTCCACCCACTCGCCAGTGACGGCCAGTAACAGCCTAACGCCTAACGCGCACTAACCCCGGCCGGCGCCGATCCGTACCCGCCGGCCTTCGATGCTCCAGCCCTGGCGCACCATCGCACCCAGGGTGTCGACCAATTGAGCGCGCTCGGCCACCTTGATGCGTTCGGTGAGAGTGTCGACGTCGTCGTCATCGGCAACCGGCACCGCAACCTGAGCGATGATCGCACCGGTATCTACGCCGTCGTCCACGATGAACAGGGTGGCCCCGGCGACCTTGACCCCGTATTCCAGGGCGTCGCGCGGGCCGTGCATTCCAGGGAACGCGGGCAGCAACGAGTTGTGGGTGTTGAGGTACCGGCCGCCGAAGCGGGCAAGGAACTGCGGCCCCACGAGTTTGAGAAAGCCGGCCGAGACCACGAGGTCGGGTTCGTGGGAGGCGACCTCGGCGGCGAGCGCCTCATCCCATTGCGAGCGTTGGTCATAGTCCGAGACCCGGTGCACAAAGCTGGGGATGCCCGCGTCTGCGGCCAGCTCAAGACCGGCCGCGCTGCGGCGGTCCGCGCCGACGGCGACCACGTGGGCTCCGTAGGCGGGATCGGCTGTGGCTTCGATGAGGGCGGACAGGTTGGATCCGCCGCCGGAGATCAGGACGACGATGCGCGCGGGGCTACTCACGCCCTCGACTGTAGCGGGGCCGGGGGCGGCCGGGCGATCTGGGACAATGGACGCCAACGGCGCCCGCAGTCGGGCGCTTTCGAACCATTCATTGCACGGTGAGGCCGGGCGGTGACCAACCGGAAGGGGCAGGGTGTCCGACCCGCACTCACCCACCGATCCGCGCCCGCCGGCTGAGCCGCAGGGTCGCCCGCCGCAACCGCGAGCCGGGCAGCGCGGGCCCGACCCGTATGACCAGCAGGGTTCTGGGCAGCAGGGTTCTGGGCAACAGCCGGGCGCTAGTGGTCAGGACAACCCCTACGCGGCACCAGCACCACAGCATCCCCAACAAGGGCAGGGGCGCCCGCAGGGCCGGTACGGCCAACAGAGCCAACAGAGCCAGCCCGGCCAGCAAGGCCAGCAGCACCCTCACGGCCAGCCTGGCCAACCCGGCCAACAAGGCCAGCCCGGCCAGGACCCCGCACAGTCCAACAAGGACCAGGGCAAACCCGAGCGACCCACGCCCACCCCAGAGGAAGCCGCCGAGGTCTCCCGCCCGGTACTGCACTTCGGGCTGTTCATGCTGGCTGCGGTCATCGCGATGCAGTTGGACCTGCCGTGGCAGTTGGCGTCACTGGCATTCGCCGTCGGCGCGATCATTGTCGGGATCCGCGGGCTGGTACGCGTTTTCAAGAAACGGATTGGCGGGTTCATCGCCGCCCTGCTGATCTTCGGACTCGCCCTGACCGGCATGCTCGTGCTCACCTCCGTGGGCAACCTGGCGTTGTGGGATGAGCAGATGGAACGCCAGCGCTGCCTCAACGCCGCAGTGACGGTCGCAGCGCAGGACGCCTGTGAGAGCGCGTATACAGACGCCGTGGAGGAACGATTCGGCACCATGATTGGTGGCGGCTGAGCGCTACCCCTGGCCGATCCCATCCAATTCGGCCACGTCCCGCGGCGAGAGTTCAATGCCGGCACCGATGATGTTCTGCCGCAAGTGGTCGGCCTTTGAAGTGCCCGGGATCAGCAGGATGTTTTCCGAACGCTGCAGCAGCCACGCCAGCGCAACACCCATCGGGCTCACCTGTAGACGAGCCGCAACCGCCGTGAGCGCATCGGCCTGCAGTGGCGTGAACCCGCCGAGCGGGAAGAACGGCACATAGGCGATCCCGTCGGCGGCAAGTTGATCGATCAGTGCGTCGTCGTGGCGGTGGGCCAGGTTGTACATGTTCTGCACGCACACGATCGGCGCCACCTCCCGGGCCTGGGCAACCTGCTCGGCGGTGACGTTACTGACGCCGAGGTGCCGAATGAGGCCTTGGCGCTGTAGCTCGGCCAGCACTTCGAAGGCCTCGGTGATCGACCCGGGAGCAGGTCCGGTGGCATCGCCCATGCGCATATTGACCAGGTCCAGGCGCTCAACGCCCAGGGCAACGAGGTTGTCGTGAACTTGGCTGCGTAGCTCGTGCGGCTCGCGGGCAGTTGGCCACCCGCACTGAGCATCGCGCCGCGCGCCGACCTTGGTCGCGAGCACCAAGGAATCCGGGTAGGGGTGCAGGGCCTGGCGAATCAGCTCGTTGGTGACCCGGGGACCGTAGGCATCGCTGGTGTCGATATGAGTGATTCCGAGTTCGAGTGCTTCGCGGAGCACTGCGGCGGCGCCCTCGGGGTCAGCCGGCGGACCCATCACCCAAGGGCCGGCGAGTTGCATCGCCCCGTAACCGAACCGGGTGACCGTGCGGTCCCCCAGGTTCCAAGTGCCGCCGGGAAGTTCAACGGATCGGGGTGCAGTCGAGTTCGTGGACGTGGTCAATGACGTGCCTTTCGTGGCGAGAATCGCGGGAGGTGACAACAGATCACCCGTACACCAGTATTGGAGAGCAACTCTCCACTGGGAAGTACGCACTTGCGAGTGCGTAACGCACCAGCACGCCCCTCACCGCACGCCCCTCACCGCGCGCCAGCGCACCAAGCAGCACCGCATTCGAAAGGCACGGACCATGACCACCACAGACGCCGCGACCGCCCGCGCCCAGGCCGCCGACGCCTACAACGCCTTCTTGGCGCTGTGCCCCAGCCGACAGCTCCTCGACCGGCTATCGGACAAGTGGGTGGTGCTGATCCTGTGCGCCCTCGGTGGTGAGGCGAGCGCTCACTCCGAACCGCCGTCGTCCCTGCGTTACTCCGAACTCGCGCGCACGATCGCTGGGGTCAGCCAAAAGATGCTCACCCAGACGCTGCGTTCGTTGGAGCGCGACGGCCTGATCAGCCGCACGGTCACCCCGAGTGTGCCGGTCACGGTCGATTACGCACTCACCGACCTTGGGCGCTCGCTACTGGCCACGACCAACCAACTCAGAACCTGGGCCCAGGGCCACATGGATCAGGTGCAGGCCCACCGCGAGGCCTACGACGCCGCCCAACGTTGAACCCGCTAACGTCCCGGCGCGTTAGTCCTGACTGACCGCAATGCCCAACGCGGTGAGTTCCTCGGGTGCCTTGGTAGTGAAGAGCCAGTCCCGGTGTGCGGCATCGGCCACGAGGCGTGGCCGCGGGTGCACTGCATCGGAGCCGACGGCGTAAAAGCGCATCCCATGCGGGGTCAACAGTTCTTCGAGTTCTGGTGCGTCGGCATCAGGCAGGACCTCGCACAGAATGTCCGGGGCATGGGCGGCCATGAAGCGTTGCCCATGCCGGAACATCGTCACCTCCCCGCCCTCGATGTCAACCTTGAGCACCACCGGCTCCTCGACCGTCTCGGTCAAAGAGTCCAGGGAGACGAAACCGACATCGGCACCCTCATCGAAGGCCATGTCGGAGGAGTAGAAGGACGGCAACGCCGAACCGGAGTCGTCGGTGGGCACTCGCATCGTGGCACCCGGGTCGCCCACCCCTGTGTCATGGACGTGGGTGCGGTGACCGATGCCGTTGCGCGCCACGTTCGCCGCGAGCGCCTGGCCCACCGGCGGCACGATCTCAAACGCGTGCGAGGTGAGCCCGGGATTGGCCGCTGCGGCGGCCATCGTGAACACCCCGGTGTAGGCGCCGATGTCGAGGAAGGTGGAGGCATCCTTGGCCAGTCGGACCACCAGATCCAGCGCGAAGGCATCGGCCGCCTGCGGCCGGCGCCCCGATCCCCAATACAGCTCCTTGGCGATCTCGCAACGGTCCGGGGCCAACAACACGTACGTGCCGCCGTCGACCACTCCCTGGACTTCGGTGACGCCCCGCGGCGCCGGCAATCGGCCAATTCGCACCCCGGGAATCCGCCGCGCGATCAGCCGCATCGCAAAGTGAATTACCGGCAAGCTCAGGGCGACCTTGACGAACTTCTTAGACCCAAACCAGCTCTGTTTGCGTGCGCGGCTACTGCGGCGGTAGTCCAGCACTCGCACCTCCTCATCGACGTTGGAATCGACACTAAATCCAACGTTGCGCTGCTGCGAGTCGAGTGCCGGCCCCTGCCGGCAAGTATGTCCCCGGCAGCGGGCCGGCGCACTCATTTACGCCGAGCCGCGCGCAGGCGCCTAGTCGGTGGTCTCGTTGGCCTCACTCAGGTGATCCAGCACTTTCGGCCAGGCATCCTCCTGGGCGTCACGGTTGGCCTGGGCGGTGCCTCCGCCGAGCTCCATTACCTCGTCGGGGATGTGCTCCGAAGGCGGGCCTTGGACCATATGGCCACCGTCGGGGTATTCGAGCACGGTGACGTCCGGGCCGTCGCTACCAGCGATCTGCACGATGTCCTGCGACATCGTGCATGAGGGCCAAATCGAGTCCAGTTCGCCGCAGGTAACGAGCACGTCCGCCTCGATCGAGGCGATGTCGATGTATGAGTCCTCGTTCACTCCCTCATCCAAGGCCGCGTCATAGATCTCGCGCAGGTCGCCGCTGACGAACGGCGTCGCGGTGTACGGCAGCGGTTCGCCACCGAAGGACCAGGAGGACATCGGGTTGCTGCCCATCTGCCACGGGCGCTGCAGATCCAGCCCCTGCCACACCACGTGAGTGGGGACGTTGGCGATCACGGCTCGAAGGTCATCACGCTGCGAGGCCACCAGCAGCGCCGCCTCGCCACCCTTGGAGCCGCCATACATGTTCAGGCGCTGTTCATCGACTTGCTCGTGTGCGGCCAGCCA
>JBMDWZ010000186.1:0-11451 GCA_048594865.1 Beutenbergiaceae bacterium
ACCGTGGCCAACAAGAACGACAGCCCGGGTGAGGACGTGAGCGGGCTGGTCACCACCACCAGGTCCTCGTAGGCCGGGTCGGTGAGGTCGCTGAGTTCACTGGGCTGCGGCAGGTCATTGTCTGCGAACCACTCGGCGTCCAGGTTCAGGCAGACGTCGCCGATGTCGATGGGCGTGAGCGCATCATCCCCGTCCACTAGGAACTCCTGGGCACTGTCGGGCAAGCTCGGAGAGGTGTAGGGAGCGAAGATGCCCTCGCCGATCCCCCGCGAGGCGAAGGAGTTGTCCACGCCGTAGACCACATCGCCCAGGGGCGCGTCCTTGGTGAGGATCAACTGGTTCACTAGCGCGCCGCCGTCGCCGGGTGCCTGGAACTCCAGGGTGTACCCGGACTCCTCCTCGAACGCCTCGATCACCTCATCGGGCAGGTAGAAGGAGTCGTGCGTGAGTACTCGAAGTACCCCTTGGGACTCAGCGCCGGAACCGCCTTGCGCGGCACCGTCGTCGGACGTCGCCTCCTCATCGGTCGGTGAGTCGTCACCGGAACCGGCACCCAGGGTGCAGCCGGTGAGCAGCAGCGCGGTGGCGGCTGCGATGGCGCCGAATGATGTTCGACGGCGTGTGGTCAAGCTGGTCATGCTTCCTCCTCAGCGGGTGTGAGAAGGGGTCCGTGGCGCGTGGCCGCGGGAGAGAAACTCGACTCCCTTTCGCCGGTACTAGCCGGATCAGGTTCGAGGGTCTGCGGCTGGCCGCACTCTCAGCGCCGAGGCGCTCCCCTGTCGTATCGCCTCAATTTACACCCCGAAACGCGTGTGCCCCAAAAGTCTGCGGGCGGCGAGCACGACAGTTACAGTGAGTCTCATCCGGCAGCGACGCCGGGGTGATTGGCCGTTAGGGGACACGGATGTCTGGACCTTCCCACCGGGTGCGTAGCGCGCGCCCATCCCGGCGCAGGCGCGCCGCATCTGCTCTGGCCGCGAGCGCCGGATTGGCACTGGTGGCCGGCTGCGCTGGCGCCGGTGACGTTGGCGGATCGGGTGACCAAATCGTGGTCGCGATCGTCTCCAATCCTCAGATGCAGGACGCGATCTCGCTGCAGCAACACTTCCGGGACCAAAACCCTGGCGTGGATGTGCAGTTCGTCAGCCTCCCGGAGAACGAGGCGCGAGCCAAGATCACCGCCTCGGTGGCCACCGGCGGTGGTGAGTTCGACGTGGTGATGATCTCCAACTACGAAACCCAGATGTGGGCCGAGAACGGGTGGCTGACCAACCTCCAAGACTTCGCCGACAACACCGAGGGCTATCAGCCCGATGACTTCGTGCCCAGCGTCGCCGAGGCGTTGTCCCTGGACGGGGACCTGTACTCGGTGCCGTTCTACGGGGAGTCCTCCTTCCTCGCCTACCGCACCGACGTGTTCGAGGAGGCCGGCGTCGACATGCCCGATCGCCCCACGTGGGATGAGGTTCGCGAGATTGCCGGGGAACTACACGACCCGGACAATAACTTCTCCGGTATCTGCCTGCGAGGACTGGCCGGCTGGGGTGAGGTGATGGCCCCGTTGAGCACCGTCATCAACACCTACGGCGGCCAATGGTTCGACGACAACTGGGACGCCCGCCTCGACTCACCCGAGGTGAACGAGGCCGTCACCACCTACGTGGACCTGGTGCAGACCTACGGCCAGCCCGGTGCCGCGACCGCGGGCTTCGGTGACTGCCTGACCCGATTCGGGCAGGGCGGTGCGGCCATGTGGTACGACGCCACTTCGATGGTTTCGGCGATCGAAGACCCCAGCTCCTCGGAAGTGGCGGGCAACGTCGGCTACGTGCCAGCGCCGGTGGAAGAGACCCAATCTGCGGGCTGGTTGTACTCCTGGTCCCTGGCGATCCCCTCCACAACCGAGAACCCCGAGGCGGCCTGGGACTTCGTGTCCTGGATGACCCACCCCGACTACTTCCAACTGGTGGGCGAAGAGATCAGCTGGGAGCGCCTGCCCCCAGGGAGCCGGCTCTCCACCTATGAGATCCCCGAGTACGCCGAGGTTTCCCAGGCCTACAGCGAGGCCACGTTGACCTCGATGAACGAGGCCACCCAGGACAACACCATGGTCAATCCGGTGCCCTACCCCGGGATCCAGTTCGTGGCCATCCCTGAGTTCCAGGACCTTGGCACCCGGGTGGGGCAACAAATATCGGCCGCTATCGCCGGTCAGATCACCGTGGATGAGGCGTTGTCGCAATCTCAATCCTTCGCCCAAACCGTCGCCGTCACCTACCAGGAGGACTAGTGAGTACACAGGCACCGCCTCGGTCTCACCAGGCGAAAAAGGACGACGACGACGCAGCACGGCTGCGCAAGATCGAGCGAGCCGAGGGGTGGCGCAGGCGCGGGCCGCTGATGCCGGCACTGGTGTTGACGATCATCGTCACCCAGATCCCGTTCCTGGCCACGCTGTGGTTCTCCCTGCGCTCACGCAACCTGCTGCGCCCCGAATCGGACTCATTCGTGGGCTTGCGCAACTACGCCGACATCTTCGGAGATGCCACCTTCCGCACCGCAGCCTGGAACTCGATCCTCATCACCCTGGGGTGCGTGCTCACCGCGATGCTCCTGGGGATCGTCCTGGCGTTGCTGCTGGATCGCCCGTTCAAGGGCCAAGGCATCGCGCGGACCATGCTCATCACCCCGTTCCTCATCATGCCGGTGGCCGGCGCGGTGCTCTGGGCGATCGCGATGATGGACCCCGACTACGGGATGCTGAACTGGATGATCGGCCTGGTTGGGCTGGACGCGGTGGACTGGACCTCGCAATACCCGGTCACCTCGATCCTGATCGCCCTGGTGTGGCAGTGGACCCCGTTCATGATGCTGCTGGTCCTGGCCGGCCTGCAGGCCCAACCCAAGGATGTGCTGGAGGCCGCGGCCATGGACGGGGCCGGCGCCTGGCGCACGTTCGCCTCGATCACCCTGCCGCAACTGCGCCGGTACATCGAGTTGGGCATCCTGCTCGGCGCGATCTACGTGGTCAACACCTTTGACCACATCTATCTGATGACCGCCGGCGGACCGGGGACGGCGAGTGCGAACCTGCCGTTCTACATCTACCAGCGGGCGTTCCTGGGCTTCGACATTGGGCAAGCCGCCGCGATGGGTGTGGTGGTGGTCATCGCGACCATCATCATCGCCACCTTCGCCCTGCGACTGATCTTCCGCAGCTTCGACATCGAGGAGAAGAAGTGAGCGCCACCGACACCGCCCCGGCCGCCAAGCCCGCCGCACGTCCCGGCGCGAGCCCGCCCGGCGCCAAGCGCACCAGCGGGGTGCGTGGCACGTTGCTCACCGCCCTGACCTGGCTGCTGGCGTTGATGTTCTTCTTCCCGATCGCCTGGATGGTGCTGACCGCGTTTAAGGAGGAACGCCAAGCCGCGACCAACCCGCCCACGTTCTTCTTCACTCCCACCCTGGAGCAGTTCCGCGCGGTGTTCGCCGACGCCGGGGTGTACCTGGCGAACTCGGTGATCGCCACGGCTCTGTCCACACTGATCGTGATCGCCCTGGCGATTCCCGCCTCCTACGCCCTATCCATCCGGCCCATCGGCAAAACCCGCGATGCGTTGTTCTTCTTCATCTCCACTCGGATGCTGCCGGTGGTCGCGGTGATCGTGCCGATCTACTTCATCGCCGGGCAGTTGGGGGTCCTGGACACCATCTGGACCCTGATGGTGCTGTACATCGCGATGAACTTACCGATCGCGGTGTGGATGATGCGCTCGTTCCTGCAGGAAGTGCCCGCCGAAGTGCTGGAGGCGGCCTCGGTGGACGGCGCGGGTTTGCGGCGACAATTGACCTCCATCCTGTTGCCGATGGTGGCACCGGGAATCGCGGCCACCGGACTGATCTGCGTGATCTTCGCGTGGAACGAGTTCTTCTTCGCCCTCAACCTCACCGCCGGCCGGGCGCCGACGGTTCCGCTGTTCATCACCTCCACGATGACCAGTGAGGGCCTGTTCCTGGCCCGCCTGTGCGCGGCCGCGGTGCTCGCGTCACTGCCGGTAGTGATCGCCGGTTGGATCGCGCAGAAGCAACTGGTCCGCGGACTGTCGATGGGTGCGATCAAGTAAAAACGGGCACGACGACGGCGCGGCGGCTGGGTCGCTGGTTCCCCTTTTTAAAGGGTGTACGTCCCGGCGCCGACGTCGTTGCCGCCGTAGACCCGAACCGGTCCTTGGACCCGCACCCGCACCTGCTCGCCGGGTTCGGCGAACACCTCGGGCCCGTCCATGACGCGCATCAGCGCCTCGGTGCCCTCGTCCAGGTCCAGGATGATGACGGCGTCGTGCCCGTGATAGTCCACTCGGCGCACCCGTGCGTCCACGCCGACGCCGTTGTTGCTCAGCCGCACCTGCTCGGGGCGCACCAGCGCCAGGGCCTCACTGACCGGCCCGCTGGTGGGCGTGGCGGCGGTTTCGACCTCCCCCAGCGCGCAGCGGTAGGAGGTGCCTTGCGCCTGCACCGGCAGCAGCATCGCATCGCCCACGAACTGGGCCACCCAGCCATCGCTCGGCTCCCGGTACACCTGCGCCGGCGTACCGATCTGCAGCAGGTTACCGCCGCGCATGACCGCAACCCGATCGGCCATCGACAATGCCTCGTTCTGATCGTGGGTGACCAGCAGCGCGGTGCTGCCGGCTTCGGTCAGGGCGGTGCGGATGTCGCGGCGAAGCCCGGCACGCAGCGAGGCGTCCAAGGCACTGAAGGGCTCATCGAGCAGCACCACCGGCGGTTTGGGCGCGAGCGCTCGGGCGACCGCTACCCGCTGTTGTTGACCCCCGGAGAGCTCATGCGGCATCCGGTCCCCCAGGCCACCCAGGCCCACGAGTTCCAGACATTCCTCGATCCGCTTGCGCCGGGCCCGGCCTCGCGGCAGCCCGAACGCCACGTTCTTGGCCACCGATAGGTGAGAGAACAGGGACGGATCCTGGGGCACCACTCCGACCTTGCGCCGGTGGGTGGCCAAGTGCACGCCGGGCATGGTGACCATCCGGCCACCGATCGCGATCTGCCCGGCATCAGCGCGCTCGAACCCGGCGATCAGCCGCAGCAGCGTGGTCTTGCCGCAGCCGCTGGGGCCCAGCACTGCCAGCAGTTCACCCTGCGCCACCCGCATGCTTAGGTCATCGACGGCGCGTACCGAACCGAAGGATTTGGAGACGTTTCGAATGTCCAGGGCCGAGTTCACCGCAGCACCTCCTGAGTGCTGACGGGAGCCGCCGTGTCGGTGCCAACCGGACCGGACGCCGTCGGCCCCTGACCGACTCCGCCGGACGGACCATCACCGCGTCCCGCTGCCTCAACGGGCTGCGGCCGCAGGGCGGTGGTGATGCCACTGCGGCGAACCAACACCCACGTCGGAATGGCCGCAAGCAGCACCAACAACACCGCGTACGGCGCGGCTTCGGCGTACCGAAGGCCGGTCGTGGCAGACCACAGCCGGGTCGCCAGGGTGTCAGTTCCGATGGGGCGAAGCATGAGCGTTGCGGGTAACTCCTTCATACAGGTCAGGAAGACCAGGGCCGCGCCGGCGCCGATCCCGGGCATCGTGAGTGGCACCGTGACCCGGGACAGGACGTACCAGCGGGGCCGGCCGAGTGACTCACCGACCTCTTCCAAGCCCCGTGGCGCTTGCGCTGCGGCACCGGCCACAGCCGCTACCGCTAGGGGCAAGAATAGGGTTGCATAACCTAATGCGACAAGCCAGACGGTCTGGTAGCTGGAGCCGAAGGCGGCCACCCCGAAGGCCACCAAGGACAGGCCGACGACGACG
The DNA here is from genome assembly GCA_048594865.1 of Beutenbergiaceae bacterium. Taxonomy (GTDB): domain Bacteria; phylum Actinomycetota; class Actinomycetes; order Actinomycetales; family Beutenbergiaceae; genus CALKWS01. Next base: position 5,828 of record JBMDWZ010000186.1, read on the forward strand.
CCCGGGAGCGCGTAGGCCACGTATGTCAGGCGCTCCAGGGTGGCGCTGATTCGGCCCGGGTTGCGTGCGATGAGCAGCCCGATCGGCAGCGCCAGCAGCACGGTCAATAGCGCCCCTGCCAGGGATAGCGACAGTGACCCCCAGGCGGCGTCCAGCACGGCCCGGACCGACCCGGGGCGGGAGACGCCGGCGGCGAACCAGCGCGCCATCGATGCTGCCGGGACACCCAGTGCGGGGATCAGCACCACCAGGGTGGCGGCCAGGGCCACGAACCGGCCCTTGCCCAGCGGGGCGGCGATGCTGGGGCGTGGGGCGTTGAGTTTGGGCCCGGCGGCGGCGCGGCGGAACCGGGACTCCACGGCCAGGATGATGATCGTCAACACCAGCAGCACGGTGGACAGGCTGACCGCCCCGAGCCGGTTGAACCCGGCGTTCAGGGCGGTGAAGATCGCTCGGGTGAAGGTTTCGAAGCGCAGCACCGAGACCGCGCCGAAGTCCGAAAGCACATAGAACATGGCCAGCAGCCCACCGCCGGCGATCGCGGGGCGGATCTGCGGCAGGGTCACCGTCCACAGGGTCCGTAGAGGACCCTTACCCAGGGACCGTGCAACGTCCTCGCTGGTGCGATCGGCCCACACCAGGGCACCAGCCACCGGCAGGTACACGTAGGGGTAGGTGTACAGGGTGAGCACCACGGCCGCGGCGGTGAACCCGGTGAATCGGGTGCTGGAGTCCCACAGGTCCGCCACCGCCAGCCAACTGAAGCCGGCCACGTAACTGGGCACCGCGAGCGGCACCGCCGCTAGCACCGCGATCAGTCGGCGCATCGGCAGGTCAGTTCGGGTGACCAACACCGCAAGCCCTACGCCGAGGATCAGGCAGGCGATACCCACCACCACGGCCAGGCTCATGCTCCGGATCGCCAGTTCGGCGACGCGGGCGCTGGCCACTCGGTCCCACCACGCCGCAAGGCCGTACTCGGCTGTGGTGAGGACCAGGTAGATCAGGGGAATGAGCACAACCGCCGTGGCCACAATGGCCACGGCGGTGAGTGCTCGACGAGATGTGAGGATTAGGCCAGGCCCGCCTCGGTGATTAACTCGACGGTGCGCTGCAGGTCACCGAGGTCGTTGAGGTCGATGTCCGGGATCTCCAGTTCCTCCAACGGAGGCAGGTGGCCGGCGGGCTCGATGCCCTCGACTACCGGGTACTCGGAGTTGTCATCGCGGAAGAACTCTTGGGCCTGGGTTCCGAGCAGGAAGTCCACCAGTTCCACGGCGTCACCTTCGGCGGAGTCGCCGACGATGCCCACACCGGAGACGTTCAGCAGACCGCCGATGTCACCGCCTGGGAAGAAGTGCATCTGGATGTTCAGCTCTTCGGGTTCCACACCAGCTTCATCGGCGGTGCCGAAGATGTAGTAGTGGTTCGTCAGGCCCACATCGAGGGAGTCGTTGTCGATGTCGGTGATGATTCCGCCGTTGCCGTCATAGATCTGCGGGTCGTTGTCGGCCATACCCTGCAGCCATTCCGCTGCTGCGTCGTCACCCTCGGTGACGCGCAGCGCGGTGACGAAGGACTGGAACGAGGCGTTGGTCGGGGCGATGCCGACACGGCCTTCCCACTCCGGCTCGGTCAGTTCAAACACCGAATCGGGCAGTTCGGAGGGGTCTACCGAGGCGTCGGAGTACGCCAGGATGCGGGCCCGGCCGCTGAGGCCAACCCAGGTTCCGTCCTCGGCGCGGTACTCGTCGCTGACCACCTCGAGGGTCTCGGCAGGCAGTTCGGCGAACATTCCTTCGGCGGAGATCGCACCGAGGGAGCCTGCGTCCTGACCCAGGTAGACATCTGCTGGTGAGGAGTCACCTTCCTGGATCAGCTGCGCGGCCAGTTCGGGGGTGCTGCCGTAGCGGACATCCACCTCGATGCCGGTCTCATCGGTGAAGTCGTCGATGATCGGCTGGATCAGGGTCTCGTCACGGCCGCTGTACAGAACCAGGGCCCCTTCGGACTCTTCGGCTTCCTCGCCGGAGTCGACGCTCGAGTCGTCGCCGTTGGAGGTGTCGTTGTCTGATCCGCCGTCATTGCATCCGGCTAGGACAAGGCCAAACACTGCGGTCGTCGCTGCCGCGAGGGCAAAGCGGCGTGAGGATTTCACCAAGCGCTCCTGGTGTCGTAGTTAGTTAGGACTTACTAACCTTGGCAGAACGTTCCACCCGAAAGCAATTACGTGACGTGATCGTGACAATAAATACAGAATGTGAGACGGCGGACTGTTGCCGGAGCCGTGCCACCCCTGGACCGGACCGGCGGGCGTTCCAGTTCGCGCCTGCGCCAGCAGTGGATACCCTGGATCCTAGACACGAAGGAGATTGACGTGAACAAAGTGATCACGACCGTTGCCACGATCCTCGCCGGTCTGGTGGCAAACAAGGTGTTGGGGGCCGCGTGGAAGGGTGTCACCGGCCACGAACCGCCGCTCGATGAGAACGACGACGAGTTCCCCCTCGCCGAGATCGTGCTGTTCGCCGCCATCTCCGGGGCCCTGGTGGCACTCGCGCGGTCCTACGCCAATCGCGGCGCCAACAAGTGGCTCGCCAGCGGGGACATCAAGAAGTAACGCTGGCGCCTAGAGCGCTGGCTAACTAACAGAGCGCCGTTTAACTAACACAGCGCCGTCCAGCTAAGAGCACCAGCGGGTTTAGGCCTGCTGGTCCTCTTGGTCTGCCTGCGCCTGGGCGGCGGCGAGGTCCTCGGTGAGTTCGTCGACCACGAGCAGGTCCGAGCGCACCTTGGAGGTCCGGTAGCCGGCGCGGCCCACCATGTGCGCCGCGACCGGCGCGGTGGCGAGTTGGAACACGATCACCGGGATGATCTTGGCTTCCACTTCCCACGATCCGAGGGACAGCGTGAGCCCGTGCATCATCAGGATGATGCCGAGCACCTGCGGCTTAGTGGCGGCGTGCATCCGGGACAACAGGTCCGGGAAGCGGGCCACACCCACCGCGGCCACCATCACCAAAAGCGAACCGCCGATGAAGAACGTGGAGGCGGCGATCTCGCGAACGAGGTCCCAATTCATCCCTCACGCTCCTGTTCCAACTCGGCCTCAATCTCCTCTAGGCGCACGGCCTCGAGTTGGGCGAGTTCCTCTCGGCTGAGGATGCGGCCCTCATCATCGGGTTCACTGGCCGCGAAGCGCGCGAGCGTCACCGCGGCCACGAACGCCACGATGGCCAGCACCGTCAGCAACGGCACCAGGTCGGTACGGCCGGTGCCAGCAGACCACAACGCGACCGTCCCGATCAGAGCCGCGACGACGACGTCCAAAGAGACGATCCGGTCCAGCATGCTCGGGCCGCGCTCCACCCGCAGCAGGGCGATGAGCACCGCAACGAACAGGATGATTCCGCAGATCCAGGCAACGGTTAGGTTCATGAGGTCGCCTCCTCACGGCCGCCGCCCCACCAGCGGCGGCGCGGTAGCCCAGCGGCTTTCAGGTCCTCTTGGGTGGCGAATGCGTACAAGATCCGCCGCTCCTGCTCCGACACAATGCGGCGCAGGCCTTCGACTCCGCCGGTCTGTTCCAGGTCCAGTACGTGCACGTACATGGTGCCGGTGAGCCGGTGGGCCTCGACGATGATCGAGCCGGGCACCAGCGAGGTCAGCTCTGCGGTGATGGTGAGGAACAGGTCAGACTCCGAGCGCAGCCGGGTGCGGACCACCGCTCCGCGCGGGGTGTGACCCAAGCGCAGCGCTTGGGTCGCGACCTGGAAGGAGGCGCGAACGACGTCGAGCATGAATCTGATGGCCAACCAGGCCAGGGCGAAGAAGTTGATCTTGCCTTCGAAACCGACCCGGGGCATTGGGGTGATCACCAACAGCCCGAGGGCGATGATGAATCCGTTGACCACGTTCGCGAAACTCAGGTCGCCCCACAGCAGCACCCACAGGACGGTCAGCCACAGCACCATCGGCCAGCGGCCCAGCCACATGGCGAGCATGCCTTCCTTGCCTGCGGTGGCCTCGGCACTGTGGTGCGTCTGGCCCTGCGGTGCGGGGGAGGTGGCGGTGCGTTCGTTACTCACTCGTCTTCACCCACCAAGTGCGACTCACCTTCGCCGCGTTCGCCGTCGGGCAGGACCGAGTTCACGTACGGGTCTTGGGCCCGCAGGTCCTCGGCGGCCGCGTCGGTGTAGCTGTACAGGGGCCCGGCGATGAAGGTGATGAGCAGCCCGATCGCCGCGATCGAAGCGGCCGGGATGAACATGCTGCGCGGCACCGTGGCATCCGGCAGAGGCTTGGGCGCGTCCTGCCAGAAGGCCTTGTTCCATGCCTTGATGATCGCGTACAGGGTCAACAGCGAGGCGGCCAAACCGGCGGCCACGGCAGTGTACGCCAGGGCCGAGCCGTCTTGTACGCCAGCCTGCATGAGGCCGAGCTTGCCGAGGAATCCGGACATCGGCGGGATACCGGCCAGGTTCATCGCGGGCACGAAGAACAGCACCGCCAGCGCAGGCGCGGCCTTGGTCAGGCTGCCCAATCGCTCCAGGGAGGTGGTGCCACCGCGCCGTTCGATCAAACCCGCCACCAAGAACAGCGCAGTTTGGACGGTGATGTGGTGGGCCACGTAGAAGATCGACCCCGATAGGCCCAGCTGGTTGGACAGCGAGATCCCGAAGATCATGTACCCGATGTGGCTGACCAGGGTGAAGGAGAGCAGACGTTTGATGTCGTCCTGGGCCACGGCGCCGAGGATTCCGATGAGCATGGTCGCGATCGCCGCGACCATGAGGATGTTGTCCATTCGGGGATCGTCGAACAGCAGCGTCTGGGTGCGGATGATCGCGTAGACGCCCACCTTGGTGAGCAGCCCGGCAAACACGGCCGTCACCGGGGCCGGGGCCGTGGGGTAGGAGTCCGGGAGCCAGGCCGAGAGCGGGAACACCGCCGCCTTGATCGCGAACGCGATCAGGAGCAGGGCCTGCAGCACCAGGGCCACACCCGGGTCGATCTCCGAGAGCCGGATCGACAGTTGCGCAAAGTTCAGGGTTCCGGTGGCCGCATAGGTCATCGCGATCGCGACCAGGAACAGGATCGAGGACAGCAGCGAGACCACGACGTAGATCGATCCCGCGCGCATTCGTGCCCCGGTGCCGCCCAGAGTCAGTAGCACGAAGCTGGCACCGAGCAGGATCTCAAACCCGACGAACAGGTTAAACAGGTCCCCGGAGAGGAACGCGTTGGCCACACCCGCGGCCAACACCAGGTAGGTGGGGTGGTAGATCGCCACCGGAGCTCCGGCGTCACCATCGGCGAGGCCCTGGGCCACCGAGTACAGCATCACCCCAAGGAGCACCACCGCCGAGACCAGCAGCATCAGCGCCGAGAGCCGGTCGGCGACCAGGGAGATGCCCACCGGGGCGCTCCAGCCACCGAGGTTGACCACCTGGGGACCGTCGCGGTCGGCGATCACCACCAGCGCCAGGGCCATGATCAGCACCGACGTCAGCGCGGTGACCGAGGCGGCCAACTGGGCCTTGGGCTTCTTGGCCAGGGCCAGGGCGATGCCCGCCGCGAACAGCGGGATGATCACCGGCAGAGGTACAAGCCAACTCATCGCT
>JBMDWZ010000187.1:0-1879 GCA_048594865.1 Beutenbergiaceae bacterium
GTCTTCGCCTACGGGGCCATCTATGTGGTGGCGTTCATCCGAACTGGACGCACCAACGATTGGAGCACGGTCAACCGGATCGGCGCTCAACACCTTGCGCTGATGTTGCTGGTTGTCATCGCCCAGATCCCGATGTTGGGACCCTGGGTGGTCGGATTTGCGCCGTTCATGGTGGCCCTAGGAATGTTCACATTGCCCTTGGCGATCGCCGGCGGACTTGCGGTGGCGGTCAGCCTTGGGGTGGCGGCCACCGCGTATTTCACCGACTCGATGGCCGAGCTCGGCTCGCTGGTGTTGATCATCTTGGCGGTGAGCGTGGCCGCCGGAGCGGTGCGGGTGCTGACCGAACGCTCCGAGCGCCATGAAGCGCGCGAGGACGAACGCAAACTCATCGAGGAACGCGACCGGATGGCCCGGGACGTGCACGACGTGCTCGGCCACTCCCTCACCGTGATCTCGGTCAAGGCCGAGCTCGCCGAACGCCTCGTTGAACTCGACCCGGAGCGGGCCACGGCGGAGATCGCCCAGATCAAGACCCTCTCCCGCCAGGCGCTGGCCGAGGTCCGGGCAACGGTCTCAGGCCTGCGAATCGCGCGGCTCGGTGAGGAGATCGAGCGAGGCCGCGAGTCCCTGGAGGACGCCGGGATCGCCGCCGACATCCCCACCGACATCAGCGAGGTGGACCCGCGCCACCGGGTGGTGCTGGCCTGGGTGCTGCGCGAACTCATCACGAACGTGCTGCGCCATTCCGGGGCCAGCCGCTGCGTGGTCACCTTCACCGAACGCGGGATGAGCGTCGCCGACGACGGCGTGGGGTTGGGTGCCTCGGAGGCAGGTAACGGAATGCGGGGAATGCGAGAGCGGCTGCGCAGCGCGGGCGGTTTTGTCGAATTCGCAGACAATGCAGACACTGCCGGCGACTCCGGTGACGATTCCGGCGCTGATTCCGGCACCGGCGCTCAGGGGACGACGGTCACGGTCACCTTCGCGAGCACCGCCGCGCAGGAAGACGATCGCGATCAGGGCGAGGGGCCCAGCGGCGGCACCGACGATGGCGACCTCGACGGCGAGGCGACAACGGATCCCACCGGGACACCCGAGGCCAACTCGGGAATCGTCGTCGAGCAGGGACCGACTACCGCACCCCACCGCACAGCCTAGGAAAGCGAACCCAACCATGTCCGATAACCCCATTCGGCTGCTACTCGCTGACGATCAGGCCCTCGTTCGCGGCGCCCTGGCCGCGCTGCTAGCCCTGGAGTCCGACCTCACCGTGGTGGCCGAGGTGGGACGCGGCGATGAGGTACTGGACGCAGCTAAGAGCAACCAGGCGGATGTGTGCTTGCTGGACATTGAGATGCCGGGGATGGATGGGATCACGGCCGCGGAGCAACTGCGCAGCCAGGCACCGGGCATCCGGTCCTTGATCGTCACCACCTTCGACCGGCCCGGTTACCTGCGCCGTGCGATGGAAGCGGGGGCGAGCGGATTCGTCGTCAAGGACACCCCCGCGACCGAGCTCGCCGAGGCGGTACGCCGGGTACATCAGGGCCTGCGGGTGGTGGACCCGAGCCTGGCCGCGGAGTCGTTGACCGGTGGATCCAACCCGCTCACCGACCGGGAGCGCGACGTGCTGCGCGAGGCCCTGGAGGGTGTCCCGGTGGCCAAGATCGCCACCAACGTGCACCTGTCTCCCGGGACCGTGCGCAACTATCTGTCCTCTGCGATCGGCAAGACCGGCACCACGACCAAGGTCGAGGCAGCCAGGTTCGCCCAACGCAACGGGTGGCTTTAGCCTCCCTGCGCTCCTCACCTGATATCCCCGGCGCCCACCATCCAGTCCCGAGCGCGCCCGATTGGTCGTAGATCGTGACCAATC
>JBMDWZ010000188.1:0-4208 GCA_048594865.1 Beutenbergiaceae bacterium
GGCGGATGTAGGGGTGAACGGAGTTGCCTTGGATCGGCCCGGGGCGGATCAGGGCGACTTCGATGACGATGTCGTAAAACTTGCGGGGCCGCAGCCTCGGCAGCGTGGCCATCTGCGCCCGAGATTCGACTTGGAACACCCCAACGGTGTCGGCGGCGCACAGCAGGTCATAGACCGCCGGGTCCTCTTGGCCGATGGAGTGCAGTTCGACATCGACCCCTTCCACCTCACCGATGGTGGTGAAGGCGATACGCAGGGCGGTGAGCATGCCCAAACCCAGAAGGTCGAACTTCACCAGGCCTGCGTCGGCGCAGTCGTCCTTATCCCACTGCAGCACCGTGCGGCCGGGCATCCGAGCCCACTCCACCGGGCAGACGTCGATCACTGGGCGATCGCACAGCACCATCCCCCCGGAGTGGATCCCCATGTGCCGGGGCAGGCGGAGCATCTGCTCCGCGATGGTGAGCACGTGATCGGGGATCCCTTCGCGCTCCCCCAAGCTGCCCCACTGCTCGATGCTCTTGGACCATGCGTCTTGTTGCCCAACGTCGTGGCCAAATGCCCGGGCGGCGTCTCGCACCGCCATCCGCGGACGGTAGGAGATCACGTTGGCCACTTGTGCCGCGTGGGTTCGGCCATAGCGCTGGTAGACGTCCTGGATCACTTCTTCGCGGCGTGCGGATTCGATGTCGATGTCGATATCGGGCGGACCGGATCGGCCGGGGGCCAAGAACCGTTCAAACAGCAGGGTGTGCTGAACGGCATCCACGGCGGTAATCCCGAGCACGAAACAGACAGCGGAATTGGCCGCCGAACCACGGCCCTGGCACAGGATTCCCCTTTCCCGACAAAACTGCACGATCTGGTGCACGATGAGGAAGTATCCGGGGAAACCCAGGTCGGTGATGATCCGCAGTTCGCGTTCGATGGTGGCGTAGGCGTTCTTATGTTTGGGCCGCTCGGGCGGGCCATACCGTTGCAGCGCACCCCGGTAGGTCAGCTCTCGCAACCAGGTGGCTTCGGTGTGCCCGGGTGGGACGGGGTAGGGCGGCAGGTTCGGGGCGATCAGGTCGAGGTCGAAGGCGCACTCCGCAGCAAGCCGTGCGCTGTTTCTTACCGCCTGCGGGTGGCGACGATGGCGTGCGAACATCTCCGCTGCACCACGAAGGTGTAAGGGCGACGGCGGACGCCGGGAGTCCATGTCTTCCAGGGTTGAGCGTTCGCCTAGCGCGGCCAACACATCGGTGAGGGGCTGCTGGTCCGGGCGAGCGCAATGCACGGCCCCGGTAGCGACCAGCGGCAGCTTGGCTTGTTCTGCTAAGTCCGCCAACGCCTGGCACCGCACCGAGTCCCAGGGCGACCCGTGGTCGGTGATCTCCACGGCCACGTTTTCACGCCCGAAAGCGTCGGTGAGTTCGGCGAGCGCACGCCCGGCAGCAGCCATGTCGAAGCGCCCGGGTTCCGGTTCGAGCGCTTGGCGCACCGCTCCCTTACGGCAGCCGGTGAGAATCAACCAATTACCTGCAGCAAGATCCGCTAACTCCCCCATGGCGTAGTTGGGCTCACCCTTGACGCCACCATCGAGGTGCGCGCGGGCGATACTTCTTGAGAGTCGCCGGTAGCCCTCTGGTCCACGCGCCAGCGCCAGCAGGTGCTGGTCCGCCAAACCCAGCTCGGCGCCGTACAGAGTTGGTAACTCCAAGGCCTTCGCCGCTTGGGCGAACCGGACCACGCCGTATAGGCCATCGTGATCGGTCAACGCCATCGCCGATAGCCCCAGACCCGATGCTTCGATCGCGAGTTCCTCGGGCTGGCTCACGCCGTCGAGGAAACTGAAAGCCGAGTGCGCGTGTAACTCCGCGTACTGGTGATCCAACCTCCCCGCGTGCGCGCCCATCAGCCGGCCCTCGGCAACTCACCGAACGCAACAGCCATCGACCGTTCCACGTCGCTACCGCGATGCACGTCCAGGATGTGCACGGTCGCGGGCGGTCCGGTGCCTTGCCGAAGACTGCCCCGCGGGAGACTCGGTGCCAAGGATCGGTACCGATGCCCAGTAGGGGCGGTGACCTCGACCCGATGTTCGTCCCAGGTGGACATCGCCCGCGCCTGCCAGCCGGGGGCTTGCTTGGTGTAGTTGCACTGTTCGCACAGTCCCTGGAGGTTCTGTGCGCTGGTGTCACCACCGGCAGCGCTAGCCACCACGTGATCCCGGTGCCGAATGGGGGCGTCGCACCATGGCGTGCGGCAGCTGCCATCGCGTATATCGATGAAGTTCGCGAGTCCCTTGGGCGCCTTTCGAGCGGTGGACTCCATCGCGACCAGCTGACCTGTGCTCGGGGCGGTGTACAACCGCCGCAGCCACAGCTTCTTTGAACCGCTGATGTGCTCACGCGCCCATTGCGCGGGTACCACCCCGTATCCGGGAACTTGCGCGGGTTCATCCTCGCCCTGCAGCAGCGTCCGATCGGTGAGGACCACATGGACCTGGCACGGGACGTCGTCGGCTTCGGCTTGTCCGGTGACTCGCTGCACCATGGTGTCGGCCATTACCTGACCTCGAGTGCGCTCATCGCCGCTGGCCCGAGCCGAATCGGCGTCCTTGGTCAGCGCCGCGTAAACCGCGACGCCTTGAGCAACGGGCAAAAGCGCGGTGACGTAGGTCATCGTGTCCGGGGCGGGTCGGATGCTGACCCGGCGCTCGCTTTGCGCATGCCGGGCGCGCTTAATCACCGATTGCGCGTCCAGTCGATACGCCACCTGCTTGGCCCGTGCGACCAGTGCCCGGTCCCCGAGCCCGTCGATGGGGGTATTGCCGGCACTATCGAGTGCTCCGGCATTGAAGAGTTCGCTATCGAAGGCGGTCCGGTCTTCCCGGCTCAGGCACGCACTTTCACGTACGAGCAAAGTGGCGCGCCACTCGCTCAGGTGCCCATCGGTCAGCGCACTGGAGGTGTGCGGCATCTCGGTGAGGGCGGTCGCGAAGCCGAGGTGGCGCCCACCGCGTGCGGGCGATTCCCGACGCGCCAGGGCAATCTGCTGACCCACTCCGCGGTCCTGTTCGGTTGCGGGGATCCCTTGCGCTTGCCGATGTGCCCGGGTGGCGTGCAGGAGGTCGACGCTGATGCGCGCTTGGGCCGCGGCAGCCGCGGCTTTCAGTTCTTCGAGCGCGCGGAGTTGGTCGATGCGTTCGGTGTTGGTGACGTCACGGTCGAGATGGCGCATGGACTCCAACCACCCGGCGATCTGCCCGGTGGGTACGGTCCCATCCACTCGACTTGCGTACATGTGTTTTATCGTAGAGGGACCCTCTGACATTGGCCCCATAGCGTTGGTTTGCTCATCCACAGCGGCCACACCGCGCTCATCTCTGGCAGCTGCGACTCGCTTACCCAAAGCGACCGCAGAAGTCTCATCTGACGGGCGCGAGCCGGTACCCTCTCCAACCATGGCGTGGTGGGAGATCGTGGGTTGGGTCGGCTCCGGCGTTCTGGTCATCTCACTGCTCCAGACGGTGATCTGGCGGCTGCGGTTGATCAACCTCGCGGGATGCTTCGTGCTGATCGCCTACAACGCCGTCGTGGGCGTGTGGCCAATGGTCGGACTCAACGTGGTGTTGGCCGCGATCAACATCTTCTACCTGGTGCGGATGGCCAGCACTCGGCACAGTCCGGCCCACTACGAAGTCGTTCAGGTCGGCACTGACGAGCCGTACCTGGCGCACGTGCTGCAACGGCACCGCGAGGACATTGCGCACTTCAATCCGACCCTCGACCTCGACGCGACCCTCGTCGCGGAGAGCACCGAAGCCCACCTGGTGCTGCGCGGCGATGAAACCATCGGGGTGGTGCTGGCCAGCATCGAGCACGACACCGCCCACATCCTGCTTGACTACGTCACTCCCCCGTACCGCGACCTGAGCCCGGGCGAGTTCGTGTTCGGCCCCCGCGGGGTTTTCGCGGGACGCGGGCTCGGCAAGATCGTCACCTCCCCAGCGCTGGCGACGCCGTACTACGAACGGCTCGGGTTCACCGCCGAGGGAAACTCCTTCACCCTGGCGTTGCCGCGCACCTGAACGACCGGCCTGGCGCTGCCGCGCGCCTGAACGACCTGCCCGGCGCTGCCGCGCACCTGAATGACCGGCCTGGCTTCGCGGAACCGCGACGTGCACGTTAGTCATAGATGCCCTCGACCCACCAGTCGTTTCC
>JBMDWZ010000189.1:0-1584 GCA_048594865.1 Beutenbergiaceae bacterium
CAACGCTTGGCCGAGTTCATCGGCCGCGACGGTGCCGCGGGATCCAAAGAGCCGGGTGACGGCGCGGTGAGCCCCGTCCAGCCCGATCGCCGAGGCTTCCACCAACGCGATTGCACCATCGGCGTCCACGGCCACTTGCGGGGCCGCCAATTCCAACTCCACGCACCGGCGCGTGGCCTCGGTGTGCCATTCGGCCACCAAAGTGTCCAGCCGTCCGGCGCGGGCAGCGGCGTCGCTGGGCACCAGTGACTCGATGTCGGAGCCGGCGACGGCCTCTCGCAAGGCGCGTCGAGCGCCTTCCTCGGCGGCCTGCGCCGAGGAGTCGATGATCGAGCGGACCGCATCGAGGCAGGAGGCTCGCAGCGATTCCAGCGCGGTAGCGCGTTGTGGCGCCGAGCGGCGGGCTTGCCACCGTTCGCGCAGGCCAGACGGGGTGCCCGCTAGTGGCGCGAGCGCGCCTCCCGAGCTAGCCGAGGCGAGCCATTCAGTGGTCGGGGCACCGTTGGCGGCCGAGCCGGACGTCAGATCCTTTTGCGTCTGATCGGCGATCGAGCGCACCGAACTGACCACGTAGCCGCGCAGCGCGACGGCGGTGCGGCGCTGGGCTTCGACGGCGGTGGCCACCTCTTGGATATCGCGGCGCAGTGAGGGCCACGCGCCACGAACGGTGCGGGCGATGATCGCGCGGGATTGACTCTGGGCGCCGAGTACCTTGAGCCACGCCACCCACTCCCCGACCAAGTCGGGATCCAAGACGCCCTCGTGCGGGCCGACGTCGGGAATCACGAACAACGGTACCGAACCGAATCCTTGGGACTCCAACCGCTTGAACAGGTCGCGGCGCACGGGGATCAGCGCGTCCCTATCGATGCGGTTGAGGACCACCGCGAGCGACAGGCCGCGGTCGCGGGCTTCGCGCAGCCGGGTCCAGGGCACCGCATCGCCGTACCGGGATCCGGAGGTGACGAATACCCACAGGTCCGCGAGTTCGATGAGTTCTTGGGCGATCTCCCGGTTGGACGCCTGCACAGAGTCCAGGTCGGGGGCATCGAGCAGGCCCAAGCCGCGCGGCACCTCTTCATGGGTGACGACGTCGGCCAGTTCGGTGACCGGGTGACCCTGCAGATAGTTCTCATCCAGCGGGTGGATCGTGAGCACCGGCTGGCGGGTGGTGGGGCGCAGCACGCCCGCTTCGCTCACCTCGGATCCGACCACCGAGTTCACCAGGGTGGACTTTCCGGCCCCGGTGGAGCCGCCGACGACGACGAGCACCGGTGCGGCGACCTCACGCAAGCGCGGGATCAGGTGGTTGCGCACCTGGGCAACGAGGCGGTCGCGCAGCGCTCGGGCGTCCTGTACACCCGGGGTCTGCAGGTGTAGCGGTGCCTGAGTGAGGTTCTGTTCGAGGTCTTCGATGACCTCGACCATCGGTGCTGGTTCAACAGCCTCCGCGTCCTGGGGTGCGCCTTGGGATGCGGAGTCGTCAGTCACGCTCCTAGCCTGCCCGCTTTAGGGCCAAACTTCCAACCGCCCGCGCCGGTCGTTATGAGGCTGAGTCAAAACTTGTGCTCGCTGCGCCGCTTG
>JBMDWZ010000019.1:0-5597 GCA_048594865.1 Beutenbergiaceae bacterium
AAGAGTGAGTCGCCGGTGAAGATGTGGCTGGTGCCCGCGGGGTCGGTCCATGCCAGGGCGACCGATCCAGGCGTGTGCCCGCGCAGGGCGATCACCTGGACCTGCTGGTCGCCCACGTCGATGGTGTCCCCGTGATGCAGCTCGCGGTCCACGGTCACATCCAGCGCAGGGGCATCTGGCGCACCGGCCAAGGCGGGTGCCCCGGTGTGTTCGATGATCTGCGGCAGTGCCCGACGGTGATCCCAGTGCTGGTGGGTGGTGACGACGCCGGTGACGTCTCCTGCGTTGTCGGGCTCGTGAAGGAGTTGCCTGATTCGGGCGGCGTCATCGGCGGCGTCGATCAGGAGCGAGGAGCCACTGGACTTGTCGGTGAGCAGGTAGGCGTTGTTGTCTTGCTCGGAGACCGAGGCCTTGCGGATCTGCGCGCTCGGGAAGTCCCATACCGCGCTTGGGCCTGCGGGCTGCACGTGCCCGGGTACGAACGTCATCGAGGCTCCTTAGCTGTCCGCCGCGCCCACGTGCTTCAGGGCCTCACGTCGCGAGAGCGGAGAAAGGTCGTGGGATCCAACATACGCCCTCACCCACGCGGCGTCGGTCTTGGCGTACTCGCGCAACGCCCACCCGATCGCCTTGCGCAGCCAGAACGAGGGGTCCGCGGCGTTGGCGTCGATCGCGTGCGCGAGCAGGTCGACGTCGGTGGACTGCTTGTGCTTCAACTGGCTCAGCACCGCCGTGCGCCGGATCCACTGATCCTCATCGTGGGCCCAGTCCCGCAACAGGCCGGTGGTCTGCGGGCGATAGTTCGCGAGCACCTCGCCAACCAAAGTGGAGGCGATCGCGTCGACGTGATCCCACCAGGCGCCGGTGATGATGAGATGACGCCACAGGTCCATGGACTCCGGATCGCGCCACCGGGCGGCCGCCTTGTGGGCGGCCAGGCCGGTGGCCGCATACCGCAGTTCTCGGTGGCTCGCGTGGTCCCACAGGTGGCCGACGGTGTCCTGCCAATCCGCGCGGCTGCCGGGGGAGTAGGTGGCCAAGTGAGGCCTGAGCAGCCTGCGCAGCTGGGGTGTGGTGATGCCGAAGTACGGCATCTCCGACTTCATGTAGGCCTGCTGTGCTGCGGCGCGCTCCGGGTCGCCAGCATCCGCCAGGTCCTGAGTGATTCTCTCGATGAGTCGTGAGTCCACGGCCATAAGGTGACCCTAAACGCTGCGTGAGTTGGGCGGTAGGCGGTCTCGCAGTCACTTGGGCCACGCCGATTTTGCTCGAACGTTTGTGTGATGTCAGTGGGTCGGCTTACCATGTCCAGCGTGACCGAACAGCTCCTGGTTCGCGGTGCCCGCGAACACAATCTCCGTAACGTCAACCTCGACCTACCCCGCAACCAGCTCATCGTCTTCACCGGGCTATCTGGATCGGGGAAGTCCTCGCTTGCGTTTGACACCATCTTCGCCGAGGGGCAGCGGCGCTACGTCGAATCTCTGTCCGCCTACGCCCGGCAGTTCCTGGGGCAGATGGACAAACCCGATGTGGACTTCATCGAGGGACTGTCACCGGCGGTGTCCATCGACCAGAAGTCCACGAACCGCAACCCGCGGTCCACGGTCGGCACCATCACCGAGGTGTACGACTACCTGCGGCTGCTCTTCGCTCGTGCTGGGACGCAGCACTGCCCGGTCTGCGATGAGCGGATCACCGCCCAAACCCCGCAGCAGATCGTTGATCAGCTTCGGGAGTTGCCGGAGGGCACTCGGTTCCAAGTGCTGGCGCCTGTGGTCCGCGGGCGCAAGGGCGAGTACGCCGATCTGTTCAAGGACCTTGGCGCGCAAGGCTTCGCCCGCGCTCGTGTGGACTCCGAGACGGTGCAGTTGTCGGACCCGCCCACGCTGGAAAAGAACATCAAGCACCACATCGAAGTGGTCATCGACCGGCTCGTGATCCGGGACAACATTCGCCAGCGGCTCACAGACTCCGTGGAGACCGCGTTGCGGCTCGCCGAGGGCCTGGTGTTGATCGAACTGGTCGACGCCGACGCTGAGGACCCCGCGCGGATCAGGCGGTTCTCCGAGAAGCGTGCCTGCCCAAACGAGCACCCGCTCAGCCTCGATGAGATCGAGCCGCGGACGTTCTCCTTCAACGCCCCCTACGGTGCGTGCCCGGAGTGTTCAGGCATCGGAACCCGCCTTGAGGTGGATCCGGACCTGGTGGTGCCCGACGAGGACCTCACCCTGACCGAGGGCGCCGTGGCGCCGTGGGCAGCGAATTCCTCGCAGTACTACGACCGGGTCCTCACCGCCTTGGCCGATGAACTCGAATTCTCCATGGACACCCCGTGGAAGGCCCTGCCGAAACGGGCCAAGGACGCGGTGCTGCACGGCAAGAACCACAAGGTGCACGTGCGCTACCGCAACCGCTGGGGCCGGGAACGGTCCTACTCCACCGGCTTCGAGGGCGTCATCGCGTTCATTGAGCGCCGGCACTCCGAAACCGACTCAGACTGGTCGCGCGAGCGCTACGAAGAGTTCATGCGCGAGGTGCCGTGCCCGGTTTGTAAGGGCGCGCGGCTAAAGCCCGAGGTGCTGGCAGTGCGGGTGGGGGACATCTCCATCTCCGACCTGTGCGACCTGCCCATCAATGAGGCCAAGCAGTTCCTGGACACTCTCAAACTGAACCAGCGCGAAGCGGCGATCGCCGGCCAGGTACTCAAGGAGATCCACGCCCGGCTCGGCTTCCTACTGGACGTTGGCCTGGACTACCTGTCGATGTCCAGGCCTGCCGGGACACTCTCCGGCGGTGAGGCGCAACGAATCCGGTTAGCGACCCAGATCGGTTCGGGCCTGGTGGGCGTGCTGTACGTCCTGGACGAACCCAGCATTGGGCTGCACCAGCGGGACAACCGGCGCCTCATCGAAACCCTCACCCGGCTGCGGGACCTAGGCAACACCCTGATCGTGGTGGAACACGATGAGGACACCATCCGCACCGCCGACTGGATCGTGGACATCGGCCCCGGTGCCGGCGAGCTCGGTGGGGACATCGTGCACTCGGGTAACTACCCCGACCTGCTCAAGGTCAAGGAATCGGTCACCGGCGCCTACCTCGACGGGCGCCGCGACGTTCCACTGCCGGCCGTGCGGCGCGAACCAGATCCCAAGCGCCAGATCACCGTGCATGGGGCCCGGGAGAACAACCTGGACAACGTCACCGTGTCATTCCCGCTCGGGTGTTTCATCGCCGTCACCGGAGTGTCCGGCTCGGGTAAGTCCACCCTGGTGGACGGGATCCTGTACAAGGTCCTGGCGAATGAGCTCAACGGCGCCCGCAACGTCCCTGGACGGCACAAGCGCGTCACCGGTCTGGACAGCCTGGACAAGGTGGTGCACGTGGACCAAAGCCCGATCGGGCGCACGCCACGATCCAACCCGGCCACCTACACCGGCGTGTGGGACCACGTGCGCAAACTGTTCGCACAGTCCGAAGAGGCCAAGGTGCGCGGGTACACCCCGGGCCGGTTCTCCTTCAACGTCAAGGGCGGCCGCTGCGAGTCCTGCTCCGGTGACGGAACCCTGCGGATCGAGATGAACTTCTTGCCCGACGTGTACGTGCCTTGCGAGGTGTGCCACGGTGCCCGGTACAACCGGGAAACGTTGGAAGTGCATTACAAGGGCAAGACCGTTGCCGACGTGCTGGACATGCCGATCACCGAGGCCGCGGACTTCTTCGCCGCGGTACCGGCGATCGCGCGGCACCTGACCACACTGGTGGACGTTGGCCTGGGTTACGTCCGGCTGGGGCAGTCCGCCCCGACGCTCTCCGGCGGTGAGGCGCAGCGCGTGAAGCTGGCCTCGGAACTGCAGAAACGGTCCACCGGGCGCACCGTATACGTCCTGGATGAACCGACCACGGGCCTGCACTTTGAAGACGTGCGCAAGTTGATGGTGGTGCTTCAGGGACTGGTGGAGAAGGGCAACACGGTGGTGGTCATCGAGCACAATCTCGATGTCATCAAGAGCGCGGACTGGCTCATCGACATGGGCCCCGAGGGTGGAAAGGGCGGCGGCCAAGTGGTCGCCACCGGAACCCCGGAGCACGTGGCCGGGGTGGCCGCGTCTCACACCGGGACGTTCATTGCCGAACTGGTGGGGACCGATGCGGTCGCGCAGACCAAACCGGTCACGGCAGTCGCCGAGCTTTCGCGGCCCAAGGCTCGCAGCGCCCGGCGCAAGGCCAAGGCGAAGGCCAGCGGCTAACCCTCAAGCAGGACGCACGTCAGGCACCTGCCGGTTCACGAGCTGTCGTCAGCGGCAGGTGCCGCACCGGGAAGTTCACCGAACGGGCAATGAAACAGTGATCGTGGGCCTGCTGATGCAGGTCGGCGATCTGCTCATCGCTCACCTCATCGCGGACCGTCACCTGAGGGTGCAACGTGACCTCGGTGAACTGGCCCGCCCCCGCGGTCTCCACGCGCATGGTCCCGGTAGCGCGGTCGTGGTAGCCGGTCACCACCACCCCGGCGATCGCGGCCCGGTGCAGGAACCACAGCATGTGGCATTGACTCAGCGAAGCCACAAACAATTCCTCGGGGGAGTACCGATCAGCGTCGCCTCGGAAAGAGGGGTCTGCCGAACCCGGCAACGGGGGCTTATCGCCCAGGTAGACCACATGATCGCGGTCATAAGAGGTGTAGCTTGACGTGCCCGCCTCGCCAGCACCTGTCCAGTCCACTTTGACGGAGTAGGTGTGTAGCAATCCCATTAATCAACGCTAGCCGAACTAGGGTGGAGATGTGGCTGATCCATCGACCTACCGCCCCAAACCGGGGGAGATCCCCGAATCGCCGGGTGTTTACCGCTTCCGTGACGAGCACGGCCGGGTCATCTATGTGGGCAAAGCCAAGAATCTGCGTTCGCGGCTGAACTCCTATTTCGGGAATGTCGCGGCGCTGCACGAGCGCACCCAACGGATGGTCACCACCGCTTCATCGGTGGAGTGGACCGTGGTGTCGACCGAGGTCGAGTCGCTGTCCCTGGAGTACTCCTGGATCAAGGAGTACGACCCCCGCTTCAACGTGAAGTACCGGGACGACAAGTCCTACCCGTTCCTCGCGGTCACCATGGCCGAGACGATCCCGCGGGTGCAGGTGATGCGGGGGGCGAAACGCCCCGGGACCAAATACTTCGGGCCCTACTCCCACGCCTGGGCCATCCGCGAGACCGTGGACCTGCTCTTACGGGTGTTCCCGATTCGGTCCTGCTCGGCCGGGGTCTTCAAACGCGCCAAGGCATCGGACCGACCCTGTCTGCTCGGGTACATCGATAAGTGTTCGGCGCCGTGCGTCGGCCGAATCTCCGAAGCCGATCACCGGGCCCTGGCCGAGGACTTCTGCGAATTCATGGGCGGCAAGACCGGCGCCTTCGAACGGCGCTTAGAGCGTGAAATGAAGCAGGCGGCCGCGGAACAGGACTACGAACGCGCCGCCCGGCTCCGCGATGACCTCGGTGCCCTGAAGCGGGTGGTGGAGAAGAACGCCGTGGTGCTCTCCGATGGCACCGACGCCGACGTGTTCGCGATGGCCGCCGATGAGCTGGAAGCCT
>JBMDWZ010000190.1:0-5559 GCA_048594865.1 Beutenbergiaceae bacterium
TGGACCGCCTTGGCCACCGTGGTGTGCAGGGCGGAGTGGAACACGCTGGGCACGATGTAGGTGGCGTTGAGTTCCTCATCGGTAACCACTTGCGCCAGGGCGTGGGCGGCGGCGATCAGCATCTCGTTGGTGATCCGGGTCGAGCGCGCATCGAGCAGGCCGCGGAACACCCCGGGGAAGGCGAGGACGTTGTTGATCTGGTTCGCGAAGTCGCTGCGTCCGGTGGCGACGACCGCGGCATGCTTGGCCGCGATCGCCGGGTCGATTTCCGGGATCGGGTTGGCCATCGCGAACACGATCGAGCCCGGCGCCATCGCCGCGACATCGTCCTCGGAGAGTAGGTTCGGGGCCGAGACGCCGATGAACACCTCGGCGCCGACCATCGCATCGGACAGGGTGCCGCGCACCCCACGAGGGTTGGTCGACTCGGCCACCCACTGCAGCGAAGGATCGAGGTTTTCGCGCTCTGCGTGCACGATCCCATCGACGTCGGCCACGACGACGTCGCGTGCCCCGGCCGCGAGCAGCAGCCTCAAGATGGCGGATCCGGCGGCTCCTGCGCCCACCTGAACGATGCGCACATCTTCCAGGTTCTTGCCCACTACCTTCAGGGCGTTGGTCAGGGCGCCCAGCGCCACGATGGCGGTGCCGTGCTGGTCGTCGTGGAATACCGGGATGTCCAGTTCGGCACGCAACCGGTCTTCTACTTCGAAGCACCGGGGTGCGGAGATGTCTTCCAGGTTGATCCCGGCGAACACCGGGGCCACGGCCTTGACGGTCCGCACGATCTCATCGACATCTTGGGTGTCCAGGCACAGTGGGAACGCGTCGATTTCGGCGAACCGCTTGAACAGTGCGGCCTTACCTTCCATCACCGGCAGGGCGGCCAGCGGGCCGAGGTTTCCGAGCCCCAGGATCGCCGACCCGTCGGTGACCACGGCCACGGTGTTGCGCTTGATGGTCAGCCGGGCAGCGTCTTCGGGGTGCTCGGCGATTTGCTTGCTCACCCGGCCTACTCCCGGGGTGTAGATCAAAGACAGGTCATCGCGGTGACGGATCGGCATCTTCGGCTCGATCTCAATCTTTCCGCCCAGGTGCGCCAGGAACGTCCGGTCCGACACCCGGCCGATCTTCACACCCTCCACGTCACCCAGTGCCTTGACCACCGCTTGGGCGTCATCTTCACCGCCGGTGGCGCAGGTGAGGTCAACCTGCAACCGGTCCGGACCGGACGCGGAGACGTCAACCGCGGTGACGGCACCGCCGGCCTGCTCCACCGCCGTCGTCAGTAGGCTCACCGCGGAGGGCGAAGCCGGCAAGTCCAAGCGGACGGTGATGGAATAGCTGACGCTCGGGGAGCTCATCGATCGGTTCCTGTCGTTCGGTGGGGCCAGACACCGAATGGGGGCATGACACGCCGCCTTCGGCTGGCTTGTCATTCTGCCGCAGGACCGGACCCGCTGCGCACCAACCCACGCCGGAACGGGACGGCAATCAATACTCGCGGCAGCGGCCCGATCCGCTCGGCGAGGGAAGGTGCAGGGTCTGGGAGCGGCGGTGAGGCGCTGGGCCTCAGTTCGCCGGTGGCGCGGTGGAGTTGCGCTCCACCAACTCGGTGGCCAGCTCGATGCGCTGGTGTACCGGGTGCTGCCCGCCTGCGATCTGCATCAGCATCCGGGTGGCGGTGGCGGCCATCTCCTGCAGCGGCTGGTTGACCGTGGTCAAGGCCGGTTGGGTCCACGCGGTGAACGGGATGTTGTCATAGCCCACCACCGACAGGTCATCGGGCACCCGCAAACCCAACTCATAGGCCGCCCGCAGCACGCCCAGGGCTTGGGTGTCGGAGCCCGCGAAGATCGCGGTAGGTCGGTCGTCTCTGGAGAGGAGTTCTATGCCGTATCGGTAGCCGGCCTCGACAGAGAAGTTGCCATATCGGATGAAGGAGGGGTCCACCACGGCCCCGGCCTGCTCGATCGCGCTGCGGTACCCATCGACGCGCGCGCGGCTGCACAGCACATCGATGTGGCCGGAAATCACGGCGATCTTGCTGTGCCCAAGTTCGATCAAGTGCCGGGTGGCGGTGAGGCCACCGCTCCAATTGTTCGATCCGACCGTGGGCACCCCGTGCGGCGGTTCGCCGTCGGTGTCCAGGACCAGGAAGGGGATGTCGCGACTCTCCAGCTGGTGTCGCTGGGTGGGGCTCAAACTGGAGAGCACCAGGATGACGCCTAGGGGCCGGCGGGCCACTACCGCATCCAGCAGGGCCTGCTTGGGCCGGTGTTTGCCGCCCAGGGCGGACAGGACGACGCCGACCTGCTCTTCGGCTGCGGCGTTTTCCACACCGCGGATGATCTCCATCGACCACGCCGAGTCCATCTCGTGGAAAACCAGTTCTAGCAACGGCGGTCCGGCGCCTTGGCTGGAACGACGACGGCGGTATTGGTGCCGTTCGAGGGCTTCTTCGACCCGGGCGCGGGTGCCCGCGGCAACGTCTGGCCTGCCGTTGATCACCTTGGAGATCGTGGGGATCGAGAGCCCTAGCTCTTCTGCGATCGCCGCGATTGTTGGCTTGGCAGCGCCCGTTTCCACCTTTGTTGAGGAGGCTGCGTCGTCGCTCACTGGCCCTCGTTTTCGTGGCACCGAAAGTTTCGACGCGAGCCTACCACCGCCGGGTGCTGAATCGATGTGCATCGTCCATCACCTCGGATCAGCTCTGGCTCGTCAGACTGACGGGAACACTGAGGGTGCGGGTATGGTCCACGTCCGCCTCGGTGCCGGTGAAGGTCACCGGGAGCGCCGCGACGATGTCTTGTTCGGATTTGCCTAGCCGCAACTCGAGCGCACCGAGGTCCACGATCCGGCGCCCGCCCCGGATGGAGTAGGCGGCGATGTCGGTGTGCACGGTGAAGGCCACCCGCGTGGACTCACCGGCGGCCAACGGCACCCGGGCGTAGCCGATCAGACGCTGCACCGGTCGGGCGACCTTCGCCACCGGATCGTGCAGATACAACTGAACCAATTCCACGCCGTCGCGCTGGCCGCTGTTGGTTACCTCAACGGTGACCTCGACCTGCGAGCCGATCGGCACCTCGTTGGTGCTGACGGCCGCGCCGTCCCAGTCGAAGCTGGTGTAGGAAAGCCCGTGGCCGAATGCGAACACCGGGGTGGGGTCGATGTTGGAGACCCCGGACTTCGCGCCGAGCATGGCGGTGAGGTATGTGCCGGGCTGGGCCCCGGCGTGCCGGGGGATGCCCAACGGCAGCCGGCCGGAGGGGTTGATGGCACCGGTGATGATCTCGGTGATCGCCTGGGCGCCTTTTTGGCCGGGGAAGAAGCCTTGGATGGTCGCCGCCGCGCGGTCTGCGAACTCGCCGATTGCGTACGGCCGGCCGGTGAGCAGCACCAGGATGACCGGCGTGCCGGTGTCCAGGACGGCCTTGATGAGGTCCTCTTGCACACCGGGCAGGTGTAGGTCGGCGGCGTCGCAGCCCTCGCCGGAGGTGCCGCGGCCGAACAGCCCGGAGGAGTCTCCGACGGCCAGGACGGCCACACTCGCCTCGCTCGCGATCCGCACTGCCTCGTCAAAGCCGCTGGTGTCATCTCCTGTGACGCCGCATCCGGCAGCGAAGGTGGCTCGCCCACCGGTGGCATCGGCGATCGCCTGGCGCACGGTGGAGATGTCGATACCCATCTGGAGGCCCTCGTGCTTCACGCCCACGTGCGCGGGGAAGGAATAGCAGCCGAGCATCGACAGCGCGTCATCGGCACGGGGGCCGATCACCGCCACCTGCTCGCTGGCCAGGTCCAGTGGCAGCAAACCGTCATTGGACAGCAGCACCACGCCCTCGCGGGCAATCTGCAGGGCGAGGTCGCCACCGTGTTCGTCGTCGAAGCTCAGATCGCCGTCGAAGGTGGCGTACGGGTCGTACTCAGCATCAAGGAGGCCCAGTTCGGCCTTCTGGATCAGCACCCGGCGCAGTGCCCGGTCGATGAGGGCGATGTCGATCTCGCCGTTCTCGACCGCGTCCCTAAGCGGCTGGCCATAGCAGTGCACGGTGGGCAGTTCCACGTCCACTCCGGCGCGTAGCGCCAGGTGTGCAGCCTCGGCCTCGGTGCCAGCCACCCCGTGCAGCTTGTGCAGGAATCCGACACCGAAGTAGTCGGCAACGACGGTCCCGGTGAAGCCCCAGGTGTCTCGCAGCAGGCCGGTCAGCAGGTCCTCATCGGCCGCCGAGGGCACCCCGTCCAGGTCGGTGTAGGAGTGCATCACCGACTGCGCATCGCCCTGCATCAGCGCCATCTCAAAGGGCGGCAGGATGACGTCGGCGAGCTCGAGTGGCCCGATGGACACCGGGGCGAGGTTGCGCGCCGCCCTGGATGCCGAGTAGCCCGCGAAGTGCTTAAGGGTGGCGACCAGTCCGGCCTCCTGGAGGCCCTTGACGTAGGCGGTGGCGATGGTGCCCACCAGGTAGGGGTCTTCGCTGATGGTCTCCTCGGTGCGCCCCCACCGGTAGTCACGGGTGACGTCCAGCACCGGAGCCAGGCCCTGGTGCACTCCCGCGGTGTGCATGGCACCGCCGATGTGCCGGGTCATCTGGGCGATGAGTTCGGGGTTGAAGGTGGCGCCCCAGGTCAGCGGGATGGGGTATGCCGTGGCCTTCCAGGCCGCGAAGCCGGCCAGGCACTCTTCGTGAACCAGCGCCGGGATGCGCCACCGGTTGGCGTCCATGATCTGGTGCTGGGAGTTCGCCAGCGCGTTGGCGCCGGTGGTCGGGTCAACCGGGGCGGTGCCAAAGGGGCGAGTCAACTGGCCCAGGCCGTCGGCGATGACGTCCTCCCACACCAGGGCTTCCTTGGTCATGTCGGATTGATACGGCGCCACGCCACCCGATGAGGAATCGGGGCCCACCCAGAGCCCCACGAGCTGAGAGATCTTTTCACTCAACGACATGTTTTCGATGAGGAACTCGACCCGCTGCTCCATAGGCACACTCTGGTCTTGCCAGGGTTGGGTAGCGGTCGAGGTGGATTCGTGTCCCGACATTGGGCCCTCCGACGTCTACAACCATCGAAACTTTCGATGTTTCCGACGAAACGGCGCCGGTGCAGCAGACTCTATTTTGGCTGGCGCTTCGTCGTCAACAATTCTCGGGCTGCTTTCGGCGCTCAACGCCCAACTGATGCGCGAAAGTTATCAAACCGTGGACGACGGCGATCAAGGGTTGGCTGCGTAGCTCGACACCCGCTCGGGGTGCTTCGGGCGGTCGAGGGGGTCTCGTTCCGGGTGTATCGACAAGCTCCTGTTGACTCTGGCCCGAAAGTTGCGAACCGTGTTTTCGACGTCGGTTTGGCCGTGGGTTGGGCCATGCCTCCGGGGCGATGAAAAGGGTGATAATGAGGGCGATAGTGTGCCCACGGACCTAGAGCACCAAGGAAGGTGGGACCGTGCGTCGCGACCCGTGGGATAACCCCATGACCCGAGTGACCGATGAGATCGGCTGGTTCCTCACAGTGGGGTTCTTGGTGTTCCTGGCGGTTCTACCTGGGGTTTTACCGATG
>JBMDWZ010000191.1:0-8228 GCA_048594865.1 Beutenbergiaceae bacterium
TCGCCAGAGATTCGTCCGGCTTCGATGAGGACGTTCTTCACATACTGCTGCGTCAGGGTTGACCCGCCCTGAACCTGGCTGCTGCTGAGGTTGGTGACCGCGGCGCGCATCAGGCCCTCGGGGTCCACGCCGCCGTGCTCAAAGAAGCGGTGATCCTCGACGGCCACCACAGATTCCTTCATCTGGTCGGAGATGTCATCGATCGACACCACGATCCGGTTCTCGGCGTAGAACGTAGCGAGCAGGCTGCCGTCGCTGGCGTACATCCGAGACTGCTCGGAGAGTTCCTCGCTGCCGAGCTCGGTAGGCAGATCGTCGAAGAGCTTGGTGCCGGCGTTAGCCATCGCACCCACCGATGTCACGGCGGGGACCGCAAGGCCCGCAGCGAGCACGCCACCAACGGTGGCGGCCAGGATGAACGCCAGGAATAGCGACAGCAATTGCGCCGGATTGCTCGCTCGAGCGCCGCGACGTGAAGAATTGGCCATGGTCCTAGACTACGTGGCCGATTCCGGTGGGTCTGTAAGCGGATGTGTCCGTTTCGCGATGACTCGGCAAGGAACTGGGGTTGGCAAACCATGCCATAGTCAACTAAGTTCTCAAGAACAGGTAAAGCAGCGACGGTGGGGGTCGTCGGACCTCGATGTGGAGGCCAAGCGATGAGTGTGGACATCGACCAAAGTTGGACGGCGCAGGCAGCCTGCGCCCAGAAGTCCCCTGATGACCTATTTGTGCAGGGGGCTGCGCAGCGGACGGCACGGGAGATCTGTTTCTCCTGCACGGTGCGAACCGAGTGCCTAGCCGATGCTCTGGATAACCGAATTCAGTTCGGTGTCTGGGGTGGATTGACCGAACGAGAACGTCGAGCGCTGTTGCGCAGGACCCCGGAAGTGGACTCCTGGGCGCAGGTACTCGAGGGGCTGGATGGTGCCGACCTGGACCTGTTGCTGGGTCAGCGATGGGGGCTGGGACGCAATAGGCGCACAGTTTCCCGCGCCGCAAGCTCCTAACCGGTGGGAGCCGGTGGCTAACTAGCCCGGGCCCTGCGACGGCGACCCGTACCGAGCCGTCGTAGGGCTATGCGCCGGGCTTAGGATTCAGTCATGGCTACTACGTGGGAATACGCAACCATTCCGCTGATCATTCACAACACCAAGGCGATCCTGGACCAATGGGGCTCCGACGGTTGGGAGCTGGTGCAGGTGGTCCCCGGGCCCTCGGGCACCGACAACCTCATCGCCTACCTCAAGCGGGAGAAGAGCGCATGAGCATCTCCGCACGTCTGGCCGAGTTGGGAATCGAACTGCCGACGGTCGTCGCCCCCGTGGGTGCCTATGTGCCTGCGGTGCAGTACGGCGATCTGATCTACACCTCGGGCCAATTGCCCATGGTCAACGGCGAACTGCCCGCCACCGGAAAAGTCGGCGCGGGAGTCGAGCCGGACGCCGCCCTGGACCTGGCCCGGGTCTGTGCCCTGAACGGCCTGGCCGCGGCCGCGGACTTGGCCGGCGGCGTGGACAATCTGACCGCGGTGGTCAAGGTGACCGGTTTCGTGGCTTCGGCTCCGGACTTCACCGGCCAGCCCGGTGTGATCAACGGCGCCTCGAACGTACTGGGAGAGTTGTTCGGAACCCCGCACGCTCGCTCCGCCGTCGGCGTGGCAGCCCTGCCACTGGACGCACCTGTGGAAGTGGAGTTCGTCTTCGCGACGAGGTAACCCTCAGCCGGTTCGAAACTGGACCGGCAACTCACCAGGCACAACTCAGCCGGTGATGGGCCTGGGACGCGCCGTTGCGTCCCAGGCTGTCATTGGGCCCACCTCAACGTGCTCTGCGGCGCAGTTTCTCGATGTTGATCAGGGTGACGCTGCGGCCGTGCATCTGTAGCCAGCCGCGGGAGGAGAACTCGGCCAGGGCATTGTTCACGGTCTCCCGGGTGGCGCCGACCAGCTGCGCCAGTTCCTCTTGGGTGAGGTCGTGGGTGACGCGAACGCCGTGATCGGTCGGTTGTCCGAAGCGCCGGCCGAGGTCCAGCAGCGCGCGCGAGACGCGTCCGGGGACGTCGGAGAAGATCAGCGAAGACAGGCTGTTGTTGGTGCGGCGCAGGCGCTGAGCCAACGACCGCAGCAGGTGCTGGGATACCTCCGGGCGCTCGTCGAGAACCCTCAGGAGTTCACTGTGTCCCAGCTCAACCAGTTCGGTGGTGGCCAACGCGGTAGCGGTGGCGGTCCGTGGCCCCGGGTCGTACAGGGAGACTTCACCGAGGATCTCACCGGGTCCGAGGATGGCTAGTAGGTGTTCGCGCCCGTCGGGTGCGGTGTGACCCAGCTTCACCTTGCCGGACGCCACGATGTAGAGGCGATCACCCGGGGAGCCCTCCTGGAAGATCTCCTCTCCGCGACGGAAAGTCAGATCGGTCATTTGGGCCCGCACAGCCGAGTAACTTTCATCGTTCAGCTCAGCAAACAGCGGCGCCGAACGGACTACAGCCTCGTCCATTAAATGTTCCTCCTCGTTGTGACGTATTCCACAGTGTGCCATTGACGCGCAGAATCGGCATTCATTGCGCCCACGGCGAGTGGTCTTTCAGGTAGTTGCGCCGCTGGCTGGCAATCGATCCAACCACGATGTCAGCACCTTGGTGGTACCCGCGGCGGCTTCCTCGGGTAGGAAGTGCCCTGCACCATCAAAGACTGCCCGCTGGAAGCTCGCGGCCACCAACTCATGATCTCGCCTGCAAGCGTAGGGGGGTAGGTACTGGTCCTCTTTGCCGTGCAGTGACAACACCGGCACGTTAATGGGTTCGCGCAGCTTGGCGCGGTAGGCGCGGCCGTCGGAGCGCGGAGTGGAGCGCACCAGCCAGCGCAGTTGCTCCATTGCGGAGTGGGCGCTGAAGGGCAGCCGCATCGAGTCGGTGTACAGGTCGGTGTGCTCGGGCTCCCAGCCGGGGGCGGCCCACCGCTGCAGCACGGTGGAGACCATCTCGCCAGAGGTGATGGCACGCTCGGGAAACCAGGGAACTTGGATGCGAGCGAGCCACCGCAGCGTGGCGGCCGGGGCCACCCGGGTGGCGACCGACGTCAAGTGCACCGGGTGCGGGGCGCCGAGCGACGCGATCGCGCGAGTGGTCCCGGGTGCGAGGGCGGGCATCGACCATGCCACTTGCCCACCCAAACCATGTCCGACGACGACGGCGCTGGCCGCGCCGAGAGATCGGATCGCTCCGGCCACATCGTCTACCAAAACGGGGATGTCGAAGCGGCCCGGTGGCTTATCCGAGGCCCCGTACCCGCGCAGGTCCAGGGCCGCGACGCGGTATCCGGCGCTTGCGAGCTCGGGGATTTGGTGGCGCCAGGCGAACCAGCACTGCGGGAACCCGTGCAGGAGTACCACCAACGGACCGTCGTCGGGACCGGCTAGGGCGGCGTGGATGCGGGTGCCATTGGCGGAGATCATCCGGTGCTGCCACGGCCCAGCGCGCAGCACGATATCGGGGTCACTCACGCCCAGCAGGCTACTGGCTGGCGGGCGCGGGTCGCTCCTCCCGCGCCGCCAGGGGCAGTAGTGGTGAGTCCGATCGGCCTAGTAGTGGTGAGTCCGATCGGCCTAGCCGTCCTCAGTCCGATCCGGAGGAGCCGGCCATGCCGCTGGAGATCTGATCCATGACCGAGGAGTCGGCCAGCGTGGTCACGTCTCCCACCTCGCGCTTCTCGGCCACATCCCGCAACAGGCGTCGCATGATCTTGCCCGAGCGGGTCTTGGGTAGCTCGGGGACCACAAGGATCGAGCGCGGCTTGGCGATGGCGCCGATTTCCTTCGCGACGTGGTTGCGCAGCACCGCCACCACATCCTCGCCTTCGCCGGCCTCATCGGCGCGCTCCACGGCGTCGCCTCGCAGAATGACGAATGCCACCACGGCCTGGCCGGTGGTGTCGTCGGCGGCTCCGACGACGGCGGCCTCGGCGACCCATTCATGGGATACCAGTGCCGACTCGATTTCGGTGGTGGACAGCCGGTGCCCGGAGATGTTCATGACATCGTCCACACGACCGAGCAACCAGATGTCGCCGTCGTCGTCGTATTTGGCGCCGTCACCAGCGAAGTAGGTGTCTGGGAAACGGGACCAGTAGGTCTCCTTGAACCGCTCGTCGTCGCCCCAGATGCCGCGCAGCATCGAGGGCCACGGCTCGGCCAGTACGAGGTACCCACCGCCGCCGGCGTTCACTTCGTGACCGGCGTCGTCCCACACCTGGGCGTTGATCCCGGGCAGCGGCACCTGGGCCGAGCCCGGCTTGGCGGCCGTGACTCCCGGGAGCGGGGAGATCATGATGGCGCCGGTCTCGGTCTGCCACCAGGTGTCCACCACCGGGGTGCGGTCCGCGCCGATCACCCGGCGGTACCACATCCAGGCCTCGGGGTTGATGGGTTCGCCGACGCTGCCCAGCACCCGCAGGGAGGATAGGTCGTGCTCGCCGGGGATCGACTCGCCCCACTTCATGCAGGTGCGGATGGCGGTGGGGGCGGTGTACAGGATGGTGACCCCGTACTTGGCCACGATTTCCCACCAGCGGCCCTTGTGCGGAGTGTCTGGGGTGCCTTCGTAGATCACCTGGGTGGCACCGTTGATCAGCGGGCCGTAGGTGACGTAGGAGTGGCCGGTGACCCAGCCGATGTCGGCGGTGCACCAGTACACGTCGGTTTCGGGCTTGAGGTCGAACACTGCCCAGTGGGTGAACGCGGCCTGGGTGAGGTAGCCGCCGGTGGTGTGCAGGATGCCCTTGGGCTTTCCGGTGGTGCCCGAGGTGTACAGGATGAACAGCGGATGCTCGGCCTCGACAGCAACCGGGGTGTGCTCGGCGCTCTCGGCCTCCAGGGCCTCGTGCCACCAGATGTCGCGACCTTCAGTCCAATCCACCTCCTGCTCGGTGCGGCGCACCACCAGCACGTTGCGGACGGTGGAGCCGCCCCCGTTCTTGGCCAGGGCCTCATCGACGGCGGGCTTCAGTGCGGAGGGCTTGCCGCGGCGGAATCCACCATCGGCGGTGATGACCGCGGTGGCCTCAGCGTCGTCGATCCGGGACCGCAGGGCGTCGGCGCTGAAGCCTCCGAAGACCACCGAGTGCGGTGCCCCGATCCGGGCGCAGGCCAGCATTGCGATGACCGCTTCGGGGATCATCGGCAGGTAGATCGCCACCCGGTCACCGGTGCTGACGCCGAGGGTGGTCAGGGCGTTGGCCGCCTTGCTGATCTCCTGCTGCAGGTCGGTGTAGGTCAGGGTGCGGGTGTCGCCGGGCTCGCCTTCAAAGTGCAGGGCGACCCGGTCGCCGTTGCCGGCCTCGACGTGGCGGTCCACGGCGTTGTAGGCGGCGTTGAGGGTGCCGTCGGCAAACCAGCGGGCCTTGGGTGCCTCGGAGAAGTCGAGCGTCTCGGTGAACGGGGTGTCCCAGGTGAGGCGCTCGCGGGCCTGTTCGGCCCAGAACTCGGGGCGGTTGGATTCGGCCTTCGTGTACAACTGCTGCGTCGCGTTGGCGTTTGCAGCGAAGTCCTCGCTCGGGGGAAAGTTCCGGTCCTCGCGGAGTAGGTTTTCGAATGCTGGTGCCGATTCCTCGGTCATCGTCGCCTCCTGGCAGCCTCAGTGATGCACGTCCGATGACCAGCCTAGAACCCCTGGGCGCAGAATGCGCAACGCCGGCCACACCTGGCCTGCAGGAGGTGAGTCGGTGTGACCGGCGTTTCGCGGGGTTGTGCTGGGTTGTCAGGGTTGTCCGGGTTCTGCCGGTTCTGCCGGTTCTACGGGGTTCTACGTGGTTGTGCGTGCTGGCGCGTGAGCCTAGAGGGCTTCGGCGGCCGCGCGGCGGCGTTCTTCGCGGCGCCCTTGGCGCCGAGCTCCGTGGGAGATGACGCCCACCATGATGAGCACGACGCCGTACATCAGCAGGCGGCCGGCGTTGCCATCCATGAGCAGATGGTCATACACGTTCTGCCCGAACTGACCCAGGCGGCCAAAGACGTCGGCGGCGTAGTCGGCAAGTAGTTCCTCAACGATTTGTGGGACGGCCATGAAGGCCGCTCCGATCAGGGTGGAAATGCTGCCCGCGATGATCGGTCCAACAGATGACCAACGGGCGGCGATCAGCACCGCAATGAGGAAGAACAGACCACCGGCAAGCTCGACAACGGCGGCCATATTGATCGCGTCGGGGGAGAACTCGCGGGAGTTGACCCAGCGCACCGAACCGTCGGTCAGCAGATACCAGGCGACCGGGGTGAAAATCAGCGAGATCAGGATCACCCACCAGTGCGACGCGGCGCGGGAGCGCGGCGGGTCGTCCCAGTCGGCGAACGGGTCCTCGGTATTGATGACCGGCTCTGCTGGTTCGTCCCTGGGCGCCGGAACCGGTGCCGGGGCAGCGGCGGGCGCCTGTGTCTGTTCGGCGTCGGCCGCGAGCGGGTTATCGGCACCGATGGTGCGGGTGGCGCCGTCCTCGGCGGGCAGGGCGGTGGTCGATGCGGTGGAGGAGACCGGGCCACCCTCGGGGGCGACCTCGTCCTCGGGTTCCACGGTGGCGCCGCCCGAACGTCCGAAGCGGCCGAATCGACGTGCGCGTTCGTCACGCAGCGCGTTGTCGTCCAGATCGGGGTCGCCTAGATCGGAGTCACCCAGGTCGGAGTCGGCTCGATCGGAGTCGGCTAGATCAGGGTCGGTGCCGTCGCGGACATCGAGGCCGTCGACCGGGTCGTCGCCAGTGCCCGACTGTCGCGGTGGAATCGGCGCGACGACGGTGGGGTCGTTTCCGTCCGGCACGTCAGCATCCAGCGGCTCGGGGCGCTGCAGCGCAGGGTCGTCGACTGGGGCCGGGTCTGCTGTGTCGCTGGTGGCGGCGTCGCCAGTCGCGGCGTCCAGTGCCGGATCGTCGGCTGGATGGTCCACCGGCGCTGGGTCGTCAGCGGCGGAAGGGTCATCAGCGGCGGAAGGGTCGTCAGTCAGAGGCTCGTCCCGCTGAGGTTCGGAGCTCAGCGGCTGAGCCTCGGTCGCAAAGGCATCGGCCGACTGGTCGGCGTCGATGGTGGTGGTTTCAAGCGGCCCGGAGTCGGCGTCGCTAGCCGTTGATTCGTCTGCGAGTGGTTCTCCCGCAGCGGGGTCGGCTGCAACGGGTTCGCCTGCGACGTCGTCGGACATGGGCTCGTCGACGACCGTCTCGTTGGCGTCACCGGGTACATCGGACTCGGGGACGTCGGGCAGCGGACCGGCTGTTGATCCGGCCTGGGTGGTGGGCGGCGCGACGTCGGGGTCCGCACCACCAAGATCGCGGTCGTTGCCGCGGGTTTCGTCGGTGCTCACAATGCCTCCTCCGATGATCAGGGTCGCAATCACCGTATCGACAGCGCCCCCAGAACCGCAGTTGGCACGCCGCTGGAGGGAAACACTCGCACCGAACGATGGCGCCCCGGGAACGGGAGCGCCATCGCCGACGTCATCGGGTAGGTGGGGTATCAAGCGTGCAGCTGTGTGTGGGTCGCTACGGGGCTTGCCCGCTCGCCCGGTCCTATGCGTGGACCACTCGCGCGTGGGTTCCCTCCGTCGATGAAGTTGTACCTTCCTTTGTACTCCTCCTATCGGCCGATGTCAGCGGTTTGGGATGCCGAACTTGGCGGGCGCTGTGCTGGGCGTGCTGAACTTGCCCGGCACCCTGCTGGCTCTCCGGAGAGCGTCGGGAATCAATCGGCGTTGCGAGCTTGGCGTTCACTTCGTTTGACTCGCCCGCCCAACCTGCATCGGCTGATCGGCACGCGCCTCATGGGCGTGCTGGAGGCGAAACGATCTCTCACTGTTTCGGGGTGCGATGGGCGCGCACGAGGCCGGTCGCTACGGCGGTGGATCCGGGTCCTGCTCGACAGGCAGTTGCCGCGGCCGCGAAACCGGCCGAGATCCGTTTGGCCTATTGCTTCGGGGACGAGCGTTAAGTGCTGAACGTGTGCGCGCCGATCGAGGTCTACGGGCGGGCCCTGCCACATGAGGACGGTGCGCTTGAGCAGGCCGGAGTCCGAGGTTAGGCAGGAAGGCTGGAAACTGCCGGCGACGGTGTTGGTCTTTGCCCGTAGGTCTGAGGTTTGCGGGTTTGGCTGGGTCGCGTCCTGGTCGGGCTTGGCTTGCTCGCTGTTGTTGGCTGCGGCGTTGCTGTGTCCATCGGCGTTGTTGTCTGGATCGACCTTGCTGTGTCCATCGGC
>JBMDWZ010000192.1:0-18195 GCA_048594865.1 Beutenbergiaceae bacterium
CCCAGCCCTGCCCTCGCAGCCAGGGTCGTAGATACATGCGCTTGATCGTGACCGCGCCGTCGATGGGTTGGGTCAACGCAATGGATCCAACTATCTCCTCGTCCTTCCTGAGCACAAGAACGTGACTGTAGTGAGCTCCAGGATCTTCCAGGTCGGCATCCAAGACCGGATCGTGGGCGAACCCAAACTCAGCATGCACATCGTTCACCAAAGCGGCGAGCCCAGCCTGGTCTTCGGGTCGATAGCACGCAACAGTCTCGTCAGCCATCGTGGGAGTGCCTCACAGGCCCCTCGGAAACGGCCGGTTCCGGGCGGACTAGCGGGCGCCGGAAAACCGCCGACCGTGGGGTGTAGTTGTCATCTCGGGAGTCTCAGGACATCGTTGACACTCGGGTCTGAGGTTGCCCTTCCGACGACGACCCGGCGGACAGCGTCTAGCCGCGAGTCGAAACCAGGGTGCTTCAGCAGAACCAGGGATGGTCCATGAGCCTGGTTGCTGGGCCTGTGGGGTCTTGTTACGTTCACTACCCCCCCGGATCGTTTCTGCTTGGGAGTTGGGTTCTGTGTCTAGAGGCCGGTTGCTAAATGCTCTAATCGGCGCGTTCGTTGCTTTTGTGGGCGTTTTCCTGTTGGTGACCTCTGATGGGTTTCTACAGTTCCTCGGTGCCGGGCAACTGGTTGTGGGGATTGTGTTGGCTGTGACCGCTGGTTTGGGCAAATCCTCCCGTTCGGGTGAGGCCCAGGGGTCGTAGTTGGTTTGAGGCTCGGCCGCCAACAGCAGGACGCGAAACTGTGCGGCTGCCTGGGCGAGGACGCCGGACTCTCTCGATCACGCCGTCGGCACTCAATGCCATAACTGTTCGACCGCGCGGCCTCCCAGACCGACCCTGATCCCGCCCCGAACCGTGCACGCAACACAAAGCCCCCGAAACCAAATGGCTTCGAGGGCTTTGCTGCGGGGTGGAGGTGGCGGGAATCGAACCCGCGTCCGACAGTGCGGAACCAGGACTTCTCCGGGTGCAGTCTGCTTACAGTTTTTCTCGGCCCCAGCGATCACGCAGACAAGTCGCTGACGGGCTCAGTCACCTTAGTGTCCCAGCAGCCCCGGTGACGAGGACTGCCAGCAGTGGCTCTCTAGATGACGCCAGGATCCGGGACGAGAGCTAGCCCGGGCTGACGGACTTCGAAGCCTCGCTCAGGCGGCGAGTGCGAAGTCGGTGCGCTTGGAATCGGCACCTATTGGTTTGCAAGGAGCGTTGACGAGATGACCTTGCATCCTCGACCCGCTTCCCCTGGAACGACAACCGTCGTCGAAACCGATCACCCCCGCTGTTGAGTTGTATGACCTCAGTCTAAATCGACAACGGCCCCGAGCGCGAACTAATTCCCAGCGCTGCGTGCCTCGACCCTTCCCGTGCCGCCTGCGCTTGCCTTAAGGCCCGTGCATATCCAAAAGCCTGGCACCTCGCTGCGCAGTGCGCCGCGGTCGATACCGGGGTCGTACGCACGAGTCCGCCACCGGGATGATGTGCGCCCGGCCGGCGCCGGGCAGTCTGAGTCCCATGGCATCTACTCCCGCACCGAGGGCCTTGAATGTGCCCAGTGTCAGGCGCCCCAGAACGTGGCTAGGCCACGGCGCGGCCCTTGCCGTCTCGGCCTTTTTGCTCGCTCTCCAGGCCGGATGCACCGACGGCGCCGAGGCGGGAACCACCCCGACTGAGCCGCCCGCTACGGAACTAGATCCCGCCGTCGTACAGGCCTTCGACCGTGCCGCGCACGATGCGGCAGATGCGGGGGTCGAGCTCGCGATCGCCTCCGGATGGCGCTCAGCGGCAGACCAAGAGGCGCTGTACGACCAGGCCCTCCAGCGGCACGGGTCGGCGAAAGAGGCCCAGCGCTGGGTGCTTCCGCCGGAGCACTCCGCGCATGTGCAAGGGCTCGCGATCGACGTGGGGCCGACCGAAGGCGTCTATTGGCTGGCCGAACGCGCCGAAGAGTATGGCTTGTGCCAGACCTACGCCAACGAACCATGGCACTTCGAACTTCTGGCCGACGTCGACTCGTGCCCCACCCCGCATCAAGACGCCTCGTGGGGCTGGAACTAGACATTCCGAGCGCCAGCGCGCCGGTGGTCGCCATGAATGGCTGCCACCGGCGCACTCGCCGTCCCCCGAACTTGGGGCTTAGTCCAATGATACGAAAACGTTGTCTGCCAGGATTCCAGGGGTCACGCGCAGGTGCCCGTCATCGTCCTGTGGCACTGCCAGGACGATATTGCCGGTCGATTCGGCTCCGGTGTACAACTCGTTTGCGCCGAAACTGGGGGAGGGTGCCACGACCATCGCTTCGTACGCGCGGATGACCTCTCCTGAGCTGGTGACGTAGGCGACGCTCACCATGCCGTCCAGGCTGCTGTCCTCGCCGAGGTAGGTGGCGCTGAGGTTGACCAGGAGATACTGCGATCCATCCTCGGGCGACTCATTGAACTGGTTAGCGGCTAGCACCTCGTCAGTGGCGTCCAGCTCCGCGCTGTTCACCGTCACTTCCCAGTCCTCGGTTGTGATGACCGAGCCGATCTCTGCGGGGTTTTCGCGCGTGCCAACGTCCGCCGAAGAATCCGCCGCCCCTTGGGAAGCGTCCGCCTCGTCTTCGTCGTCCCGCGTAGCGGAAGCATCGTCGTCAGATCCGGCCTCGGCGTCGTCATCGTCGATGGCCTCGGTGGCGTCATCGTCGTCCTCGGTCAATGCGCTCTCCGCAGGTGAGCTCACATCGACATCGGTGTCTCCAAAAGCCTCGTCGATCGCGGTGCCGACTGCGAAGAAAAACACCATCACGCCAACGATGGTTCCAACGATGGAGAGGATCAGTGCCGTGATCCCTGCACCCTTGCCGCCCTTGGCGAACAGGCTCACGATCGCCAGGATGAAGGCCACCGGTAGCAGGATCCAGCCCACGATCAGGGCCCCTGGAATGCAGGCGAAGATGAATCCGACGATGCTCGTGATCAGGGCGATGAGGCCGACCATGTTGCGTTGCTTGGTCGGCTTGGTCGGCTTGGTCGGCTTGGTCGGCTTGCTCGGTGGCGGTCCGGGAGGCATCGGGGAAGTCGAGGTGAACGACGACGGCGTCTGCTCGCCGGGTGCGTCGTGTGGGTTGGTAGCCGGTTGCGGGCTGGTGCCCGGTGAAGATGAGGTGGTCATGATCTGCCTTTCGCAAAGTGGGGTCGAAGCGTGTTTGACGCTGATCTCACTGTGCTGCGAGCACGTAGATGGGCGCTTCCTCCGCGCGGTCGGCAATGGGTGACCTAAAGGATGAACCCCGCCGCCGATAACCGCCCAGCGAATGGATCACAACTGTCAGTGGCAGGTTTTATCGTTTAGCCATGTCCATTTCTGTCGCCGCTGCGGCTACGCCGTCGAACCCTGCTCCGACGTCGCGCCATTGGCAGATTTTGCGACGCGTTTTGCATTACAGCGGGACGATCGTTGCCGTGGTGGTGGTGTGGTTTTTCGCAGCGGCCTTTGCGGTCATTCCGATGCCGGAGGACGGGCCGCTGATGGTGTGGCACGGGATAGGGATGGCGGCCAGCTTCGGCGCGGCGGCGGCAATGGTCTGGCGAATGAAGTGGCCGCGGTTGGTTCTTGCCATTACGTGCGCGGGGGCTCTAGCCCTGCCGCTTGATCCGGTCGGCCCATCAATTGCGCTGAGTTGGGTCATTGCGCGGTGTTCGTGGCGCACTCTGTTGTGGGCAGCCCCGGCAGCGCTAGCCGCAATTATCGTGTCCCTATCTCGCGACTTCTTGGCCGGCGAGCGAGGTGTATTCGTCATCGTCGATCCGGAATTGCAAACCGTCGAGTCTGCCGGGATCGGCACGTATGTTGGGTTTGGATCTGTCTGTCTGGTGGTCGCGGTCGCCGCCGGGCTGGTGCGCAAATCGCGCGCTCAGTCGGTCATCTCCGAGCAGGTCGCGGATCGCCGGAGCCACGAGGCTGCTGCTCTGCGCTACCAAGTGGAGCGCCAGGAAGAACGCGAAATGATCGCCCGGGAAATGCATGACACGGTGGCCCATCAGCTGTCGTTGCTTTCCTTGCGAGCCGCTTCCCTAGAGGTGACCTCGGGTGACCCCGCGGTCCCGGAAAGCGCCAGAGCAATGCGCGCCA
The DNA here is from genome assembly GCA_048594865.1 of Beutenbergiaceae bacterium. GTDB lineage: Bacteria > Actinomycetota > Actinomycetes > Actinomycetales > Beutenbergiaceae > CALKWS01. Next base: position 4,161 of record JBMDWZ010000192.1, read on the forward strand.
GTGCGCATTTGGCGTTGGATGAGATGCGCGGCCTCATCAGTTCTTTGCGGGATTCCTCCGACGGCGGATATCTCGGTGGCACCGCGTCACTGACAGCGTTGCAAACGCTGGTGGCAGAGACCATGAGCGCAGGCGTCCTGGTGTCATCGATGATTCACCTGCCGCATTCACCGCAGCCCCCAGGAAACCTTCTTCGCGCGGCCTTTCGAATTGTCCAGGAGTCTTTAACCAACGCGATAAAGCATGCTCCCGGCTCCGGTATCGGTCTGCAAGTGACCGGCGGTCCGGGGGACGGCGTATCGATCGAGGTAACGAACTGGCTGCATCCTGACCATCGGGCGGACGCTCCCAGCGCCCGTGCCGGAGTAGTGGGCATGACCGAACGTGCCGAGTCCGTAGGTGGAAACTTGACGGCCGGAGCGCACGAAGCCCTCTGGGTGGTGCGAGCGTGGCTGCCATGGAAGGAGACAGTATGAGCGTGCGCGTGGTCATCATCGACGACGATCCGTTGGTGCGGATGCTACTCACCCAGATCCTGGAGGCGAGCGGGATCGAGGTGGTCGGCGAGGGGGACGACGGCGATCGTGCGGTTGGTCTTGTTCAGGCGCACCATCCCGATGTGCTGCTGATGGATGTGCGGATGGCGCGAGTCAGCGGCATCGATGCCACGGCCATGGTTCGACAACTGCCCGATCCCCCCGGTGTGGTGGCGCTGACCTCGTTTGACTCACCGGCGACCATCCGCGACTCCGTTGCCGCCGGCGTGCACGGGTTCTTAGCCAAGGACTCCTCTCCGGAGGAGATCACCTCCGCGGTCCATCAGGTTGCGCGCGGTGAGGGGGCGTTGTCCTCGCGTGCGGCTCGGGTGGTGCTGGAGCGCGCACGCTCGGATGGCGGAGGCGCCACCCGGCAGGCGGCGGGGCGGCGGCTGTCCGTCCTCACCGAGCGTGAGGCGCAGGTTGTCGACCTCGTCGCGCAAGGGCTGACGAACGGCGAGATCGCCACACGAATGTTCCTGGGCGAGACCACGATCAAGACGCACATCAACAGCGCGATCGCCAAGCTCGGGGTGGGTAACCGGGTGCAGCTCGCGGTACTCGTGGAACAGGCGCGCTGAAATCTCAGTCGCCGCTTCTGAAGCTCAGCCGCCGCGGTGGGCGGCTGTGCCGCGCTCAGGCGCGCATTCGAAGGGATCGGCCGAGCCTGGAGGCGGCGCATCGGGTGCCACTCCAGGTGGCGCAGCAGCTGGCGCGGTCGCGGGTGGTACAGCCGCTGGCCCAGCGACTGGTGAACGACGCCGCTGCCCAATCGCGATCCCGACGAGGACCAACACCAGCCCGCCCACCTGCAGCGCCGAAAGGGTTTCGGAGGCCAGCAACAGCCCCAGCACCACGCCCGTCACCGGATTCAGCAGCCCAATCAGGCCCACGCTACCGGCCGGCAGGTGCCGTAATCCGGTAAACCACGCCATCGAGGCCACCGCGGTAGCGATCAAGCTGAGATAAGCGAACGCCAGCACCTGAGAGGTCCCCATCGCCGGCGGACCGCCCTCGAACACCACCGCGCCTAGCACCAGCATCAGGCCACCGGCCGTCAACTGCCAGGACGTCGATGCCAGCACGGGTATCGACGAACTCCACCGCTTCGCCAGCACAAAACCCACCGACGACATCAGCATCGCGCTACCCGAGGCCACCACCCCGCGCCAGTCCAAAGTCTCGGTGCCCGTCAACAGCATCGCGCAGACCCCGCCGATTCCGAGCACCGCACCCAACGCGGGCAGTAGCCCCGGCCGCTCACTGAGCAACGCGAACGCCGTCACCATCATCGCCACCGGCGCCAGCGCCATGATCACCGAGGCCACGCTGCTCGGTAACAGCTGCGCCGAGATATAGACCAGAGCAAAGAAGATGCTCATATTGCACAGGCCGAGCACCATCGACTTCCACCACCACGATCCTCGCGGCAAACGCCGGGCGATCAGCAACAGCAACAGTCCGGCAGGGAGGGCCCGCAGCGCCGCACCCCACAGCGGATAGTCGGCGGGCAGGAACTCGCTGGTCACAAAATACGTCGACCCCCACGCCACCGGCGCGATGGCCGTCAGCGCTACGTACCGCCACTTACCTTCCATGGAAGCAACTATACCTTCCAAGGAAGATACTATGTGGGGATGGCCCTGCCTCCCGACCACGTATCGCGTATCCAGGATCAATGGCGCTCCCAGCGCCCCGATGTGGACGTGGCACCCCAGGGGGTGTTCGGGCGCCTGCACCGACTCGCCGACCACCTGCGTGACGAACTCGCCGTCGTCTTCGCGCAACACGGACTGAGCGAGGGGGAGTTCGACGTCCTGGCAACGCTGCGGCGTTCGGGGGATCCATTCGAACTCACGCCGAGTGAACTGGCCAGCCACACCATGGTCACCTCTGGTGCCACCAGCAAGCGCCTGGACCGACTCGAACGCGCGGGCCTGCTCACCCGCCGGTCCTCAGGAACCGACAAACGTGGCCGCCCGGTCCGGCTGACCAGCGCCGGACTGCGCACCATCGACGCCGCGTTCACCGACCACATGGCCAATGAGCACCGCCTCATAGCGACCTTGAGCGCCAAGGAAATCGACCAACTCCAGACGCTGCTGCGCACCTGGGCCACCCGACTGGAAACGGACTGAGCGTGCCCCGAAGCGCAGATGCGAGGCACGGGGCGTGCGCACCGGTAACCTGTCACCCGTGAGTTCCGCGTGGCGCCAGATCGCGGCGATGGCCAAAGTCGGGACCATAGGTTTCGGCGGCGGTAGTGCCCTCATCCCGCTGGTTAACAGCGAGCTGGTGGAGCGGCACAAGGCGCTGAGCACGCACACCTTCACCCAGCACACCATCGTCGCAAGCATCACCCCGGGCGCCCTGCCACCAAAGCTCGGCGGCCTCGCCGGACTTCACAACTTCGGCGCGATGATGTGCCTGGCGATGGCACTCGCGGTCTCCCTGCCTGGCACCCTTATGACCCTGGCGATGCTGTCCGCGCTGAACGCCGGTGGCCAGGGCGTTGTGCGATACGTCGAGTTCGCCTCCGTGGGCATCACGGTCTTCATCATCGCTCTGCTCACCCATTACATCTCCGGAGTGCTGAGCCCGCGCCACACCTCGGCGATACCCGCGATCGTCATCGCCGCACTCGCGTTCCTCGCTACCGGGATGCCGGCCACCGTGACCCTCATCGGGCACCTGACCGGGCTCGATCTGGACGGCAGCACCCTACCGAGGTTGGGCACGGTGCAGTTGATCGCGATCGCCCTGGTGCTCATCGTGCTCTGGTCTCTCATCCAAAGGACCGGCCCAGAGAACGACGGCGAACCCCAAGTTCCGTCCCAGCGTTTCCTGCATCCCAAGTCGGTTCGGGCGATGGGCCTACTGGCCGCCGTCGCGGTCGCCGCCGTGGGGATCGCGGTCGCGATTGTCGGCCCGCAGACGTTGACGTTCTTTGGCCTGGTGACCCTGTCCACGCTCACCTCATTCGGCGGGGGAGAGGCGTATGTGGGGGTGGCCGACGGCTTCTTTGTGGCCGGCGGGTACGTCGAATCGAGCGTCTTCTACGCCCAACTCGTGCCGATCGCGAACGCCACCCCGGGACCGATCCTGATCAAACTCGCCAGCGGTATCGGGTACGTCATCGGGGTGGAGCATGGGGTGGCTGCCGCTTGGACCGTGGCATTGTGCGCCGGTGTCCTCGCCGTAGCCACCTGCACCGCGGTGGCCGTGCTGGTGATGAGCGCTTACCAGCGCGCGCAGCACTCCGCGATCGTGGCGAACCTGGGCCGATACGTGCTGCCGGTGATCTGCGGACTGCTCGCGACGACGTCGGTCTCGATGCTCAACGAAGTCGCCGAAATTGCCAACCGGGCGGATCTGCCTGCGCCGGCGATCGTGTGGCCGCTCGTTCCGGCGATCGCGGGTGTCATCTGGTTGCGCCACCGCAAACTGCTGCACGATGTGTTCTTGCTGCTCATCTGCGGTGGCATCAGCCTCGGGGTCCTCCTCGCGGTCAGTTGAGGGCTCGGCTCGCGATCAGCTAGGCGCCCCGGTACTGCTGCCACGCACCCCACAGCTCCGCATACGTGCCATCGGCCGCCACGAGCTGAGCATGGCTGCCTTGTTCCACGATCGTGCCGTGCTCCATCACCACGATCCGGTCGGCATCTGCGGCCTGATCCAAGCGGTGGGCGATGATGATCCCGGCCCGTCCGGCCATCACCGCGCGCGCAGCAGCGTCCAGCTCATCACCATGCAGCGATCCGGCTTCGGCGGTGGCCTCATCGAGGAGCACCAGCTCCGGGTTGGCTAGATGTGCTCGAGCCAGGGCTAGCAACTGCGCCGAAGCCACAGTGAGGTCGCGTCCGTGCGGCCCGATCTGGGTGTCCAGACCATCGGGAAGCGACTCAACCACCGAGGTGGCGCCCACTGTGGCTAACGCGGCAGCGACGTCGTCGTCCGTGGCCTGCGGAGCCACCAACGTGAGGTTCTCGCGCACTGAGCCCCCAAAGAGGTGCACCTCTTGGGTGATCAACACCGTGCGCGCAGCGGCAGATTCACTGATCTGCACCGTGCCAGTCCAGGGCTGGTGCCAGCCCGCTACCAAGGACGCCACGGTGGACTTCCCGGCCCCGGATGAACCCACCAGGGCCACCCGTTCACCGGCGTGCAGATCCCAATTCAGATCCTTGACCACCGGGGAATCGGTGTACCCGAATTCGATCGACTGCAGCGACGCCGGAACTTCGCCGCCGATGGTGCGCAACTCGGCCTCATCGAAGGGCGCGTACCGCACGCCAACGATGCGCATGAGCGATGCCAGCGCCGACTGCAGCGTGTCGATCACCATGAGCAGTGTGCCGATCGGGCCGAACAGTTGCAGGAAGAACAGCATCGCTGTTGTCGCCGCGCCCACGGTCGCCCGGCCGGAGTTCACCAAGAGGAATCCGACGATGAGGATGGTGGACATCCCAAAGAACTCGGCCATGTTGATGCGAGCGAACAAGGTATTGACCACCGCACGAGCGCGCATCGTCCAGCGCACCGCCGCCCATGAGGCATCGGAGATCTGTGCCGCGTGCACCGTCGCCAGCCCAAAGGACTGCACCGTGGGCAGCGCCCGCAGGGACGCCAGCAGGTGTTGGGCTCGCTGAGCCATCGCCACCCGTTCGGCGGCATACACCTGCGGGGCGTTGCGAAGGTACCAGCGCGCGGCCCAGATATGGATCGGTAGCACCACGGCAAACGTCAGCGCGAACCAGGGGTTCAGCAGCGACATACCCACTGCGGTCAAGGCGATAGTGAACACCGAGGAGGCCACCATCGGGATGGTCGTGGGCAGCGCCTCGGACACCTGCGCCACGTCTTCACTGGAGCGGGAGACCACATCACCGGTGCCGGACTGTTCCACCACGCGCGGGGGTAGTCGCAGGGATTGGGACACCAGATCTTCACGCAAGCCGGCCAGCAGCCGCTCCACGATCAGTGAGGAGATATAGGTGCCGAGGGCGAACATTGCCGCCCCGACCACCGCAGCCGCGGCGATCAAGCCGGCCAGAGCCCACACATCACCAGGGGTGCCGGTGCCGGCGTCGACAAAGTCCACCACTCGGCCAAGTGCGAACGGCAGCACCAGCCCGCAGGCCGAAGCGATCACGAAGCACACCGCGCCCAGGGCCACCAGCCACCAGCGCTTGCGCAAGATGCCCCAGCAGACCGTCCACACCTGCCTGCCGGTGGCGACAGGAAGCTTGGCCTGGGGTGCTTCGGGTTGCTGTGAACTCATGATTCGCCCCCGTTCATGCGCGGCATCACAACTTCGTCGCAGCGGGCCAACAGCGCCGGGGACGTGGTGATCAGCACCGTGGTGAGCCCGCGGCGCAACTCGGGCAGGCGCTGGGCGATATTGGCCTCGGTGACCGAGTCCACCGCCGTCGTCGGCTCGTGTAGCACCAACACCGGTGCGCCGGTGGCCAGCGCCCTAGCCAGAGCCAGGCGTTGACGTTGGCCGCCGGACAGCCGCAGGCCGCCCTCTCCGATGGTGCTTTCGATTCCGTGGGGCAGAGCGTCCAGCACGTCATCGCACGACGCCGCATGCAGTGCCGGTTGCAGAAGGTCCGGGTTGTGCCCAGGTACTTGGAGGTTCTCGGCAACGGTGCCGTCGAACATCGACGCCTCGTGCGGTGCCACCAAAACTCGGTCGCGGGCGGCCAGTGGCTCAGACATATCGATCGGCACACCGCTGGTAAGCACGCTACCGACAACCGGTTCCCGGCGTGCGGCGATCACATCGGCCAAGGCCGCAGCGATCGCGCCATCGGCGCCAATCCCTACTAAGGAGCCGTGCTCGATATGAAGGTCCAGGGGATCGTGGTCGCCAACGCGCAACCCCGTGAAAGTCAACGTGGCTTCGGCGTTGGTGCCGGGTACCTCGGCGTGCTCACCTTGATCATCGGAGGTCTCGTTCATGAGATCCAATATCCGCCGGGCGCTGGCCAGGGCGGCGGACCAGATCGGTGCGGTATTGGTAGCAAAGGCGGTCAGCGGGGTGATGAGGAACTGGGTCAGCGCGACCACCGTGATGAACTCGCCGACGGTCATATCCCCGCCGATAGCGATCAAGGCGGCAGCCACCGCGATCGCGGCCACAAACAGCCCCGTTCCGACCCGCATCCCAAACGTCAGGTGCGAACGGGTGCGTCGCGCCGCCATCGTGGAGCGCAGGGCGGCGCCGGAGAACGTGCGATAGCGATCGGTGGCCTGTTCCTCCGCCCCGATGCCCTTGAGCACCCGGTAGCCACTGATGAGGTCGGCGGCGGAGCCGGCAGCGTCTGCGACGGCCTCGGCCTCCTTCTCGGCGCGGGTGCGCAGCGGCCGGCCGGCGAAGTCCAGGATCACCAGCAGCAGCGGGGCTCCAAGTAGCACCGCGAGCCCCAGGGGCGGGGACACGAGGAGCAGTAGGGTGCCGCCGAAGATGATTGCGGCCAGGTCTCCCACGGGGTACACGAGCAAGGCGATCGCCATGCCCAGGCGGCGCACATCATTGGTCGCCAGAGATAGTGCCGTGCCAGGTAGGCGCTCGCCGCGGGCACGTGGGTGCAGAAGTTTTTCGGTCAGCCGAGTGCGCAGTTGGTGCTGCATTGCCTCGGCACCGAGTTGTCCGTACCAGTAGCCCATGCGCGCGGTGATGGAGAAGATCCCAAAGTTCAGAGCTAGTAGGACAATCCAAAAGATCAAGGAGCCCAGATCGCCGGTGGCCACAGCACTATCGATCGCCCGGCCCATGATGACCGGTACCAGCGTCTCGCCGATCTGGTGGATGACTGCGGCCCCTGCTGCTGGAAGCGAGAAGCGCCTGGTGGCCACCATCGCTTGCCACACGAACTTGCGCGGGCTGGTGGCTTGTGGGTCGTCAAACTCGATCGCATCGGCGTGGATCGTTCCGTTGCGGATGTTCTTGATCCGAGTGATGAACGACGGCGTCATGACCGGATCGAAAACAGGCAGGGCAGTGGCTGGGTGAAGGGCGCGGGCGCGCGCATCGGCGTAAAAGACTTTCGGCTGGCGGAGGTGCTTAGGAACTTAGGGGAGCCTAATCCATGCGCCGCGTTGCTGGCGAGTCATTTCGCGCCCCTGAACGTCGCTCGACCCTGAATCGCTCGATAGCCTCGGGGTATCGAGTGTGAGAGTCGAGAACAGTAGGGAGCACCGATGTCGAAGGTTTCGGCAATCACCGCCGAAGTGATCGCGGATTCGGTCAGCCCGCAGGGCGTTCGGCTGACGACGGTCGTGATGACCCTGCCGCGTTCCGCGCTCGCGGAACTCAACACCCACCGCGCGTTCTCGCGGAACTCGGCCTCCTCGCGCGCCGTTCCGGTGTCCCGGATGATCGAATACGTGCAGCGCACGCCCTACGTGCCACGGGCATTCTCGTTGCATAAGTCTGGAATGAACGCCCACGAGTTCATCACCGAAAACGAACCGGGCTGGGATGAGGCGCTGCAGTGGTGGCTCGACGCAGCCGCAGATGCCGTTCGATCCGCCAACCGAGGTCACGAGCTCCGGCTGCACAAGCAAGACATCAACCGGATCCTTGAGCCCTACCTCATGCACACCGTGGTGGTCTCGGCGACCCAGTGGGACAACTTCCTCGATCAACGCCTCGCGCTCGATGAAGCCGGGGCACCGTTGGCGTACCTACCGATCTACGACGCCGCCAAGCGGACCCAAGAGGCACTGCAGACCTCCAGTCCCACGCCGCTGTCGCACGGGCAGTGGCACACGCCGTTTGTGTCAGCGGATCAGGCCGATGGCCTCAGCGAGGACGCCTTGCGCCGGGTCAGCGCCGCGCGCAGCGCCAGGGTCTCCTACTTCACCGCCACCGGTGAGCGAGTGGTCGGCGGTGGAACCAGCATCGAGGCGGACCTGGCCCTGTGCGAGCGCTTGCTCAACCCTGGTCCCGGGGCGGCGCCCCACATGTCGCCCTTTGAGCACGTCGCCACCCCAGATGCGGTGGGCAGCGGCAACTTCACGGGCTGGCGTCAGTGGCGGGCCGATGTTGAAGACCTCTGGAGCAGAGGGCCCTGAGACATGGCGCGTTGAGGCTGCCGTCAGTCAATTCCCGGTCTTGAACAGACGCGGGATTAGTCGCAGGCAAGCGATCATCGCGAGCAGTTCGACTAGGGATTGCAGCACGATCACCACGGCCGCGATCTCCCATCCGGCTGGCAGCGCCAACGCGATCGGGAGCACCACAAAGGAGTTCCGGGTCGCCAGTGAAAACGCGAGCGTTGCGCCCGCTGGCGCGCTGAGCCGGGCAACTGCAGCCAGGGCTCGTGCCACGAGCAGCGCCGCGATGAGGAACACCACGACCACTGCCGCGACCACCGGCAACAGATTCCTGGCCGCGAACGCCTGCGGAGCGTGGGTGGCGACGACGGCGAAGATCACCATGGCAAGTAACGGCACCGGTCCGAGAGCCAGGGTGTGGTGCGTAAGTTTCCACGTGGCCGAGCGCTGCCAGCTGCCCTCGAGCAGGGCGGCGGCCACCAGAGGGATGAGCACCACGGCGATCGCGGGCCATAACTGTTCCCACCGCAGCACACCATCGATGGCCGGCCCCGCGAACAGGGCGAGGTACATCGGCAGTGCGAGGAGTTGAACGAGCAGGTTGATCGGTGTCAACGCGGTGGCCTTCGCCGCATCACCACCGCCCAGGCGGGCGAAGGTGATGAACCAATCTGTACACGGGACCAACAGCACCAATAGCAGTCCCAACCGGACGCCGTCGTCGGCTGGAATGAGGCCGATCAAGGCCCAGGCAAGGATCGGCAGGATTACGAAATTACCGATCAGGGCGGCGATGAGGAAGCGGCGGTCGCGCAGTGCTGCGGAGATTGAGCGGATCGGTACCTGGGTGAAGGTGGCGAAGAGGAGCAACGCGAGCAGCGGCCAGATCGCGGCCTCAAGAACACCGAGGGCGGCGGCCGGGAGCAAGGCGGCGACGGCGCCGAGCGCGGCGGCGCCCAGGTAGAACCACACCTGGTGGCGCTCGAGCTTGTCCTGATCCAACACCCAGACACTTTAGTCCGAGCCGTGCAGGTCGCGGCGCGATGGCAGCAAATGATGGCAACAGTTGGCTCCGGGGCGCCGAACCTGCTTGGCTTAGGCCATGATCATCGAGCAGGCTGACGTCGTCGTCACCAGTCCAGACCGTAACTTCGTGACCCTCAAGCTCACCACTGACGATGGGCTGACGGGGATCGGCGATGCCACCCTCAATGGGCGGGAACTCGCCGTCGTCTCCTACTTGCGGGACCACGTTGTGCCGCTCCTCATCGGGCGGGACGCCAGCGCTATTGAAGACACCTGGCAGTTCCTGTACCGCAGTGCCTACTGGCGCCGTGGCCCGGTGACGATGGCGGCGATCGCTGCGGTGGATATCGCGCTGTGGGACATCAAGGGCAAGGCCGCCGGAATGCCGGTCTACCAACTGCTCGGTGGTGCCTCGCGCCGCGGCATGCTCGCCTATGGGCATGCCTCGGGTGCCGACCTTCCTTCGCTCTTTGACAGCATTCGTGAACACCAAGAGTTGGGCTATGAGGCCATTCGGGTGCAGACCGGTGTGCCGGGGCTGAAGTCGATCTACGGCATCGCTTCCAACATCGAGACCACCGGCGGTGAGCGGTACGACTACGAGCCGGCTCAGCGCGGTGCCTATCCCGCCGAGGAGGACTGGGACACCCGCTCCTACCTGCGCCACCTGCCGACGGTCTTTGAGGCCGTGCGCAACGAGTTCGGGCCTGCGGTGCCGCTACTGCACGATGGGCACCACCGGATGACGCCGATTCAGGCGGCGAAGCTCGGCAAGTCGCTGGAGCCCTATGACCTGTTCTGGCTCGAAGACGTCACTCCAGCGGAGAACCAGGAAGCGCTCAAGCTGATCCGCCAGCACACCACTACGCCGTTGGCGATCGGTGAAATCTTCAACACCATCTGGGATTTCCAGGACCTGATCTCCAACCAACTCATCGACTACGTGCGCGCTGCGTCCACGCACTTTGGTGGCATCAGCCCGCTGAAGAAGGTCATGGACTTCGCCGAGCAGTACCAAATCAAGTCCGGCTGCCACGGACCCACCGACATCTCGCCGGTCGGCTTCGCCGCACAATTGCACGTTGGCCTTGCGATTCATAACTTCGGAATCCAGGAGTACATGCAGCACGGCGACAAGACCAACGCCGTGTTCGAGCAGTCCATGACCTTTGAGAACGGGCACCTGCACCCGGGCAACAAGCCAGGTCTCGGCGTGGAACTCAACGCCGATGAGGCCGGCAAGTACCCCTACGAGCAGGCCTATCTGCCCTACAACCGGCTCGCGGACGGCACCGTCCACAACTGGTAGGCGCCGTCTAGCCGCCCCCCACCTTCGCCGAGCGCGTCGAATTGGTCGTAAATCGCGACCAATTCGGCGCGCTCGCGCTAACGTGATCGCTCATGGATTCAGCGCTGACGACTATCGGGCTCCCGATCGCCCTGGGCATCATCATGTTCGGCCTTGGGCTCTCGCTCACGGTGGAGGATTTTCGGGGTGTGCGCCGGGCGCCGAAGGCGGTGGCAATCGCGCTGGCCTGCCAACTGCTCTTACTGCCCTCGGCGTGCTTCGGCCTGGTGCTGCTCCTGGACCTGCCACCGATCTTCGGCGTCGGGATGATGCTGCTCGCCGCCTCACCTGGCGGGCCAACGGCGAACATCTACTCCCACCTCTTTCGCGGCGACGTTGCCCTCAACATCACTCTCACCGCGGTGAATTCGGTGCTAGCGATCGTCACCTTGCCACTCATCACCAACTTGGCGCTCGGCTACTTCGGCATGACCGACGTCGTCGACCTGCAGTTCGGCAAGATGGTGGAGGTCTTCGCGATCGTGTTGGTGCCGGTTGCCATCGGGATGATCGTGCGAGCCAAGGCCCCCGATCTGGCCGCCCGGTTGGATAAACCCTTCCGCATTGCCTCGGCGCTGGTGCTGCTGCTCTTGATCGTCGGAATCGCAGTGGGGGAGCGCGCCACCATCGTGCAGTACGCCGGCGCCGTGGGCGCGGTGACCGCGCTGTACTGCCTGGCGAACCTCATCCTGGGCTACGCGGTGCCGAGACTGTTTGGGATCGGTCAACGCAAGGCCGTCGCGTCGTCCTTTGAGACCGGCATTCACAATGCCACGCTCGCGATCTACGTGGCGATTGAAGTGCTGGGTAGCGTGCAGATGTCCATCCCGAGCGCCATGTACGGCCTCATCATGTTCGTCATCGCGGCGGCCTGGGGGATGGTCCTGACCCGCTGGATCGTGCCTCGATCCAGCGGGTCCGTTGGGGCCGGTGCTAGCGGTTCTGGCGGTGCTGGCGAGAGCGGCGCTCGCGCCAGCGACTAACGAATCGGGCGCCTCAGCGTCCCAGTACCGCGGCCACCGAGTCCGCCCAGATGCTCGTGGCCTCATCGACTTGCTCAGGCGTGACCACCAGCGCCGGGATGAACCGGACAACCTGGCCCCAGGCGCCGCAGGTGAGCAGCAGCAACCCGCGATTCGCGGCCTCCTGCTGCACCGCACCAGCAAGGGTGGCGTCGGGCGTTCCGGAGGCGTCGCGGAACTCGTTACCGAGCATCAGGCCGAGCCCGCGCACGTCGGTGATCGCCTCATGCTCCGCGGCCACGGCGCTCAGCCCTGCGCGGAGCTGCTGGCCACGGTCGCGCGCGTTGCCCACCAAATCCTCATCCTTGATGACGTCCAGGGTGGCAAGGGCGGCCGCGCAAGCCACGGCGTTGGCGCCATAGGTGCCACCCTGCGATCCCGGCCAGGCCCTGCCCATCAACTCTTCGGAGGCCGCGATCGCTGAGATCGGGAATCCGGAGGCAATGCCCTTAGCGGTGATCAGCACGTCCGGGCGAAGGCCGAAGTGGTCGCTGCCCCAGAATTCACCGGTGCGGCCCCAGCCGGTCTGCACCTCATCGACGATGAGCACAATGCCGTGACGGTCCGCTCGCTCGCGCAACCCAGCGAAGAACTCGGTGTTGCCCGGCACGTAACCGCCCTCGCCCAGCACCGGCTCCACGATGAACGCCGCGGTATCCGCCGGTGAGCTCATGGTCTGCAGGGTGTAATCCAACTGCTTGAGGGCGAACGCGGTGGTCTCTTCGGCGCTCCACCCGAAGTGCCCCGGGTCGGGGAAGGGCGCGACGTGCACGCCCGCCATCAGCGGCGCGAAGCCGGAGCGGAACTTCGTGCCCGAGGTGGTCAGGGACGCCGCTGCCACCGTGCGGCCGTGGAAACCGCCGTGGAACGCGATGATGTTCGGGCGCCCGGTGGCCTGGCGAGCCAACCGCAGCGAGGCTTCGACTGCTTCGGACCCGGAGTTGGAGAAGAACACCGAGTCCAGGCCGCTGGGAAGCACTTCGGACAGCCGCTGCGTGAGGTCCAGCAGCGGGCGGTGGCGCACGGTGGTGTACTGCGCGTGGATGATCCGCCCGATCTGCTCCTGGGCGGCGGCGACCACGCGCGGGTGACTGTGACCGGTGCTCGTCACGCCGATCCCGGCGGTGAAATCGAGGTAGCGGCGATCGTCCTCATCCCACAGCAGGGCGCCCTGTCCCCGCGCGGCGATGACGCCGGTTGCTTGCTTGAGTTGAGGGGATAGGTCAGCCATCACATACTCCTGTGTAGGATTGTCGACAATTACTGGTCACCCTACACTGGAGCGCCATGACTGCTACGCCGCACGTGCCGAAGGTCCCCACCGACCTGTTCATCGCCGGCCACTGGGAACCGGCAAGCAGTGGTGCGGTGTTCGAGGTCCTCAATCCGGCCACCGGGAAAGCGATCGCGTCGGTGGCAGATGCCTCGGTCGACGATGGCCGCCGCGCGCTCGATGCCGCCGTCGCCGCCCAGCCCGGATTCGCCGCGCTGGCGCCGATGCGGCGTCACGAAATTCTCATCAAGGCCTTCAACCTGCTCCACGAACGCATCGATGAACTCGCGCTGTTGATGACCCTGGAGATGGGCAAGCCGATCGCCGAGGCCAAGGGCGAGGTCACCTACGCCGCGGAGTTCTTCCGGCATGCCAGCGCCGATGCCCTGCGAATCAGCGGCGGCTACCAAGTCGCCCCGCAGGGCGGTTCACGCTTCCTCATCGCTAAACAGCCCGTGGGGCCCTGCATCCTCATCACCCCGTGGAACTTCCCGATGGCGATGGGCACCCGCAAGCTCGGCCCGGCGATTGCCGCTGGCGGCACCAGCGTGATCAAACCGGCCGAGCAGACCCCGCTATCGATGCTTGCGCTGGTGGACATCCTGCGCGAAGCCGGCCTGCCCGACGGCGTGGTGAACACCGTCACCACCACCAACGCGCCCGCCGTCATGGAACCGTTGATTCGGTCCGGGAAGGCGCGCAAACTCTCCTTCACCGGCTCCACCGCGGTGGGCAAGGTCCTGCTCGAGCAGTGCTCGGAGAAGGT
>JBMDWZ010000193.1:0-2480 GCA_048594865.1 Beutenbergiaceae bacterium
GTTACGCAATTGCGGATGCGCCACGATGAGCTTGAGGTTCGTGGTGCCCAGCACCTCATCCAATGGGGCCTCGGCCAGGGTCGCCTGGCCGTGGCGACCATCCCGGCGAGCCATGTCATTGAAGCCGTCCTGGGCCACATACTCATCGTTGCCGTTGCGGACCGCCACAAACTTGGCCTCGGGGAGTTCGGCGGTGAGCACCGCCCCGAACTCGCGTTGCACCTGAGCAGAGAGGTTGTGCTCAAAGAGCCGTTCGCCGGTGCGCAGGTGGCTGCCGTCTGCGCCGTTGGAGCAGATCGCCCAGTCCGTGAAGGCCGCCTGCTCGCTGATTGTGGCGATCCCGGCGCGTTGACGTCCGGTCACCGGCACCACGCCGATTCCGGCGTCCCGGGCGGCATCTAACGCGGCCCGGTTTCGAGCAGAGACATTCGCTTGCTCATCCAACAGGGTGCCGTCGAGGTCTACGGCGATCAGGCGGGTATTCACGCGCTTCAGCCTATCCACTGGCGCTTCAGCCTTTCACTGCACATCGGGCTGGAGTCGTCCCGGGTGCCAGGCGGGGGTCAATCGCTTTCGGCGTCGTCGTCAGAGGTGCCGCCGTGGGCGAGGACCGGATCGGCGACCGTGAGCGCCGGGCCCTTCTTCGCCGGGGCGCCGGCTTCGTCGTCTGATGGCGGTGGTGGAATAACGGGCCAGCGCTGCAGCAGGTCATTGCGCAGTTCCTGTTCAGCGCGATCTGCGCGCGCTTTCCAGATGACTGCCAGCACGAACAACACCACGGACGCGCCGCTCATGGCGAACCCGATCGGCAGAAACTCCCCAAACAGGTCCACCGAACGGCTGTAGAAGCCGGTGGTGTGGATTCCGCCTAAGAACACGATCGCCGGGCCGTAGGTGGCGAACATGCCAGCGAACGCCGCCAATACCTGGGCGGAACGCACGGGATGGCCACCGCTGTAGCGCCGCAGCATCTCTAGGCTCGGTCGGGTGGTGGAAAGGTGCACCAATGTTGAGCGCAGACTCTTGCGCTCGGCCGTGTACCCGGCACCCTGCATGAGGTGTCCGATCAGAGTCGCCGCCAGGGTGAGTATCAGCAGCGCGCCGGTAGCCCAGAGCGCGTACTCGATGAGCGTCTCAACGTTGGTCCCGTATTGGGCCCGTGGTCCCGTTGGGCCATAGCGCCTGGCCTGGGGGTAGAGCACAAAGAGGCACACCATAAACAGGATGAACACCAGTCCCGACAGCGTCCCGGCAAGGCCCAGAATCCTGTTGCCCAACCGTATTCGGGGGTCTTGCATCGCGGCATCTTCGGCTGCTGAGGGGTCCTTGGAGTTTTCCCGCGCGGTCTTCCAGATTTCTTCCTCGGCTTCGGCAGAGAAATAGCTGCGCATGACCTCGCGACGTTCCCGATGTGCTCCGGACATGTTGTTGCGAACGAACACGTAGGCGGCGGCGAACAACAGAGCGCCCGCGATGAGCGCCACCGCGACCGCAAGCATGTCGTTGTAGCCCTCAGCGATCGCAAAGATCAACATGAACACCGCAAAACCCAGCAGCGTCCAGGCGTTGACCAGCAGGAAGGTGGACCATGGCGAGAGCCGAGGTTTGATCACCGCGTGCACCTGCTCAGGCGGCGGCAGCACCGTGTCCGGTGCCCCGGCACCAATGTGCGTGATGATCGACTTGGAGGTAGCCACATCCTCCAGCGTCCGCAGCAGGCACCAACCGAGCACGCAAAGGTAGGTCAGCACAAGCATGGGGGCGAGGGTCATTCGGGCGAGGAAATCCACGCTCAGTTCAATTCGCGCCACCGCGGTGGGGTCCATCCCGGCATCGGACAGGGCGCGGGCGATATGCCCTTCCTCACCAATGAATCCGATCACGAGTACCAGAGTGAAACTGATAGCCAGGCCGGTGGCAAAAGCAGAGATCGTTTGCCTTAATGAACGGTATAACCGGCCAACGGTCCCCGTAGAGAATTCGTACCAGTGAGGTCCGCTCGGGTCTTGTGAGGCCGACGGCGGGTGGTGCCACGTCATGGTCAAAGAGCGTAGCGGCCCGCCAAGGTCATTCGACGGTGACAGTCAGGGTTGGACCCCGCAGAGCCTTCGGCAGATCTGCCCGATTGCGCACACGCGGCCGTGGCAGGGTTGGCCAGCGCTGCATCAGCTCATTGCGTAGCGCGAGACCACCACGGCCCGCACGGAGGTTCAGGACCGCGCTCGCTGACGCCATCAGAACCGCTGCGATGGTTGCGATGATTCCGGGGCCCTGGAATCCGCTGAACAACGCCGCCGCCCCCTCGAACGGCCGGTCAGTGATCTGCGCCAGGAACATGACCGTGGATCCCCACATGAGTCCTACTCCAGCAAGTACGCCGAGCACCTGTGCGGGCCCGGTCGCGCGGCGCGCCCGATGCGGATAGACCATGGCTTCGTTTGGTCGCAGGGAGTCGGGGTTGTCCAACGCGCCTCGCAGCG
>JBMDWZ010000194.1:0-2393 GCA_048594865.1 Beutenbergiaceae bacterium
TCCTGCACAACGGTCTGCGGCTTTTGGGGCTTGGGTGGGGGTGGGCTCACGCGAGGAGCACACCGGCCACCACGGCTCGACCCACTTCTGGGAGCACCTGCTGTTCAAGGGCACCTCCACGCGCACCGCGATGGACATCGCTGCCGCCTTCGACGCCGTCGGGGGCGAAGCGAACGCCGCCACTGGCAAGGAGTACACCTGCTACTTCGCGCGGGTGCTCGACGTCGACCTTCCGATGGCCGCCGAGGTCATCTTGGACATGCTCACCGATGCCACCCTGGACGCCGGTGAGTTCGAGAGCGAGCGAGGCGTGATCCTCGAAGAGCTCGCCATGAACGACGACGACCCGCTCGACGTCGCCCATGAAACTTTCTCCGCCGCGGTCTTTGGTCCCCACCCCCTGGGTCGGCCGATCGGCGGAACCCCGGCGACGATCCGCGAGGTCCCTTGCGACGCCGTCGTGGAGCATTACCAGCGCACTTACCGGCCTGCTGAACTCGTCATCACCGCCGCCGGATCGGTCGATCACGACCAGATCTGCGAGCAGGTGCTGCAGGGCGTGCGCGTTGGTGGCTGGGAAATCGACCCGGCCCAAGCGCCCGTTCGTCGGCGTGAACGCGGGGACGTCTCCAACATCCCGCACGTCGGCTCGGCCACCACCATCAAGCGCACCACCGAACAGGCGCACGTGATCCTGGGCGGTTTGGGGCTCGTCGCCGGCGACGATCGGCGCTACGTACTGTCGGTGCTCAGCGCCATCTTGGGCGGCTCGATGAGTTCGCGGCTGTTCCAAGAGATCCGCGAGAAGCGTGGCCTGGCTTACTCCACTTACTCCTTCTCCTCGGCGTACACCGAGGCCGGGGCATTCGGCCTGTACGCCGGTTGCACCCCGGCCAAGGCGCCCGAGGTGATTGAACTCCTCGAAGACCAGTGGCGGTCGATCGCGACCTCCGGCGTGCAGGATGAGGAACTGCAGCGCGGCATCGGCCAGATCTGCGGCGGCATCGTGCTGGGCCTGGAAGACTCCGGTTCACGGATGTCACGCCTGGGGCGGGCCGAGATCACCATGGGGGAGTTGAACCTCATCGACGACACCCTGCAGCGTGTCCGCGGCGTCACCGCCGAGCAGGTGCAGGAACTCGCCGCCGAACTCTTCGGCCAGCCGCGGCACCTCGTCGTCGTTGGTCCCTTTGAAGACGACATCGCCGGACAGGGCCTCGAGGGCCTCAAGATGGCGCGAGGTACCGTATAGGGATGCCTCGCCCTGTTCGCCGGATGATCGCAGCACTCACCCTGTGTGTGCTGGCGGTGTTCGGTCTAGCGGCCTGCGAGATCCAAGATGACACCGCGCAGGCGCCCGAAGGTCAGGTGACCGTGGTGGTCGACGTGCCCTCGGTGCGCGGCAAACCGGAGGTCGTGCTTTCCGAATCCGCGAGCGAGCGGGTGCGCGAGGTCATCGACGAGCTCACCTTCGTCGACGGTGAGGCACCCGACGTGGGTGGCCTCGGATTCCGCGGATTCGTCATCAGCGACGGCGAACAGACCTGGCGGGTCACCCATGACCAGGTCATCGACGGGCCCGCCGACGTCGACGAAGGTGATCCGGTGCAGATCGCCGAAAGCAGCGAACTGTTCCAGATCATCGCCGAGATTCTCGAAGAAGAGGGTCGGGAGTTCGGCGAAGGCGTGTGGGAAGACATCTGGGGCGACTGACTCGCCCTTCTGACTGACTCGCCCTTCTAGGCCATCGCGTCCTGAACCTCCGACGCCACGTCCCAGGCCGCATCGGCACTGTTGCACAGCACCGTGGCGGTGACACCGGTGAGCGGGTTGTGTGCGGAGTAGAAGGACACACCGGCATCCTCACCAACCAGCCGAACCTCTGGCCCCTCACCGGCAAGCCAGAACCCTAGGCCGTAGCGGGCGCCCTCATCGGGTACGTCATTGCGAGGTTCGACGAGCCGCTGCACCCACTCCTCGGACACGATCGCGCCGTTGAACATCGCCGTCCAGAACGCGCGCATATCGGCCCCGGTGGTGTAGATGCCACCATCACCGTTCCCGCGCACCGGCAGGTGCAGCACATTGGTCTGCAGACCCTGCGGGTATAGGTAACCCAGGGCCATCCGGCCGCTGGGCTCATCGGACCGCAGGAACCCGGTGTCGTGCAGGCCCGCGGGCTTCAACACCCTGTCGGCGATCAGGTTGTGAAAGTGGGTGCCGCTGGCGCGCTCGGCGATCAGCGCCAACACCATGAACCCCGAATTGCAGTATGAGAAGTCGGTACCGGGCGCAAACTTGGGCTCGTGGCCCGCCAACTCCGCCAGGAACGCCTCGGTGGTGTCGAGCTGGTGCACCGGGGAGCGCATGAGGTAGTCGGTCGATTCCAGGTC
>JBMDWZ010000195.1:0-1694 GCA_048594865.1 Beutenbergiaceae bacterium
TGGAGCACCAACGTGTCCGGACCCATCGCCCTGACCCAAACGCTGTTACCCGAACTGCGCCGCCGGAACGGAACGGTCATCTCCCTTTCCTCAGACGCCGCCGTCGAGCATTACCCCACATGGGGTGGTTACGGATCGTCCAAGGCTGCTCTGGATCACCTGACCCTGACTTTGGGTGCCGAGGAACCGCAGATCGCCGCCTATGCGCTCGATCCCGGAGACATGCGAACCGCCATGCACCAGGCCGCATTCCCCCGTGAAGACATCAGCGACCGCCCCGAGCCGGCCACCGTGGCGCCAGCGTTCCTGGCGCTGCTGCGGCAGCGACCCGAAAACGGTCGCTACCAAGCCGCCCACCTGATCGAGCAAGAATTGGAGTCCAGTCGATGACCCCCACCACGCTCACCGAGCGGCCGCGGATCACGTTCCCCACCGTGGAGGACCGCACCGCCACCCAGCCCGCAGAACACCGCGGTCTGGCGCGTGATCAGGTGCGGCTACTCGTCGCCGGCAGCACCGTGGAGCACGCCCGGTTTCGAGAATTGCCAAGTCATCTGAAGCCAGGAGACGTGGTGGTCATCAACACTTCGGCCACCCGGGCCGGGGAGATCGACGCCACCACCGATGAACGGCCGATCGTGGTGCACGTGTCCACCGCGTTGGACGACGGCGACTGGGTGGTGGAGTTGCGCTCCTCCCCCGATGCCGCAACGTCGGTGCTCGATGCGCAGGCGGGCAGCGCAGTACATCTGGCCGGCGGGGTGGACCTGACGTTGCTGCGCCCCTACCCCCATGAAGGCTCCTCCCCGACCGGGCGCGGGAACCGCCTGTGGCGTGCCCGCGTCAGTAGGGGCACCGATCTTGGACGTCATTTGGAGCGCCACGGCCGGCCGATCCAGTACGGCTACTTGGAGCGACCCTTCCCGCTGAGCGACTACCAAACGGTGTTCTCCCAGCACCCGGGCAGCGCGGAGATGCCAAGCGCCGGGCGCCCGTTCACTCACGAGGTGATCACTTGCCTGATCGCGCGCGGGGTGCAGGTCGCGCCGATCACACTGCACACGGGCCTGTCCTCCCAGGAGGCGGGCGAGGCCCCGCAACCGGAGTGGTTCGAGGTGCCGAGTTCGACGGCGGATCTGGTCAATTCCGCGCGGGCCGGCGGCGGTCGCGTGGTCGCGGTGGGCACCACGGTGACCCGCGCGCTGGAGAGTTCAGTGGACGACGACGGTCAGGTGCGCGCGAGTAGCGGGTGGACTAGCCGCGTGGTCACTCCGGCGAACCCGCCGCAGGTGGTCAATGGTCTGATCACCGGGTGGCATGATCCGATGGCCTCGCACCTGTTGCTCATCGAGGCGGTGGCGGGAGTGGACCTGGCGCAGCGGGCGTATGACGCGGCGACCGCCGGCGGTTACCTGTGGCACGAGTTCGGCGATAGCGCACTGCTGCTGCCCTGACGCCGGGGCCGTGGTAGCTGGTGGAGTTAGCCCGCTGACTGTCCCGGCGAGCCGTAGAGCATGCCTGCGGCTCGCCGGCTGATGGCGATCACATCGCCCCCAGCGACGAGGTCGCGGAGTTTGGCCTCATCAAGGTTTCCGGTGAGCGCCAGGGTGGCCAGCCCGTGCACCAGCGACCAGCCGGCGATCACCGCTGCAGCGGCGTCTTCGACCTGCCCGGTGGCGGCCATTTCTTGGACT
>JBMDWZ010000196.1:0-2456 GCA_048594865.1 Beutenbergiaceae bacterium
TTGTGACCCGATGACGTTGGGAAACTCATGACCCTGCTCCAGATCAACGACCTGCACGTCACCTACACCGGCTCACGTGGAAACATCCAAGCGGTGCGCGGCGTCAACCTCACCCTCGAAGCCGGGCAACGCCTCGGCATCGCCGGCGAGTCCGGCTGCGGGAAGTCCACCCTGGCGTTGGCGCTGCTTCGGCTCCTCCCCGAGGGCACCGAACTCACAGGCGAAATCCTGCTCGACGGCGAAGACATCGTCACCATGAAATGGGGAGCCTTGCGGGCGGTCCGGTGGGCGGGCGCGGCAATCGTGTTCCAAGGGGCGATGCACGCCCTCAACCCGGTGCACCGAATCGGACAGCAGATCGCCGAACCCATCGAGCTGCACTCCACCACCCCCACCAAGGACATCGACCGCCGAGTGTCCGAACTGCTGGACCAGGTGGGGCTACCCGCATGGCGCGCAAACAACTATCCCCATGAACTCTCCGGTGGGCAGCGTCAACGCGTGATGATCGCCATGGCGCTGGCGTGCAGCCCGGACCTGATCATCGCCGATGAGGCCACCACCGCCCTGGACGTCATGGTCCAAGCCCAGGTGCTCACCCTCATCGGTGACCTGGTCCGGGAACACAACGTGGGTCTGATCATGATTAGCCACGACCTATCGGTCCTCGCCGACACCTGCGATGACGTGGCAATCATGTACGCGGGCAAAGTCGTGGAACTGGGCAAAGCCCACGAGGTGTTCACCCACCCCCGTCACCCATACGGCGACGCGCTCGGTTCGGCGTTCCCGGTGATCGGAGACGCATCGGCACGGCACCGTCCGCGGGGCCTGGCCGGTGACCCACCCGACCCCTCTGACCTGCCACCAGGGTGCACCTTTCACCCGCGGTGCCCAGTGGCTCGGGAGGACTGCAGCACCACCGAACCGCAGCTACTGACCGTCGCCACGCCGGCGGACGCCGGCCGTCAAAGCGCCTGTCTGGTGGCCCAAGACGGAGGATCGATCCGCGAGGTCAAGGAGGCCGCATCGTGACCGAGGGACTACTGAGCGCTAGGGACCTGCAGGTCACCTTCGGGTTGCCCGATGGCCGCGAAGCCAAGGCGGTGGCCGGGGTGAACCTCGACATTGCCCCGGGTGAGATCGTGGCCCTCGCGGGCGAATCGGGCTGCGGAAAGACCACCCTGGCGCGCACCCTGCTGGGCCTGGAAGCGCCGACGGCGGGAAGCGTCACCTATAACGGGAACGAGTTGGGCACCAAGAACAAGCAACTGCGTGCCTTTCGCCGACACGTGCAACTGGTGCTGCAGGACCCCACTGGCGCGCTCAACCCGCGCCACACCGTCTATGAGGCGGTCGCGGAGGGACTGCGGATCCACGGGGTGCGCGGTGATGAGCACGAGCTGGTGTGCGAGGCGCTGTCCCAGGCCGGACTACGGCCTCCGGAACGGTTCCTGATGTCCTACCCCCACGAACTGTCCGGCGGGCAACGCCAGCGGGTGGTGATCGCCGGTGCATTGGTGCTGCACCCCCAGATCATCATCGCCGATGAGCCCGTGGCGTCCCTGGACGCCTCGGTGCGCGGAGAGATCCTGGCGTTGCTGCTGCGACTGAAGGAGCAGATCGGCCTCGGCGCCCTGGTGGTTACCCACGACCTGGGATTGGCGTGGAGCATCGCCGACCGGATCGCGGTGATGTACCTGGGGCGGATCGTGGAGCAGGGTCCGGTAGAGGATGTGCTGACCAACCCTCAGCACCCCTATACCCAGTCGCTGGTTTCGGTGCTCCCGGACTCCCCCATCGCTGAGCCGATCGTGCTCGCGGGCGAGCCACCGGATGCCACATCGGTTCCCGACGGGTGCCGGTTTCATCCGCGCTGCCAAGTGTTCGCCGACGGCCGCGCGGAGAGCGCCGGGGTTGAGTTGGCGTGCCGGTCGCAGGACCTGCCCCTGCTTAATGCCGCCGAGGCGGGACGCTCGGTGGCATGCCACTTCGCCAACGCCGAGGCGAACTCAAACGCAAAGCACTCACGCTCACGCTGAGGCGCAGGCGAGGGCCTAACTCCTGGTGGTCAGGCGTCGTCGGCGGCCTTGACGAAGGGCTCGAGTTCGGCGACCACCTCGGCCGCGCCCTGCTGCTGCGCGCCGTACTCCGAGAGGTTGCGCAGGTGCTGACGCGCCTCCGCAGGCCGCCCGGCATCGAGGGCCGCGTGAATGACCGCGCGGCCAGCCTCCGCGATCTGATGCGCCGGGTCCCAATGCCCCACCCCCAGAGTCAACGCATCGGAGGGCAAATGCGCTTGGCGGAGCATCGTGATGCCCTCCACCAGCGCAACCCCGGTGGCTTCCCGCTCGCAAGCGGCGCTCAGGCGGCGCATCGCGCCCTCATGATCATCCTCTAGAGACAGCCGCGCCAGCACCACCAGCGGATACCAGGCGCGAGGGTTACCGGCGAGT
>JBMDWZ010000197.1:0-8412 GCA_048594865.1 Beutenbergiaceae bacterium
CTTGGATCTCCTTGCTGGTGTAGAAGTCTGCCGGTTGATAGAAAACTGTCGATGTTGACACACCCACAGTGATTGCATTTCCTCGGTTTGGAGCATCGAAGTTCTGACGAGGCAGAAACGAGCCGATGCCGTTTCCGCCTCCAGAACGAGCAACGTAAGGAACCGCAACTGCTCCTCGGGTCCAGGCCTTACTCAGGTCAAACCACTCGCTAGCAGCCTTCATCGTCTCAAACACATCCGTGATGAACATCGGTTCGAAATTCAGTTTCGGGAGGTCCATCTCATCGTCGCCCGCGTTAGCTGTGCGAGCATTTTGCGTGTGTGTGATCGCTTGGGTCATCAACTCTTCACCGAGCCGCGCGATTCCGACCCAGTCGACTGCAGGGTGGCCGGACTCGTCGGTTTTGACTGGAACCATGATGCGAGTCGCCCTAAGGCGCCCTAGGGTTGCCCCGTTCCCGCCCCAGCTGAACTTGCCCATCTGCTCGCGAAGGCAGGAGGTCAGGACGAGGGCGTTGTTTTCGTCTAGCCGCGGATGACGTAGAACCTGTATGTTCTGGCTCGTGTAAAACGGAACGGGCTGGTATGCAATCGTCTGGGTGTCCAGGCCTATCGTGATCGCGTTCCCTTGCTCGGGGGGCTTCTCCTGTCTCGGTGTGAAGCCGTCTACGCCGTTGCTCGCTCTCGTGCGAGAGACGAAGGGGATGGCGCCAGCCCCCTGCCGCAACTTAGTCTTGTCGTACCATGCAGTCGAAGCTTTCACCGTCTCGAAGGCGTCCGTGATGAGCATCGGCGCGAACGTCAGATCGTCGTATTCGCGCACGCGTCGATGCCTTCCAGTGTCTCGACCTCTGTACTCTTTGCGACCGGCCTGATTAGGTCGCCATGACCGTGTGTGTGCATGTCTATCTGCCAGGTGAGGTAATCCGCCACTGTCGCGTAGACGTCGTTGTAACTCGGCGGCTGGTCGTTGAAGTAGAAGTAACTATGCTGCCATTCGTCGGTCGCTGTAGCCTCGGAGCGGACAATGAAGGATGTGTCATCTGGTACGCCGTCCCTGATGACTTCCAGCACGTGTTTACGCCGGTCAGCCGCGCGCCCGTCGTCGACCAGGCCGACGTGCTGCCGGATCTTGTAACCGTCGTCCTTGAAGTCGACGAAGGCCGTCTTCTTCGTGTGGAGCTGCGGCACACCTGCGGTGAAGAGCGCGATCACCACGTGGGTGCCTACGCCGTGGAAGGTGTCCGGATTCATGGTCAGGACGGCGTCGAGGGTGTGGTGCTTGAGGATCTTTGCCTTTAGGGCCTTGTCCTCCTTGGTCTTCCCGACCATGGCGGACTGCGGGATGATCGCGGCGAGCCGGCCGCGAACCTTCAGGTGCGACAGTGCTCGCTCGATGAAGGACAGCTCGGAGAGGTGTCGAGTCGTCTTGTCCTTCGACTGAGAGTAAGGGGGGTTCATGAGGACCTTGGTGAACCCCTCCAGGTGACCGGGACGGTCGGGGTTGTATGGGAAGAAGTCGTCTCGCGTGGCATCGAAGAAGCTGCGGCGCTGGAAGTTCGCCTTGCCGTCGCCGCGCAGGATCATGTTCGTCGTCCCGACGGCGAAGAGTTTGTCTTGGAGCTCGACCCCGTGGAGCTGGAACTTCTTGATCTCTTCGAGGCGATCGCTGAGCTGGGCCGGGTCGTGGCCGTGTCTCTCGAAAGCGTCGTCGAACATGCGCCGCATTGCCGCAATAAGGAAGGCCCCGGAGCCAGCAGTTGGATCGAGCACCACGTCGTCGCTGTTCACGTCGATCAGCTCGGCCATTAGGTCCGTGATGTGATGCGGTGTGAGCACGATGCCCAGTGAGTTCCCATCGGAGCCGCCGTACTTTACGAATTCACCATAGAAGTTTCCAAGTACGTCGAATGCTGAATGCGAAGGCGAAGAGACGATCTCGAAGACCTCGTGATCGAGAATTTCGGTGAAGTGTTGGAGCGGCGTCTTCCCGAGGTCCACGTTCCGCTGGTTGAGCAGGACGTGACGCTTGATGAACGAGAAACGATCGAGCATGATTCCGATCTTCTGCTTCGGGCCTAGGTCCGCCTCGGGGCTCTCCAGGAACTCTCGTGCGGCGTTGTAGACCTTCTCGCCGTCCCGGTACCCGTTGCGTTGGTCCCCGGTGAGGTCGTCGAGCAGTTCCGGTCGGTACTTCAGCGCCAAGAGGATCGCAGAAACCAGCGTCGCCTTATTCTCGTTCTCGAGCGAGGCATAGTTCCGCATCCCCTCGTGAAGGGTCGCTGCGACCTTGCGAATTTCACGGACCGCACGCTCTTCACGGGGCAACTCGCCACGAACAGCGACCCGGTAGTACTCGTCGATATTTGATGAGGCGAACGGCGTCAGCGTTTCTAGCCCGTCCAGGACCTTTGGCTCGGTCCGCGGCGCGACGAAGGAGACCGTCATTTCGTAGTGGTTCTCGGTACCGGCGACGCCTACGGCGAAGACCTTTTTGTTGGTCTTGTCGGCGAAGGCCTTCGCATAGTGCACGGCACCGTTCAAGGCGTACTTGACGCGCGACGACGGATCGAGCGCAATCCTTCCCTGGTCGTCGAGCAACATCGAATCCTCGAAGCGTGCCTTGTCCTCGACCACGACAATGAACTCGCCGGACTCGATAACGAATTCTGGCTTTCCGCGGCCAGCGCCCCCAGATTTCGATGCGCCTTCGAGCGCCTCATAGATGTACGAAGGTGCATCGGAGCAACTCTGCTCCCAGGGTCTCGGGTGGTGGATCTCTCGCAGCAGGTCGCGGACGAACTGGTCGGTGCTTCTCTCGTTACCCATAGGGCAAGCTCCTGTTGCGCGTGGATAGATCAGAAATTGGTCAGTGACACTACTCAGCCGGCTGTCCGCGGTCAAAGGACACGCTGACCGCCAGAACTTTCGCGTGAGTCGCGCGAAGATCGGGGCCAGGTCGGAGAGATCGCATTGTGTCACGTGAGAGTCTTTCAAGTAGCGCGCTCGAAGAGAGCTCGACACATTTCGTCTGGTTCCTCGTGGACTTGGGACATGGCTATGGATCAGGAGGTCGAGCGCGCAGCCGACCGCGGCCTGTAAGTCCTCAGACGTATCCGACGGGAGCGGCGACAACGGATGGGGTCGCGTCCAACGATACCGGTGGCACGAGCGCAGGTCGCGGATAACCCGTAGCGCGGCGAAAGTCAAAGATGCCCGCAGGCTACAGACTTACATCATTTAGTCGTGCGCGACGTGAAGCGCGACATCGCCAATGAGTAGCAGAGCCGCGAGGGCGGCTTCCGTCTTACTCTCTGGACTTCACGGGTGAACCGCCTGGTCGTGAGGAGTAGCGCTCGCCGCGCCACGCCCGCCGCGAGCAGGCACGGGCGGTCAGGAGCTACATAGACACGTTGCTATTGATAACCAGTCCCCATTCGCGGTCACTGCTGAGAGGCTCATCCACATACCGCGATGATCGCCGCTACGGAAAAGTCTAGTCACGATCGTCGCGAGATTCGCTCACTGGTGATGGTTGCGGCCTGGATCGGATGTGTCAGGAGAGTGAGACGCATCGGCCCGTCCGGTAGCAGAGTCGATATCCGGGGTCCCGACGTTCGAAGCCTCGCCAGTGGTCCTCGTAACAGCCCAGCGCGTCCCCTGCCGTCAGACCGCCTCGACGTGCTGCGCGTCAGGGAGTCGAATGTGGTGCCCGAAATGCTCGCACCGTGTTCCCTATATCGCTTTTCGTCTGTGGGCTGGCCCGCCTACGATCAAACCGTGACCGACTTCCAAGACCTCACCGCCGCCGTCCGCGCCTTCACCGACGAGCGGGACTGGCACCAGTTCCATAGTCCCAAGAACTTGGCAATGGCGATCGCCGGCGAGGCGGGGGAGTTGGCTGCCGAGTTGCAATGGGTCGATGGGGAGGCCAGCACCGAACTTGTGCGGACCGATGACGAGCTCCGCGAGCGGGTGGCGATGGAGATGGCAGACGTATTGATCTACCTAGCCCGGATGGCCGACGTCTGCGGCATCGATCCCGTCGACGCCGCCCACCGAAAGCTCGCGATCAACCAGGGGCGGTTCCCGAGCAAGGGCGAAGAAGGGTGAGCGAACCCAGGATCACGGTGGTCGGCTCGATCAACCGCGACGTCTCGATTCAGGTCGACCGTCTACCGGGGCCAGCGGAGACGATCGCCGGCGCCAGCATGGTCCACGCCGTCGGCGGCAAGGGCGCCAACCAGGCCACGGCGGCCGCGAAGCTTGGTGCAAAGGTCGCCATGGTCGGTGCAGTGGGGCACGACGGTGAGGAAGCCCTCACCGAACTCCGATCAGCAGGCGTGGACATCAGGTCCATTCGGACTATCAATGATGAGCCGACCGGTGTCGCGATGATCCTGGTGGATTCCGAGGGTGAGAACTGCATCGTGGTCACACCCGGGGCCAACGCCCGGTTGGCTCCAAGCGATCTCCCGGCAAGCCTCACCGGCACGGTGTTGCTCCAACATGAAGTGTCACCCGACGTGATCGAGGCCGCCGTCGTCCGCAGTGAGCACGCCACGGTGATCCTCAATCCGGCCCCATTCCGCGAGATCCCGGCACACGTCCTGCAACGGATAGACCTGCTGGTTCTCAATGCCACCGAAGCGGGCCAACTTGCTGGCGGAGAAGTCCCCTCCACGCCCAGTGGCGCAATCACCACGATCGGCACCATGCCCGCTGACGTAACCGACGTCGTCGTCACGCTCGGAGCCGACGGTGCTGCGCTGCGAACCGACGGTCAGATCCACCACATTCCAGCGCCCAAAGTGACAGTGGTGGACTCCACCGGTGCCGGTGATGTGTTCTGTGCAGCCCTGGCAGCCGAACTGACCGAAGGTGCTAGCGCGCTGGAAGCGGCCAGGTTCGCGGTCTATGCCGGTGCCCTTGCCGTCACCGGACGTGGAGCGCGCGGCGGACAGCCAACCGCAGAGCAGGTGACGAACCTGTTGGGCTCGACAGACCGTCTTCGCGAGTGATCTTCCAACCCGGCACACAGGCAGCTAAGGCAGATACCGGCTATTCGTGCAGCGCTCTGGGCGACTGCATCACCGCTACCCGAGGTCGCGCAGGCGGACTCGCTGCTCTGGGTTAGCGCGGTTGCCGACGAACTCCACACCTTCGCCTTCCAGGGCGTCCTGTTGGGTATCGGTTCGTTGCGGGTCGGTCCATCGGAAACCAGATGCTTCTTCCCCCTGGCCGGCGAGGACGCGATGTGCGTTGACGCAGTTGGCGCAGCCCGCAATGTGGGTCCCTAACGGTTGTGGGGCGGTGCCGATGCGTTCCGCAAGGTCCCCGTAGGTGGTCCATTTGCCCTGGGGGATCTTGTGCAGTAGCTCATGTAGCCCCGACCAATCGAAACGGGTCGCGGCTAATGACCCGGCGAGTTGTGTGAGGTCGACGCCATCGGGAGTCACCCACCACGAAGGTCCACGGGCGCTGCGTTCAATCCCGGCTGCTTCCCGAAGAACTTTGCTCACGATCGACGTCGGTCGGTACTTGCCACCGTCGTGGGCCCACGTGAGGGGCTGAGTGGGATCGTTTGACCACGTCGCGGTGCCTCGGCTTTCGTCTTCCGCAACCCATTCTGTGACGAGATCGCGAGCGTCGGGCGTTATCTCATTGGTCGGGCGGAGCGTGAGTTCGGTTCCGTCTTCCAGCGTGCCTGCCGCGATGAGTCTCGCGACAGTTGACTTCTCCCGAACGCCTCGCTCGCGCTCCTTCGCGGCGCGCACCTCGGCGCGGAGGGGAGAAACCGTGAAGTCCTCAACATCCGTCAAAGGGAAGACTTGCGACACCGTGAGTATCAATTGCTCATTGGCGATTCTGTACGCCTGCGCTTGCTGAAGGGTGATGTCTAGCCCCATCTCCGTCAACCACACAACGGTGGCGGTAGTGGCAGGCGTGTAGGCGCCCGCCACGATAACGATCCTGGGGCGTCTCAAAGTCTCACTATCGAGTTCGCCGGCATGCTCCACCAGCGACTGGAGGGCTTCGTCTTCGGTGATCGACGTGCCTTGGCTCTGCAGGAAGCGGTGGTGGTACGCAGCGAGATCGGATGGGGTGAAACGCGAAGCGAAGGCCGCGTATTTGATCGCCTGCATCTGGACCGTGTCGGGAGCTCGATCGCGCTTCAATTCCGCAAGGACGAGCGTGCCTTGCTCATCCAGTCCGAGCACGTCGAGCCGGTCAAGTTGTCGCTCTCCGGAAGTTGTTTGCCACCGGTCGAATTCGAGGGTGACGATCTTGACGCCGGCGCCCAGGATCTCGGGGTTCGCGAGCACCCATTCCTGAAGATCCTGGCGCTCTTTTAGCCCCACCGCAGCTAGCGACACTGGCTCGGCGGTCTCGGCGCGGCCGACCCCAATTCGGTACACGCGTTCATCTGCCACGCCGCCCACCGTAGTGGCGGGGGTAGTCACACCACCAGTTCGCAACTTGAAGCGCGCTTGCCGATGATCGCTCTCGCTTCGACCGCTCACCACCGTGGCTGTCGCAACGGGGGTGAAATGCGCGCTCATTCGTGCCGGCCCGTCCGCGCTGTAAACCAAACTTGACAACGAGCCTTGCGTAAAGTTAGCATTGACGCATGCAAGAGGACTTGACGCGCGCCGTGGTCGCGCTGCGCGCCGGAGCCGATCAGTTACTGGCAGCGCCGGTACTGACCGAAACCGGCGACCCCAAGCGCTTCATCGCCCAAGCCGCGGAGCTGCGCAAGGTCGCTGAGGACGTGGTTGCCGCCGCCGTTCAGCAAGCGCGCCACGACGGTGCCTCGTGGAAGGACGTGGGTGAGGCCCTCGGCGTCACCCGGCAGGCAGCGTTCCAGCGTTACGGAAAACCGATCGACCCTCGAACCGGAGAGCCCATGAACACCACCCCACTACCCCAAGCGAGCGCCCTGGCCAGCGCAGTCATCGATGCGCTCGCCGCCGGTGACTGGGCCGCCGTCGTCGGCCGGTTTGATGCGCAGATGGCTGAGCAGTTGTCGCAGGACGCGCTCACCGCCGCGTGGGCCCAGGTGATTGGGCAGGTCGGCGCCTTTGAAGGCTATGAAACGCCCGAGGTGTCGCGAGCGGCCGACGTCACGGTCACCAACACGCCACTGAACTTCGAGGCGGGGGAGTTCATCGCCCGGATCTCTTTCCGCGATGACGAAACCATCGCTGGTTTCTTCATCCTGGACCCCAAGCATGTCTGACGGCGATCCCACCGCACGTAGCGCCCCTAGCCCGGTGCTGGCGCAGGTGCCGTGGAAGGCCGTGGCCGTGTTTACGGTGGCAGCGCTTGGGCTGGGCTGGCTAGTGTCCCTGCCGCTGTACCTGCGGGACCCCACCGATCCTGGGTACACCACGCTGTTCTCCACCGTGGCCCTAGCGATGATGTTCACGCCTGCGGTGGCAACCCTCATCGCCTTATTCGTGATGCGCACCCCGCGAACGGGGAAGATGAGGTTCTTCGGATTCTGGCCGCTGCGCCCCGCGAAGCGGGTGGTGTGGTTCACCGTGGCCATGTTCCTCATTCCGGCGTTGCTGGTCGGTGCGAGCGTGGCGGTCGCTGCCGCCTTTGGGTGGATCCAACTGGACCTGACGAACTTCTCCGGCTTCCGCGAGTTCATTGAGACTCAACCGGGCGCTGCCGCTGCCGATGCGCTACCGATCGAGACGGTGGCCATCATCCAGATCATCGCGATCCCAGCCATCGGTGTCCTCAACGTGCTGACCTTGGCCATCCTGGGCGAAGAGATCGCCTGGCGAGGGTGGTTGCTGCCAGCGCTGCGACCCCTGGGCGTGTGGCCCGCGCTGCTTCTCAGCGGTGTGATCTGGGGCGTGTGGCACGCACCGCTCATCCTGCTGGGCTACAACTTCAACCGGACCGACATCTGGGGCGTGCTGCTGATGACCGCCGGATGCGTCATCTGGGGTGTGCTCTTTGGTTGGCTGCGCCTGCGCACAGGGTCCCTTTGGCCCGCCGTCGCTGCCCATGCGACGTTCAACGCGGCCGGCTCCACCTTGCTCACCACCGTGCCGCAAGCCGGTGCGGACATGAACATGGCGCTGGTGAACCCTCTCGGCGTCTCCGGGTGGATCGTCGTGACCATCGTGGTGGTGGCACTCGCCCTCGCCGGCCAGTTCCGGCGCGAGCGGCAACTGGCAGCCAAGGGCGCGAAGGCTGTGAAGGGCGCCCAGCTGCCTCAGGACGCTAACGGTCCTCAGAGTGCTCAGGACCTTCAGAGCGCTCAGCAAAGTGCGGGCACCCGGGCCGGATAGTTGAGGCAGTCCGGTAGCGGCGCGGGGGGCCAGACACAACCCCGCCCCGACCCCACGCCCCCCCCCCCCCCACCCACCGCCCCCCCCCCCCCCCCCCCCCCCA
>JBMDWZ010000198.1:0-3458 GCA_048594865.1 Beutenbergiaceae bacterium
GGCTTCACAGTTGAGCAGACCTATGGCGACTTCTCTCGGGGACCGATCGTTGAGGAAGCTGACGTCGCCAGGGCTTCGGTCGAGTACATCCTCATCGCTCGCCGCACCTAGATTGTCAGTTCTGGGGTGCGGGAAGTGAGCGCATGGTCCGGTGCAGGATCGCTACTCGCGACAACGCGATCACCACGGCCACCTGAGCGATCAGAATGGCGCCAACGATCGCGCCGACTAGCCCGGAGGTGTCGATGATCGCCCACGCGGCGATCCCGATCACTGCGGCGATGCCGATGACTTTGACCATCATCAACATCGAGTCCATCGTGCTCTTCATGATCCGAATCGGCTCACCACGGCGCGCACTCTGCTCGGACTCAGCGCTCCCGGGCGTTCCCGCCTTGGATAGCAATCGGGCCAGGTTGCGGCCCACGAATACCGCGGTCACGATCGCCAACACCTGACCCATCACCACCATCGACGCCCCGGCCACGGCCGGTGGGTCCTGCCCGGCGTCGCCGGCCATGGCCAGTGCCGCGGCGCCAACCCCCGCGAGCAGCAGGGGAGCGGCGATCACCGCGAGCAGCGTCTGGGTGTGGGCCTTGACCGCGCGCGCCACGATCACGTCGGTGGGCATCGGTTCGGCGGTCACGGACATCGAGCCTAGCCGCTCACACCGGCGCCAATCGACGTGCAGAGCCAGCAAGCAGTTCAGCGACTCGGCGCGTGCGGCAGCGAGTAGCCGGCCTCGCCTTGCGTGGCCAATCCATCGGCGACCAGCGCGAGCAGCACCTTCTCGCGCTGTGCGTCCTTGGGCCACACCCGTGCCAGGTCGATCAGCGGGACCGGTGCCCGCGCGTCCCGAAGTGCCGCCATGATCGCACCGCGGGCTTGCCGGTCGGTGCCGTGCCAGGCCTGAGTTCGGCGGCGATGGGTATGGGCATCGGGCGGGAATCCTGCGGCCCGCCAGGCGCAGGAGTCCACGATCGGGCACCGCTCGCATTGGGGGCTGCGTGCGGTGCACACGAGGGCGCCGAGTTCCATCACCGCCGCGTTCCAGCGCGCCGAGGTGGCCGGATCCTGCGGCAGTAGGTCCTGCGCCCGTTGTCGCTCGGCGTTATTCAGGGTTGGTGCCGGCAGCGCTATTCCGGCGGCGGCACGGTCCAGCACTCGTCGGATATTGGTGTCCAGCAGGACAGTGCGCTCATTGAAAGCGAACGCCGCGACCGCCGCCGCGGTGTACTCACCGATCCCCGGCAGACTCCGCAGCACTTGTGGATCGCTGGGCACTTCGCCGTCGAACTCGGTCGCGATCACCCCGGCGGCTTCTTGCAGCCGAAGCGCCCGGCGCGGGTAGCCGAGCCGGTCCCAGGCCCTGATGACTTCATCGGGCGGGGCCGCGGCCAGGTCGGCCGGGGTGGGCCAACGGTCCATCCATTCGCGCCACCGGGGTTCGACCCGCGCGACCGGCGTTTGCTGGGACATCACTTCGCTGACCAAGATCGCCCACGGGGTCACGTCACCGCGCCAGGGGAGGGGGCGCTCGTTGGCGTCGAACCAGGCGAGAACCGACTCGTGCAGGGCGGACGGGCTCATCTGCCCATCGTTGCATCACCGCGCCTATGCCAAGATCATCGCTATGGCTAGATCAAGCAGAGGTGGAAGTTTCGGTGGACGCTCTACACGTGCGTCGGCCTCATTTGGTGGTTCCCGCTCATCCCGGAGTTCCTTTAGCGGATCCCGTTCTTCACGGTCCTCCGGTGGGTCGCGGTCCTCGTTCTCTTCGCGCTCACGTTCTGGCGGATCTAGCTACCGATCCCGGTCGTACTCCAATACCCACTACCACTCCGAGGGCCGCGGTTCGAGCCCGGGTTGGGTGCAGGCGATCTCGTGGATCGTGATGATCATGATTCTGCTGTTTTTCCTGGCCCGCTTCTAGCCAAGCAGCAGCAACCCAGCCCACGCCGTCGTCGTTCCCCGAGCAGCCGGTGATCGGGGACTAACATGACGGCCGATGCCAGCACGTACCCCATCTGAGCGACCAGGTTCGCGGCCCGAGCGCACCGGTCCGGCTGGCGCGCGGTCAACCGGCGCGCGGTCAACTGGCACCAAACCCAAGCGCCGCAACCCCAATCGGTGGCGTTTCTACGTGCTGTTGGCCATTCTTGGGCTGATCCTCGCGGTGGTGCTGTGGTTCACCGTTGGCAGGCAGGCGTGGGCCGACTTACAAGCAGACGAGCCATCGCCCGAAGAGACGGGCGACCCAGTCGACGATGATGACGCTGCTTCTGATGAAGACGACGCCGAACCTGACTTAGCCAACCCGGTTCCCTGCCTCAGTGACGCCGTCGATGCCGAGCTGAGCCTGGACACCACGTCGCTATCGGCGGGGGATTCGCTGCGGATCACCATGGACGTCACCAACACCGGCGACGTGCCCTGCCTGGTGAACCTGGGTCACGGTGCCTTAACCGTGCAGGTCACCTCTGGCGACGACGTCATCTGGGACACCGCGGAGTGCCCCAGGGGCGATGAGGAGGTCAGCCTCCTTCTGGACATTGACGCTTCCAGCGACCGCACCATCACCTGGGATGGTCAACGGTGCGGTACCGACGACGACGCCCGCCCGGGCAGCTATCAGGTCACCGCCGAACTGGCCTTGGATGGCGGCGAGTTAGACGACAACCAGTCCCTCGAAGTCACGGGCAGCGGCAACTCCGGCGACGAAGAGGAGGAAGACTAGACGAACCGCTCAAGGAGTGAAGATTCGGCCTGCCGGGAGAGCCCCTCACGTACCGAACGGGCACGCTGGCCGCCGACACCGTCGACCGTTTCGAGGTCATCGACCGTGGCCGAGAGCATCTTCTGCAGGGTGCCGAAATGGTCGACCAATGCCTCCACCACCGAGCGGGGTAGTCGGGGCACGCGGGTGAGCATCCGGTAGCCGCGCGGGGCGATGGCCGAGTCGAGCGATTCCCCTTGCCGGCCCCCGATGCCGACCACCCGTGCGATGTGGGGAAGGTCGATCAGTTCGGTGGAATCCAGGTCGTTGAGGGATTCCAGCACGTCGGTGAACGTGCGCGCGCTGCGCGGGTCGAGGTAGTCCCGAACCACGAGTTCCAGGTCTGGTCCCACGCCGGAGATGAGTTCGTCGTATTGCAGCGACAACAGCCGGCCGTTGGTTCCAAGTTCGACGACGTAGTCGGCGATCTCCATCGAGATACGTCGTACCATCTCCAACCGCTGGACGACGGCGGCCACGTCCCGAACGGTCACCAGGTCCTCGATCTCCAACGCCGACAGCGTTCCGGAGACCTCGTCCAGCCGTGACTTGTAGCGCTCCAGGGTCGCCAGCGCCTGGTTCGCGCGGGACAGGATCGCATCGGAGTCTTCCAGCACGTATCGGTGAGCGCCGACGTAGACAGCCACGATGTGCATCGACTGCGACACCGAGATCACGGGGA
>JBMDWZ010000199.1:0-3413 GCA_048594865.1 Beutenbergiaceae bacterium
ATGCAGTCTCAAATCGGCATCATTCCGCTATCCGCGATTAGTCTCTGAGAAACGCGGAGGTGGACGTGCAAGCAGCGCGCTACGACGGAATCGCCGACTGGTATGACGAGAAGCTGGATTCTCAAGGCCACCGCCAGCGCGTGCTCACCGAGCATCTGTGGCAGGGGCAGGGTCCGTGCCTGGACGTCGGGTGTGGCACCGGGCGGGACTTGCAGGTCATTGCGCAGGCGGGGTGGACGCCGGTCGGGGTGGAGATTTCGGCCGATCAGTTGCGTCTTGCGCGAGGCCGCGGCGGCCACCTAGTACAGGGTGATGCGCAGCGGTTGCCGTTTGCCGATGCGAGTTTTCCCGCGGTGGTCAGTTCGTGGATTTCGACGGACGTTGAGCGCTTTGACCTCATGGTTGCCGAGATCGCCCGGGTTCTGCAGCCCGGCGGCCGGTTCCTGTTCTATGGCGCGCACCCGTGCTTTAACGGGCCACATGTTGAGGTGCTGAAGGATCAGAGCCGCGTCGTTCGTGGCACCTACCGGCAGGCGCGGCGGCACACGACCGCGCCGGGCTGGAGCGATGAGGGTATCCGGGTGCAGGCGGGCGGAATGCGGCACGTGCCGCTAGCAGAGTTCCTCGGTGCGTTCATCGGCGCCGGGTTGGGGTTGGAGCAGGTCTTTGAGCCCGACGACGAGCCGGTTCCGAATGCGATCGTCGTGATTGCAGGCAAGCCTGGGTGAAACTCTTGCGGCGCTGTCAGGGAACTAATACGGCTTCCGGTAGCTGAATCGAAGGAGACGACGGCTTTTCCCGGAGAAGGGTGGATCTGGCGGAGGCCTTCTGTGAATGAGTGATACCGAATTCCGGTGCCGTTAAGGTCCTAACATGATGCGTTCGACTTCTCAGAGCCGTATTCGTGTGCTGCTGACTTCCGGTGTAGTGGCTGGGGCGTTGGTGCTTGCGGGTTGTAATGGGGGTGGTGAGGAACCCACTGACGACCCAACCACCGAGGAACCCGCCACAGAGGAGCCCACCACAGAAGAGCCCACCACAGAAGAGCCCACAACGGAGGAGCCGACCACCGAAGAGCCCACCACGGAAGAACCCGAGCCGGAGCTCGAGCAGTTCGGTCCCGGGGACACAGTGGAGGGCGCAGAATCCGACGACCCGTGGGAAGGCACGCTGGTCATCGATGAGACGACCTACATCGTGCTGGATGTTCAAAACGATGGTCGTCGGGAGCCAGCGCGTCAGATCGAGGTGTTCGATGAGGCGGGCAAGGAGATCGCGTTCTCTGAGAGTCGTCAGCAGATGCTCGATACCGGATATAACTACGACGCGGTTGCGGTGCTGCATTTGGAGCCGGGTGAGTATCTGGTGGTGGTGGGGGAAAGCCGCCGAGGAGAGCTCGTCGACTTCACGATGAATGCGTATGTGCCCCCGGAGGTGTCGGTCGGAGACGACGTTGATTTCAACATTCGCCCGGGCGGTGAGCAGCGAGACAATCCATTGGAAGACGGTGAGCTCTTCGGAATTCACCTGCCCGAAGATGGTCCGTACACCTTCCGGATCACCGGAGCGGATGACCGAACTGAGGTCAATGTATACAGCACTGCCGATCAAGCTATGACTCAGGGCCTCATTTCCTCTGATCGGTGGGGACTCATCGAGTCCGAGGAGTTTGAGTCCGGCTACTACATCATTCAAACGGTCCAGCAGGACGCCCTCGAGGTGACCGGAACGCTCGAGATCCGCGCCGGCTGAGGGCGGAGTACATTGACCCCACACAGTAACTAGTGCGCTAACGCGCTCACTGCCGATGGAGGTAGGGCGATGGCAAAAGTGGTGTGGTTCGACATCCCGGTGACCGACATGTCGCGCGCGGTGGATTTCTATCAGGCGGTCACGGGGCAGGAACTGATGCGGCTTGCGGTAGCCGGCTCCAAGGAGACGGCGATCTTTGCGCAGGACGAGGATGGCTCGGGAGGGTGCCTGTTTATGGCGCCGGAGGATACGCCGTCGCACTTTAAGTCGCGCGTGTACTTCGACGCCGGGTCCGATTTGGACGCGTGGCTCGAGCGGGTGATGGGCGCCGGCGGTCAGGTGCTCGTGCCGAAGACGCCGGTGCAAGGTAATCGGGGCTATTACGCCTACTTCGAGGACTCCGAGGGCAATCGGGTGGGGCTGCACGCGAGCGGGTAACGGTTTTGACAGAATCTTCCGATGGCCGACCTCCCCCACCTAGACATCGCCGCCAGGGCCGCTGAGGAGTTGGTTCAGCGCGACGATGTGCGCGCGGTGCTGCTGACGGGGTCGGTCGCGCGTGGAGAGCATCGCGCCGTGTCCGATGTGGACCTGTTGGTGGTGGGCCCGGAGGCTACGGCGGTGCCGGTTCGTGCGGTGACTTCCGGAGTCTTGGTGGAGCGGATCGCGCACAGTGTGAAGGGGTGGGAGGCGCGGTTTGACCGGCCCAAGACTTCCTGGCTGTACGCATTTCTCGATGCGCTCGTGCTGCATGACGACGGCGCGGGCGCCCGGTTGCAAGAGCTCGCTCACTCGGTTCGGACTACGTATCGGACGGCGCCGGAGCTGTCGTCACAGATCGCCACGATGCTGTGGCACGGTCAGGCGAAACTCCAGCGGGCGGCATCAGGAGATGAATTGGTCCAGGGTTTCTGGGGGTCGATCATGGTCGAGTACCTCCTCAACGGGCTGTACGCGGTTCACGACGTGCCACTGCCGGCCGGGTCGCGGCTGGTTGCGCACCTTGGGCAGGTGCCGCTGAGCGATGAGGAGTTCGGGTTGGTCCGTGGTTTGCTGGCCGGGACGACGGCGGAGCGGCTGTCTGCTGCATCGGTTCTGACGGCGGGGCTACTTGAGCGGTTGGGGCCGGCGGATCACGAAGTCTGAGTCGAGTTCGTGGTTGCGTCGCGGGCTGTCCCCTCCTTCCGCGAGCGTCTGGCCCGCGACCGTCTTTATCACTCGCGCTCTGACATTGCTGGGGTTATCCACAGGTTTGGGGGTGTCGAACGGCCGTTGGAGGAAATGTCAGTGGCCGGGTTTAGCGTGAGGTCATGGCACACATCACCGGACCCACCACCCTCGCCACCGGCGGCGACGGGGCACCCGGTAGCGCCTGGGAACGCCTCACCCATGCCGCCACCAGCACCCAGGACATCCCCGCCGAGAAGCGCCTGGCACTCATCAAACAAGCCCTGACCCACCTGCCCACCATCGCCACCAGCCCCGACTCTGCTGGCCCAGCCGGCCCCGCTGGTTCTGGCCCTGCTGATGCTGAAGTTGGCGGTGCTGGTTCTGCTGGTGATGGGTCGTGGGCTGGGGTCGGGAACGGTCGCATCGACCCCGCAGTATTGCTCGATCTGGCCCACGCGACCGAACTCATCCGCGCGAACCTCGATGGCATC
>JBMDWZ010000002.1:0-6106 GCA_048594865.1 Beutenbergiaceae bacterium
GTCGGTGCCGTCATCGACGGGATCCGACTGTCGGACGCCGCCGCGAGCGCCCTAAACGACTCCGTTCCTGAACTCAGCCTGGACCCCGAGGCGCCGTGGCGCGGTGGTCCCGTTGGCGTGATCGGGGACGACGACGGCGAATCCGGCTCTTCTTACTCCTCACCCGAGCCGGTGGTCGGTGCGGGCGTTGATGGCGACTCTGGCACCGATGACTTCGCAGAGGATGAATCGGGGAGCGCCGCTGTCGAAGGGGCAGCGGATAACGACCCAGGCGCATCAGATGAGTCTGAAAGCGAAGGCGACGCCGATCGTGCGGCTGAGCAGACGCCGGCGCTCTCGCCGATGCCCGGGGTGCTGGCTGGCACGTTCGTGCTGGCCGTGCTGGTCTTCGTGGCCTTCATGCTCTTCGGCTAGGGAACCGCGTCGCTGGTCCCCTCGCCTAGGTAATGGCGGGCTGGTCGTGTTCGCGTTGCCTGCGCATCGTGTAGGCGTGCGCGGTGCCGCCGCTGAGCACGATCAGCACCAGAATCTCCACGGCCGTTCCGGCCAGGTTCAACGCCAGTGCGCGCTCTGGAGTGCTGGTGAGCCACAACGTAGCCCACCCGATCACGCTGACGGCCGTCATCGTGAGCACCGCAATCCTGGCCCAGTTGCGGCGCAGGGCCATAAAGACCCCCATCACCGTGTAGAGCGTGAGGTAGGCAGCCACCAGCCACAACAGCATGGGCAGGCTCAGGTCCAGTGGAATGAGTGGGGCTAATAGTTCCTCGTAGGCCGACACCGCCGCAGTGGAGGTGGATGCGATCAGCAGTGAACCGAACCCGACCACGGTCCGCACCAGAATCATCGCCAGACCGAACGCCACCGTCAGCGGCATCGACCGTGGCGGCAACGCGGCCGCGGCCTCATCGTTGATCAGGGCGCGCATCTGGGGCGTGGGATCCAGGGTCTCGCGTAGGTCCACCAGAGGCAGGTCCCCGTCGGTGCGGATTCGGTCCCCGCCGCCGTTGCGGTGGTGGTAACCGCTGGAGAAGTTACGCAACCAGCGCACTCGGATACCGGTGTTCGCGGCGGTTTCATCGACGAGCGTGGCCAGAATGTGGTCGCGTTCCACATCCACCTCGGCGTCGATGCGGTGGGTGACCTGCAGGGTGAACCAGTTCAGGCCCACGGCGGTGTCATAGGTACCGGCGGCGAGCCAATCGGCCTTGCGACCACCGGGCAGCCGCCATCCGTCCGGGCAACGCCAGAACCGCACGTGGTGACGTTTGGCGGGGTTGCCCTCCACCTCCTGCTGGTAGGTGAACGCCATCCGGCGGCCAAACAGGTACAGCGGGCTCACCGGTGCGTCGGGGTAGGAGCGGCGCAGCAGGGTAGACACCACGATCCCGATCCCGCTGCGCAGGTTGAGCTCATCGGCCCGGTGCCAGCCGGCGTTGATCATGGCCTGGTGGATCTGCTCCTCGGTGCCACGCCAGCCCAGGTTGATGGGGTCCCCGAGCAGCCCCTCACGGGTGCGGGAGCGGCCAATGAAATAGTCCGGCACGTAGATCCGGGTCATCAGTTGATGCACCCGCGGCAGCAGGAAGTAGGTCACCACCAGCCAGAACGGGATGAACGCCCATAGGTGCCGCCACCCGGCGGTGAGCAACTGGTGGATGAGCAGGAACGCCAACCAGCCCGATGCGATCGTCCCGAGGGTGAAGAACAGCCCATCCAGGAGGCGCACCGGGTTGCGTTGTACCTGTTCAACCACGTCATGGGCTGCCTCGGCGAGCGTCCTGGGCATGGTCAGAAGGTTACCCGGGGAGATGGGTAGATCTAGCCGCCAGATTCACAGAAGCCGCCTGCTCGGTCTAGCCTCACGTTGTGCCAGCACCGCAAGCCCCCGCGCCCTCATCCGAGTCCACTCATTGGTATAGCCGTGCCAGGCTTGGCCAGTGGGTGGAATCGATGCCCGTTCAACGCGTCGTCATCGTCGCCATTCTCATCAACGCTGCCATCCTGGGCGTACAGACGGCACCCAACCTTCCGCCGTCGACGTCCGCGGCTTTGGAATGGGTGAACACCGCATTCTTGGCACTGTTCGTGCTGGAGCTGGTGATCAAGCTGTATGCCTTCCGGCTGAAGTTCTTTGCGTCCTCGTGGAACGTTTTCGACTTCGTGGTGATCGCGATCGGCATCATCCCCGGCAGCGGGTTCGCGGTGTTGCGCGCCCTGCGGGTGCTGCGGGTGCTGCGGCTGATCTCGATGGTGCCAGCGCTGCGGCGGATCGTGGAGGCGCTGGTCAAGGCAATCCCCGGGATCCTGTCGATCGGGGTGCTGCTGTTCATCCTGTTCTACGTGGGTGCGGTGATGGGATCGTCTCTGTTCGGGTCCACGTTCCCGCAGTACTTCGGCTCCCTGGGCCAGTCGCTGATCAGCCTGTTCCAAATCATGACCATGGACAACTGGTCCATCCTCAGCCGCGAGGTCGCCACCGTGTACCCCTGGGCGTGGGGCTTCTTTATCCCCTTCATCCTGGTCAGTGCGTTCACGGTGCTGAACCTGTTCATCGCCGTGATGGTCGATGCGATGAAGTTCCTCGACGACGGCACCGAGGACTCCAAAGCCCCCGCCGGAGCGCTGCGCAGGAGCCAGACCGACCTATCCGAGAGCTTGGCCAATGGTCTGGCCGATCCGTTGCAGACATCGGCCAACCCTGGCAGTGAGGCCACCCAACTTGGGGCGGACGACGGTGCGCAAGACGCCCTCAACCCCGCCGAATACCGCGAACTGCTCCGTGAGGTTCGCGCCCTGCGGGCGGAGATCTCCCGGATGGGCGACCGCTAGTCAACAGCGGACGCACCGCATCCAAGGCGCCTGAAAGGCCGGCGCTAGTGCCCGGCGCAGCGCGGGCACTACTCTCGCGTTTGTGTCTGAAGCTTCCCCCTCACCCAGCACCGCTCCATCACAAAGCACCGCTCCATCACCCGGCACCACTCCGCCGTCGCCGCGCTGGTATAGCCGCGCGCGCTTGGGCGCGTGGGTGGAATCCACCGGTGTGCAGCGGTTCGTCATCGCCGTCATCCTGCTGAACGCGATCATCTTGGGGATCCAGACCGCACCGAGTTTGGGCGGGGAAGCGCGACAGTGGCTGAACTACCTGGACGTGGCGTGCCTGGCGATTTTCATCGCCGAATTGCTACTCAAGCTGTACGCATTCCGCTTGAAATTCTTCAAATCGGCGTGGAACGTGTTCGACTTCATCGTCATCGCGATCGCGCTAGTACCGGGCAGCGGTTTCGCCGTGTTGCGTGCCCTGCGGGTGCTTCGGGTGCTGCGGCTGATCTCGATGGTCCCGGCACTGCGCCGGGTGGTGGAGGCCCTGATCCGTGCGGTGCCGGGGATCCTGTCCATCGGTGCGCTGCTGTTTATCTTGTTCTACGTGGCCGCGGTGATGGCGACCACCTTGTTTGGCCCATCGTTCCCGCAGTACTTCGGCACCCTGGGGCAGTCGCTGATCAGCCTGTTCCAGATCATGACCATGGACAACTGGTCGGTGGTCAACAACGAGATTTCCGCGGTGTACTCCTGGGCCTGGGCGTTCTTCATTCCGTTCATCCTGATCAGCGCGTTCACGGTGCTGAACCTGTTCATCGCCGTCATGGTCGATGCCCTGAAGTTCCTCAACGACGACGGCACCGGGGATTCTGAGACTGGCGAAGCCGTCAATGGCGAGACCGTCGATGGCGAGGCTGTCGTTGGCGAGGCTGTCGATGAGGCGCCGGACGCGGCCAGGGAACCGGACGCCGTCGGGCACCAAAATGGTGATGCTGCAGCAGGGCACGAGGCTCTACTGTCTGAAATCCGGGCGCTGCGCGCC
The DNA here is from genome assembly GCA_048594865.1 of Beutenbergiaceae bacterium. Classification (GTDB taxonomy): domain Bacteria; phylum Actinomycetota; class Actinomycetes; order Actinomycetales; family Beutenbergiaceae; genus CALKWS01. The sequence continues at coordinate 3,866 of JBMDWZ010000002.1, forward strand.
GAACTCGCCGAGCACCGAAAGGCCTAATGCATCTCGACGGACCAACGCTGCGACTGCGTGACTATCTCCCGTCCGACGGCGAGCGGCTGGGTTGGCTCCTGGGTCACGAGCGTCCCTGGCACCAAACGAACGGCCCCTACTTTGGGCTGCCGACCGCCGCGCAGACCAGCCTAAATACCGAACAGATGCGGTTGCTCGCCGCGAAGGACCACGACTCTCTGCCGTCCCCGCGAACGATCCTAGGAATCGAGCACCGGGACTCTGGGGAGCTCATCGGTTCGGTCAACTGGTACTACGAATCGGCCGAAACCGACTGGCGTCGAATGGGCCTGGGCATCCACGACGAGGGTTACTGGGGCCAGGGCCTTGGCACCGAAGCCCTTGCGCTGTGGACCTCTTACCTCTTTATGTCCACCGATGTGCTGCGGATGGACTTTGCCACGTACTCAGGGAACCCGGGAATGGTCACCGTGGGACGAAAACTGGGGTTCATCGAGGAGGCGCGGATTCGGCAGGCGCGGCGGTGGTCCGGGGGCGTGCACGACTCGATCGTGATGGGCCTGCTGCGTGAGGAGTGGGAGCAGGTTCGCGGGGAGTGGCCGCAGAGGCGCGTTCGGTCGGTAGAAGGATGAGGCCGGCGGCACAGAATCAGCCGTGGCTGCAGATGCAGAGCAGCGGTTGGGCGCGTTGGACGCCGGGCGCCGCCGCCGTAGCCGTGATCCTTGGAGGGTCATTCGCCGTGGGAATGCTCGGGGCGGGCCGCCCGTCTTATGCGCTACCCGCGGGCCTGGCGGCTGCGGCGCTAACGATGGTGTTCTTCCCGCTGATCGTTTCAGCGCTCTACCCCGCGGTGTGGTTTCACCCGCCCTCTGGCACGATTCGGGCCGGGCGGCGCACCTACGCGGTACGGCAGGTCCACACGGTCAAGCTAAAGACATACCAAGACCGGCGGATCTATCTGGACACCGGCGCCGGTCGCATCCGGATACTGGTGTCCAAGTGGCCGCTCCCATGGGGCAAGGGGCTGTCACCGGAAAACGTGGCTGCCCTTCGTCTGGCCCTGCTGCAGATGGACGCCGTAAAGAGCCAGTCGCCGCACTCGCGGTGGCCGGTTGAAGTGGTCGCCCAAATCGATAAGTGGTTCACCGGCGCATGGCCTGAGCACAGCCCACCGCCTGCACCTCCTGGGGATCTGTACCGGCGCTAGGCCCGCGAACTCCCTTGGCTCTTGACCTTCTGCCACCCACCTCTCTGCCACCCACCCCCTCAGCCCGAGCGCGCCCAACTGGTCGTAAATCGTGACCATTTGGGCGCGCTCGGGGTGGCCGTTTGGGGGCACGTGGCAGCAGTCAGGCCGGGCAGTGCCGTGGCCGCCGGCGCGGGGCGGCAGTCAGGCCGGGCAGTGCGCTGGCCATTGGCGTTAGCGGCTGGGGCCGCCCAGCAGGAACTCCACGACGTCGTCCGCCAGGCCCTGCACGGCCGCGTCCTGCTTGCCGACCAGGAACGACTGAGCACCATTCCAGTCGCTGCCGATTAGCTCGCCGCCGGACTCCCAGTGGGAGTTGTGCACGTTCTCACCGCTACGGACGGTGAGCACATTGACCTGAACGTCTTCGCTGCCAGGGGGCGTGACCGTCGTCGTCCCTTCCACCGCGATCACCGCACTTTGGGCGCTTGCAGCCGAAGCGCCGTCGTCGATCCGGTCGAAGGTGACGGGGGTTTCGGGGTGGCGTGCCACGTGGTCCACGAGCAGGAACTCGGCGTAGCCGGGCAAAGTGTCGGCGCCTAGGCCCAGGCCCTCACGGGAGATGTGGTTGTCGATGCCGCTCTGTTCCTGCCAGTAACGGGAGGTCAGCCACGTTCCGCCGCTTAGCCGCACGACCGATTCGGCGCGGTACCACTGCTCGGCGCCGGTGGGGAAGGCGATCCGGGTGGTGATCCGTTCGCTGGCGATGTCCCTGAATATCGCACCGACGTGTTCGCCATCCACGTAGAACGCTTCCCAGCGTTGGTGGGGCTCAAAGAGGGCGTCGTTCAGGCTGGACGTCATCGGTGGATCGGGTCCTCATCGCTTGGCTGTCGGGCTTGCTTCGTTCCTCCACCCCTGCGGAACGCCGACTACCTTGCCACAGGCCCGCGCGCGGGCGCGGCCCGTCTCACCAGGCGAATCCCCCACTCCACCTCCACCCCTGCCGCCGGGGGCGCCCGCGTGGGGGGCCACAACCCCCCCAAGGGGGCGCG
>JBMDWZ010000020.1:0-1883 GCA_048594865.1 Beutenbergiaceae bacterium
TGGTCGGCTCGGACGCCTCGGGTGTCGTGCTGCGCACCGGGCCCGGGGTGCACCGCTGGAAGCCCGGCGACGAAGTCGTGGCGCACTGCCTCAGCGTCGAGCTGGAAGGCCCCGAGGGCCACGACGACACGATGCTCGACCCCGAGCAGCGGATCTGGGGCTTCGAGACCAACTTCGGTGGCCTCGCCGAGATTTCCCTGGTGAAGGCGAACCAGCTGATGCCCAAACCCGCGCACCTGACGTGGGAGGAGGCGGCGAGCCCCGGGCTGGTCAACTCGACCGCGTACCGGCAGCTGGTGTCGCGCAACGGTGCCAACATGAAGCAGGGCGACGTGGTCCTGGTCTGGGGCGCTTCCGGCGGGCTCGGCTCGTACGCCACGCAGTACGTGCTCAACGGCGGCGGCATCCCGGTGTGCGTCGTGTCCAGTCCGGAGAAGGCGGAGATCTGCCACCGCCTCGGTGCGGAGCTGGTCATCGACCGCAGCGCCGAGGGGTACCGGTTCTGGCGGGACGAGCACACCCAGGACCCGAAGGAGTGGCAGCGGTTCGGCGCCCGCATCAGGGAGCTGACCGGCGGCGACGACCCGGACATCGTGTTCGAGCACCCGGGCCGGGAGACGTTCGGCGCTTCGGTCTACGCGGCCCGCAAGGGCGGCACGATCGTCACCTGCGCGTCCACCTCGGGGTTCACGCACCAGTTCGACAACCGGTACCTGTGGATGAACCTCAAGCGGATCGTCGGATCGCACTTCGCGAACTACCGTGAGTCGTGGGAAGCCAACCGGCTGATCGACAAGGGGCTCATCCACCCGACGCTGTCGAAGTGCTACGCGCTGGAGGACACCGGCCGGGCCACGCTCGACGTGCACCGCAACGTGCACCACGGCAAGGTCGGCGTGCTGTGCCTCGCGCCGGAAGAAGGCCTCGGCGTGCGGGACACGGAGAAGCGTGCCCGGCACCTCGGCAGCATCAACGCGTTCCGCCAGGTGCACCGGGATTCCGGCCGATGACGCCGGACGCACACCCGCGCTCGTGAAGTCCACCGCCGGGATGCGGGACCGCCCCGGCGGTTTCTGGCCGATCTGCGCTGTGCGGGCAGCGCAAGCCCGTACGGCGAGGCGTGCCACGACGCCGCAGCCGGCCGTGAAAGACACTCTCTTTCGGCCTTCACGGAGCCGTTCGTGGATGACGCGACACACTTGTCATGGACGTTTCGAATTTAGTTGTACGCAGTATTCAAGACAAAGAATTTTCGGCTCTGTAAACCTCGCGGGCCCGGCCTCGGTCTTAGAAGGTATGGCCTCATTGCGTAAGAACCTGTTGTGACTCCGGGTGACGGCAGTTCCGCTCTCGGTATACCCCTCGGCTCCGGTGCCGAGTTCGCACGAAGAGATCGCCACCGCCGGGTTGGGCCGACTCCCGCGACCGCCGTTGCCTACGCGGTGAGATAGGGCACATTCGCCCGTCGCGCCGACCCGAAACCCCCACCGGGCGACCACGAACCCCCAGCTCGCAGCACCAACTGAGGTTGAAACCAGGGCGGTTCCTTATTCTGCCCATAGGTTCAACGGCGTGATCGGCTGGGGTAGATATGAGTGTGGCCGTCGTGGTGGCCAATGTCGGCCCGCAGGAGTGGTCGCATTAGTTTTGTGGCATTGATGTCCGGTCTCAACCCATCGATTTCCGTATTCCAAAACCCTTGTTCCGCGTGGCATGTCGGTGCGCGCGACGTAGGAACAGCTACATGAGAGACAGGGGATCGTGCATGATCGAGCGAGAGTCTGAGCTCGCTGAGTTGGCTGCAGCTTTTGCGGAGTCCGCCGCTGGGGGCGTGCGGGTTGTCGTGCTTCAGGGGGTTGTCGGAACCGGTAAGACTGCGTTGT
>JBMDWZ010000200.1:0-10017 GCA_048594865.1 Beutenbergiaceae bacterium
GTTCGCCCGGCGTTAGCGCAAGAGGGCATCACCCTGGTGCACTTCTCCGACCTGCACGAGAACGAGAAGGACCGGCTGCACAAGTACTTCCGCAAGAACATCTTCCCGGTGCTGACGCCGCTGGCCGTTGACCCGGCGCACCCTTTCCCTTACATCTCCGGGCTGTCGCTGAACCTCGCGGTGATCGTCAGCCACCCGGAGACCGGCAAGGAACACTTCGCCCGCGTCAAGGTGCCGCCGCTGCTTCCCCGATTCATCGCCGTCGACGCTCGTGGCCGTCCGCACCGGCCCGAAGATGCTCCGGACGATGACGGCGTCACCTCGCTGGTACCGATCGAAGAGGTGATTGCCTCCTTCCTGTACTACCTGTTCCCGGGCATGGACGTGGTGGAGCATCAGGCCTTCCGCGTCACCCGCAACGAGGACGTGGAAGTCGAAGAGGACGACGCCGAAAACCTGCTCAAGGCCCTGGAACGCGAGCTGTTGCGGCGCCGTTTTGGGCCGGCGGTGCGATTGGAACTCATCACGGGGTTCGCGCCCCGGCTGCGTGAGCTGCTGATCCGGGAGCTGTCGATCTCCGAGTCCGATGTGTACGAGCTGCCCTCACCGCTGGACCTCACCGGGTTGAACCTGGTGGCGGACCTGGACCGGCCCGAGCTGCGGTACCGCAAACACGTCGCCACCACCGCCCGTGGCCTTGCGGAAGTGGAATCGGCCAACCCCACCGACTTCTTCGAAGCGATCCGCAACCGCGACATTCTGCTGCACCACCCGTACGACTCGTTTTCCACCTCGGTGCAGCAGTTCCTGGCGCAAGCCGCGGCCGACCCGAACGTGCTGGCAATCAAGCAGACGCTGTACCGCACCTCGGGTGACTCCCCGATCGTCGATGCGCTCATCGACGCCGCCGAGGCCGGCAAGCAGGTGCTCGCGATCGTGGAGATCAAGGCCCGGTTCGATGAGCAAGCGAACATCTCCTGGGCGCGCAAACTTGAGCAGGCCGGGGTGCACGTGGTCTACGGCATCGTGGGCCTGAAGACGCACTGCAAGCTCTCCCTCGTGGTGCGCCAGGAGGCCGATGGGCTCAAGCGGTACTGCCACGTGGGCACCGGAAACTACAACCCCAAGACCGCCCGGTTGTATGAGGACCACGGCCTGCTCACCTGCAATTCCAACGTGGGCCAAGACCTCACCCGGCTGTTCAACCAGCTCTCGGGGTACGCGCCCAAGTCCAAGTTCCACCGCCTTCTGGTGGCGCCCCGTTCGGTACGCGCCGGGCTCGTGGAGCGCATTGAACGCGAAATCGAAAACAAGAAGGCCGGGAAAGAGGCCTGGGTGAAGTTCAAGATGAACTCCATCGTCGATGAAGTGACCATCGATGCGCTGTACCGGGCCTCGGCGGCGGGGGTCGATGTGGACGTGGTGGTCCGCGGGATCTGCGCGCTGAAGGCCGGGGTCCCGGGGCTCAGTGAGAACATCCGGGTGCGTTCGATCCTCGGCCGGTTCCTGGAGCACTCCCGAATCTTTGCGTTTGCTAACGACGGCGACCCAGACGTGTACATCGGCAGCGCCGACCTCATGCACCGCAACCTGGACCGGCGGGTGGAGGTGCTGGTGAAGATCATCGACGAACGGCAGATCGCCGAACTCACCGGGCTGTTGGACCTCTCGGTGAGCGATGAGACGTCGTCTTGGAGGTTGAGTACCGGGGAGGACGGCGAACCCTTGTGGGAGCGCGTGTACCTGGATGCCCAGGGCAACCGCCTGCGGGATCTGCAGGAGCACCTGATGTCCGCCCACCGGCGCCGCTCGGCTTCAGAGCGCTAGCGCCGTGGGGTCGGCCAAAGACAAGGTCATCGCTGGCGGTGCCCTGGTGTGGCGAAAGTCTGGCCGCACCTTGGAAGTGCTGCTGATCCACCGGCCGCGGTATGACGACTGGTCCTGGCCCAAGGGGAAACTCGACGCCGGCGAACACATCCTCACCTGCGCTGTGCGGGAAGTGGCCGAAGAGACCGGGCTGAACGTCCAGCTTGGCCTGCCGCTGCCGACGGTGCGCTACAAGCTCGATAGCGGCAAGCACAAGGCCAGTTATTACTGGGCCGCGCGCGAGATCCCGGCCGAGGCTGGCGCCATGTGCGCCCGTGCCAAGGTCAAACCCAGCAAGCATGAGGTCGATGAGGTGCGCTGGGTGAGCGCCGCCAAGGCCTACAAGATGCTCACCCGCAAGTCCGATCGGGAACCGCTGGGTGCCCTGATCGACCTGTATGAAGACGGGATGCTGGACACCTGGACGGTGGTCATCGCCAGGCATGGCCGGGCCAAGAAGCGTTCGGCCTACAAGGGCGGTGAAGACACCCGGCCGATGACGTCAACGGGGGAGAAGCAGTCCAAGGCGCTGGTGCCGTTGCTGGCGTCCTACGGCATCGATGAGCTCATCACCAGCCCGTGGGCCCGCTGCCACGACACCCTGGTGCCCTATGCCAAGGCCACCGGCTTGGACCTGATCACCGCCCCGCAGATCACCGAGCACGCCGCTAAGAAGTCCCCACGCGACGTGCGCGCGCTGGTCTCGGATCTGCTGTCGGTGCGCCACCCAGCCACCGTGGTGTGCACCCACCGCCCGGTGATGCCCACGATCCTGTCCACCGTGGAGCGCAAAAGCCCGCACCGGGTGCTGCGGGTGTTGCCCGAAGGCGAGCCGTACCTGCGCACCGGGGAGATCCTGGTACTGCACCTGGCCCGTCCGCACGGGCGCAAGACCCGCGTCATCTCGATGGAGATGCACCGCCCTTAGCGGCCGCGTTGCTGGCGGCCCGCCCGGAATGTGTGCGGGATCACGGACATTGTGATACCTCGTTCATCTGCTGTTCACCGGATCGGGTGAGGCCGGTCACCGGCGCTCCTTACGGTCAGGGACGTACCCGGGTGGAATCCCACACCGGTGAACCTGACAAAGGACGGAACGAAGTGAAGGCTGCATTTGGCCGCCGGGTATCCGGCATCGCCGCGATCGGCGCACTCGCGCTGGTTCTCGCTGCTTGTGGCGGCGACAGTGACAATGGGGGAAACGACACCGGCAACGGATCTGAGAACGGATCCAACGGTGACGAAGGTGGCGAGAACGGCTCGGACTTTTCGAGCCTGACCGGAAACCTCCGTGGTTCTGGCGCATCGTCCTTCCAGCTGGCAATCCAGGAATGGCAGATTGAGTTCCCGATGCTCACCGACGGGGCGGTAGTTGACTACAACGCGGTTGGTTCAGGTACCGGCCGGGCTGAGTTCCTGTCCTCAACCGTGGACTTCGCCGGATCCGACGCCGCGCTCAGCGACGAGGAGTACGAGCAGTCCATCGATCGGTGCGGGCCTGACGGCGCGTTCCACATCCCCACCGCGATCCTCCCGATCGCCGTGGCGGCAAACCTGCCCGGTGTTGAGGAACTGAACCTCGACGCTGACACCATCGCCGGCATCTTCGCCGGTGAGATCACCACTTGGGATGCTCCGGAAATCGCCGACCAGAACGAAGGCGCCGATCTCCCTGACACCTCCATTACGGTGATCCACCGCTCCGATGACTCCGGTACCACCGGTAACTTCACCGACTACCTGGCCTCCGCCGCACCCGAGGTGTGGACCTGGGAGTCCTCAGGTGAATGGCCCAGCGAGGTCTCCGCCGAATCCGCAGACGGCACCTCGGGCGTGACCCAGGCAGCCAGCGGCTCCGAAGGTGCGATCACCTACGCCGACGCCGGCCAGATCCCTGAGGGCCTGGTCATCGCTAACGTCGAGGTCGGTGGCGAATACACCGAACTGACCCCCGAAGCCGCCGGACAGGCCGTTGCCGCCTCCGACCGCGTTGAGGGCCAGGCCCCGAACAACATGGCGTTCGATCTGAACCGTGAGATCGATGAGGCCGGTGCCTACCCGATCGTCCAGGTTGCCTACACCATCTGGTGCAACACCTACGACAACGAAGAGACCGCGGCGCTGGCTCAGGGCTTCGCGAACTACATCGTCTCCGAAGAGGCCCAAGCCATCGCAGAGACCGAGGCCGGTGCCTCGCCGCTGAACGATGACCTGCGCTCGCAAGCTGAAGAGTCCATCTCCGCGATCTCCGCAGGCTGATTAACTCAACGGAACACTTCCGGCTGTAGGGTGCCGGGGCTGGATGGGACAGGTTCCCAACTGGCCCCGGCACCGAGCCGGTTAAACGCGGAAAATCCTCCGCAGCATTGTCACCCGCGTGGGAGAGATGGTGAACGAGAACAACGAACAGGGCGCGAGCACCGATACCGACGCACCGCCCAAGAGGAACGGCATCCGTGCCAAGTCCTCCAAAAAGGGAAATGCCGACGGCAACTCCCTAGTCTCCGGTGACCGAACCGGGGCTCGAGTCGACCGCTCCTTCGCAGGGTTAGCCCGGGCCGCCGGAATCTTCATTCTGGTGATCCTGGTCTTCGTCGCGATCTTCCTGACCTACAACTCCAGGATGGCGTTCTATTCGCCTGAGGAAGGCTTCCAGCTCCTCACCTTCCTGCAGTACGCGTGGCCATTCGCCTTCGGAACAGTCGTGGCGGCGATCCTCGCGCTGATCTTCGCCACCCCGGTGGCGATCGGGGTGGCGCTGTATATCTCGCACTACGCGCCTCCACGGGCCGCCAAGACCATCGGCTACGTCGTCGACCTGCTGGCCGCGATCCCCTCGGTGGTCTACGGCGCCTGGGGCATGGTTTTCCTGGCACCGGCGTTGGCTGGGTTCTACTCCTGGCTACACACCACCTTGGGCGTGCGGGTGCTCGGCCCGATTGAGATCGGGCCCTGGCAGCTCGGCCCCATCAACCTCTTCCCGTTCTTCACCGGCCAGCCCGGTTTGGGCCGCAACCTGCTCACCGCCTCCATCGTGCTGGCGGTGATGATCCTGCCGATCATCAGCTCCATCTCCCGGGAAATCTTCATCCAAACCCCCAAGTTGCACGAGGAAGCCGCGCTCGCGCTCGGTGCTACCCGCTGGGAAATGGTCAAGGCCACGGTGTTCCCGTTCGCCCGCGCCGGCATCGTCTCGGGCATCATGCTCGGACTAGGACGAGCGCTGGGGGAGACGATGGCGGTAGTCATGGTGCTCTCCGGGATCGGGTTCCAGCTCGACTTACTCTCGGCCGGAAACTCCACCATCCCGCGCGAGATCGCCTCCAACTTCGGTGAGCAAACCGTGGGCTCGGAGCGCTGGTCACAACTCATTGCGCTGGGGCTGGTGCTGTTCATCATCACCCTGATCGTCAACATGGTCGCCCGGTGGATCGTCTCGCGCCACCAGGAATTCTCGGGAGCCAACTGATGTCTCAGAACCCAGAATCCTCCACCCCCGAGCCGCAAGCGGGCGGCGTCGGCGGTGCCGGGAAGGGCCACCGCCCCCATAAGCCCAAACGCGACCCGGTAGCGAGTTTCAAGCCCAAGAGCCTCAAGGGCCGCACGCTGCCCAAGTGGTTCTTATACGCCTGCCTCGGCGGGGCGCTGGTGCTCGGCTTCGTCCTGAGCTCGGCGATCTCCGGCGAATTCAACCCCACCGCCGATGACTTCAACCCGGCCCTGTGGTTCATCTTCGCCGCGGTGTTGTACGTGCTCGGCGCCTACATCATCACCCGCGGCTGGGTCGGTAAGCGCCGCGCCACCGACGTGCTCTGGCGCAACCTGGTGTTCGTGGCCTTCGTGCTGGCCCTGATCCCGCTGGTGTGGGTGCTGTACTCGGTGACCTCCACCGGCTTGCAGGGCCTGACCAACCCGGGGTTCTTCACCGACGACATGTCCCAAGTGAGCCAAAGCCGCGAACGGCGGATTCACGAGGGCGAACTGACCATGTACGGCGGGGTCCGGCACGCCATCATCGGCTCGCTGTTGATCACCCTGACGGCCACGTTGATCTCGGTCCCGATCGGTTTGCTCACCTCGATTTACCTGGTCGAGTACGCCCGCGGCGGCGCCCTGGCCCGCGGCATCACCTTCTTCGTGGACGTGATGACCGGTATCCCCTCGATCGTGGCTGGGCTGTTCGGAGCCGCCGCGGTGCAGGTGATCCTCGGGATAGGTAACACCATCGGGCTATGGAACATCGGGCCGGGCGATTACCGCATGGGTATCACCGCCTCGGTGGCCCTGTCGGTGCTGATGATCCCGGTGGTGGTACGCACCACCGAGGAAATGCTGCGGGTGGTCCCGAACGAACTCCGCGAGGCCTCATACGCCCTGGGGGTGCGCAAGTGGCGCACCATCGTGAAGGTCGTGATCCCGACGGCGATCTCCGGTATCGCCGCTGGTGTCACCCTGGCGATCGCTCGAGTCATCGGTGAGACCGCCCCGATCCTGCTCACCGCGGGCATGCTGACCCGCGCGAACTGGAACATGATCGAAGGCGCGATGATGACCCTGCCGGTCTACATCTACTGGACCTTCACCCACCCCACCGGTGTGGCCGAACTCGAATACCTGTCCCACCAGCGCGCCTGGGGCGCGGCCCTGGTGCTGATCATCATCGTGATGTTCCTCAACCTCCTAGGACGGGTCATCGCAACGGTCTTTGCACCCAAGAAGACGGGACGATGAGATGCCAGCATCCGCCGTCGGCCGCCTTGAACAACCCACACGATCTGCGGGCGCTGCACCCGCGACCACCACGAGTGAGTAGGTAGAACATCCGCGATGTCTAAACGAATCGATGCCAAAGACCTGAATGTCTACTACGGCGACTTCCTCGCCGTGGAGGGCGTGAACATGAGCATCTCACCGCGTGCGGTGACGGCTTTCATCGGGCCCTCGGGATGTGGCAAGACCACCTTCCTGCGCACCATCAACCGGATGCACGAAGTGCTGCCCGGTGCCCGGGTGGAAGGCGAACTACTGCTCGACGGCGATGACGTGTACGGCGATCGGGTGGACCCGGTCACGGTGCGGGCGATGGTGGGCATGGTGTTCCAGCGGCCCAACCCGTTCCCCACGATGAGCATCCGCGACAACGTGCTCGCCGGGTACAAGCTCAACGGCGTGCGCCTGAGCCGGTCCGAGGCCCAAGACATTGTGGAGTCGGCGCTGCAGGGTGCCAACCTGTGGAACGAGGTGAAGGACCGCCTGGACAAACCCGGCTCGGGGCTGTCCGGTGGGCAGCAGCAGCGGCTGTGCATCGCCCGGACGATTGCGGTGCAGCCCGACGTGATCCTCATGGACGAACCGTGCTCGGCTCTGGACCCGATCTCCACGCTGGCGATCGAGGACCTGATCCATAACTTGAAGAACGAGTACACGATCGTCATCGTCACCCACAACATGCAGCAGGCCGCGCGCGTGTCTGACCGCACCGGGTTCTTCAATATCGCGGGGACGGGTAAACCCGGGAAACTCATCGAGATGGATGACACCACCACGATGTTCAACAACCCCACCGAGCAGGCCACGGAGGACTACATCTCCGGCCGCTTCGGCTGAGGGCGCTTGGGACTGCGCGGGCGCGCTGAGCTGGGGCTCGGTGGGCCCGCGCACCCATGTCCGCGGCGGCCTCTGGGGGGCTGGCACCAATCTCTGGGGCGCGCGCCAATGCTCGGGGTTCCCACGTGCGGGAGGTTACCTACCGCTGCCCTCGAACGACTCCGTCGTCGTCCCTTGGGCCAGGTAGGCCACGCACGAGACCCAGTGCCCGCCCGAAGCCGCCCAGCTGCCCTCATCGGGGCGGAAGTAGTCCACCCGCAGTTCGGAGTCCAGGTACTCGCTGCCCACGAATTCTTCGAACTCTTCGATGCACTGGGTCTCGGCTTGGGCGTCGATGGCGTCCTGGCCGGGGAAGGAGTCAAAGTCCAGTTCGAAGGTGGCGTAGAACTGGGCGTCGTGCGGTTCGGAGCACTCGACGGTTTCGATCGATGTGCCTCCTGCGTCTGAGTCGGACAGGTCCGACCAGTTGGCGCAGTCGCCGGCGTCCACCGGGGCGCCGCCGGAGGCGCAACCACCCGCCAGCATCAGGCTGGCCCCCAAAGCGAGAGCCAGTGCGCGGCGGGTGGCTGTGGGCGTCAGGAGCCGTATCCCTCAAAGCCGCCGGTGTGGGTGGAGCCGTCGGTGAGGAACGCGATGCACAGCACCTCGCGGTCACCCTGGTTCCAGGAATCCTCGGTGGGGGCGAGGTAGCCATAGAACAGCGGGTCGGCTTCCTCCACCGGAGCTCCCACGTAGCCTTCGAACTCGCCCAAGCAGTACTCGTCTGCCTCCGTTTCCACGGTGCTCAGGCCCGGGAAGTCATCCTGCTCCAGATCGGTCTTGGCGTAGAACTGAGCGTCGTGCTCATCGCCGCAGTCCACGGTCGGGATCTCGGTGACTTCCTCCTGCCCGAGGTCATCGAGGTTGAAGCACTCGCCGATGTCTGCGGTGGGTGCAGAGCCGGCGCACATGGTGAGGACCGAGGTCAGCGCGAACGCGCCGGTGATTAGAGCAGTAAGACGGGTGCCGCCGATTGACATGAGGTCACATTCGTTAGGTGGGCTATAACGCCAGAATCCTATTGGCTAGCCGCGCCCAGCGACAAACGACCTATGAGCGTTTGAGATACAGCGTTTCCACCACGTTGGCGACCTTCTCAAAGTGGTCGGCGCCGGCTTCGAGTGCGTCGATGACGGTGCGGACTTTGATGAGTTCAACGACGCCGCGGGGTGTGTCGATGTACTCGGGGTCGCTGAACAGATCGGCCATCAGGTCCCGGTACACCCGGTCGGCGTCGTTCTCCAGCCGGTTGACCTCGATCCAGTAGCTCTCGATCTTGTTCATCGTGGCCAACCGGGGCATCGCGTCTGCGGTCAACTCCGCGGCTCGCTGCAGGATGCCGACCTGCTCGGTGACCGCCGGTGGCAGCGTGGCCACGTGATAGTTCACGACGGCGTCCGTCGCCTCGTCCATGGCGTCTAGACAGTCGTCGAGTCCGGCCGCCAGTTGGTAGGCATCGACGTGCGCGAACGGGGCGAACCGGGTCTGGTTGAGCTTGCGGATGATCTCGTGAGTGCACTCGTCCGCGCGGTGCTCGACCTTGCGCATCCGCTTGGCGATGGCGGTGCGCTCTTCGACGTCGCCGCCGACCAGTTCTGCGAGCAGGTCGGTGCCCTCCACCAGCAGCTCACCCATCTGGGTGAACAGGTCAAAGAAGGCCCGGTGGGAGGCCAATCTCAGTCGCACGCGGTGATCCGATCGTCGCAGTTAATCGCGGGAAAACCTGGAAGTGGGTCTCACTTGTTTCAAGACTTTCGCTCGCACCGAAGCGTAGAGCACTGCGGCATCCGCGATGCCCGCAAAGCTACCGAGCTAATGACACCGGGCCGCCCAGCGCCTGACGGCGCGAAGGCCGCTCGTAGCGGCAAATGTTGGAGCCCGGGGCTAGTGCGACCCGGCGTCACGTACCAGTGTAATTGCTATGCGAAGTGGTGAATTCTTCGTGCCCACCCACCCCGGCCGGACCCCCTCCCTTCCACCCCCTCCCCACCCGCTGACTTCGTCAAACTCCCGCCGAGGTAGTCACGTTCGTTGACGAGGTGGACGCCAGTTTGACTACCTCGGCGGGAGCTTGACGACCTCGGCGAGGCGTGCAGACGCGCGCTGGGCCGAAGCCAGCTTGTGCGCCAGCGCGAAGTCGACCCAAGACCGCCGGCCAAGGGCTCCCGCCGTAGCCGAGATTCGCAAGTCCCCTCGCCCGGAGACCGGGAATCGGGTCCAACCTCAGCCGCGGCCAAGGGCTCCCGCCGTGACCGGGGACCCAGCAGACCGCCTCACCCCGGCCCCGAGGGTCGGGGTGAGGCCTCATCCCGGGGCCTGCGAAGCGTTGCCGAACAGCCCGTCGACTTCGTCAATCTCCCCGCCCACATCGTCAGGATGCGCTCGAGGTAGTCAACCGCCGTGACGCGCTCGGCGGGAGTTTGACGAAGTCAGCGGGGGGGGGGGGGGTGGGGGGGGACGGAACCCAGCGGGCGGGGGCGGTTTGCGCCTTCGCCGGTGCCGTCG
>JBMDWZ010000201.1:0-6463 GCA_048594865.1 Beutenbergiaceae bacterium
AATCCGCTGAGGTCCACGGTCAGTTCGGCGGGGGAGTCGGTGGGGTTGACGTGCACGAGCGACAACCGCTGCTCCGCCTCATTGATGAAGGCGACCGAGCCGACGTCGTCGCTTCCGATTTGCCTGTCACCGGGCCTGATCGCGTGGGTGAAGGTCCGCCACGCGAAGTACTTCTGGGTGAGCCGGATCTCCGGGCTCGCTCCGGGGGCGGCGCCCAGGTCAGTGAGGATGGTGCCCCAACCAGAGCCCGCTGGCGGCTCCACCTCGGCGAGGTTGTGTAGGTCCTCAATGGCCTGCCAGATCACCCACGACCGTGGCTGTAGGGCGCGAAGGTCGGCAACGATCTTGCTCGCAAATCCCAAGGCGTTGCGGAAATTGTCAGGGTCGAACCGCTCGCAGTCCCACGATCCGTCCACTTCGCTCATGCTCAATGGCACACCGGTGGTGGCGGTGAGGTCGCTGAGTTCGACCGAACCCTGCGGCTCATAGGTGTGGGTGTTGACCTGCCCGATTACCTCCCGGGTGCTGGCGGGCCACCGGTCAAAGGCCTCCAGAAGCAATTCGGGGCCCGAGGCGTCTGGGGTGCTGAGAGTGATCGGTGAGCCGGCGTTGGCCAGGGCGCGGGCGGTGGCCTCGATAAGCGCGGCCTGCTGCGGGGCATCTAAGCGCATGCCCTCTTGGCGTGCGCTCGGCTGCCCGTCCGGCATCTCTGTGACCCATGGGCCATCGGGTTCGTTCATGGGATCCAAGGTGTGCACCGTGATGCCCTCCCGCGTGGCCAAGGTGGTGGCCACGTGCACCAGGTACTGCGCGAACTGATCCACCGCCTCGGGGTGCAACTGGGTGTCAGTGAGCGTATGCGGCCCCGAGACGTAGCCGTTGACGGTCATGAAGTAGGGCGCAGAGTTGCTGAAGGCTTCCCAACGGGTGACCCGATCACGCGCATTGGCAACCCACCAGCGCTGGCCCGGGTCGGCGCCCTCGTCGTAACTGTTGGGATCGTTGGCATCCCACACGCAGCGTGCCTCCTCGCGCTCGGCGTGGGTGCTTGGGGCGCCCTGCGGCAGTCGCCACCACCCGGGCACCGCGCCACCGGGGCGCAGGTAATCGGCGACATCGCCAGCGTGACCGCCGCCGATGTTGTACCTGGCAATGTTCAAACGCAGTCCGTGCTCGCCGAACACCAAGTCCAGCAGGTCGTTTCGAACCGGATCGGCGAATTGGCCGGTGCCATGGGCACACCACGCCAGCGTGGTGCCCCAACCCTGGAATGGCTGGGCCCGGTAGGCAGGGTTGAGCGAAATGTTTGGCATCGCGAGGAACTCCGTAAGTGAAAGAGGGGGTGGGCCAGGCAGCGAGCGTTACTTGACGGCGGCGCTGCCGGCGGAAAGGTTGAGGCCGTAGAGGTACTTCTGGCTGAGGTAGTAGACGATCACCATGGGGATGGTCATGAGCACCGAGGCCACCATCACCATGTTCCACATCGGTTGCTGGGTCGCTTGGCCAGCGGAGGTGAGGAATTGCAGACCCAGGGCCAGCGGCATCTGTTGTTCGTCATTGATGTAGATGAGTGGGCCGAGGAAGTCTCCCCAGGTGAAGGTGGCCGTGAACACGGCGATCGCGGTGAGCACAGGCACCATCATCGGTGCCACCATCCGGGTGAAGATGCCACCAAAACTCAGCCCATCGATCATCGCGGCCTCGTCGATGTCCTTGGGAAGGCGGGTGACAAACTGGCGAACGAGGAAGACGTTGTAGGCGTTGGAGAAGAAGTTCGGCACGATCAGCGGCAGCCACGTATTGACCCAACCCAGCTCGTTGAACAGCAGGAACTGGGGGATCATCACCACCTGGGGCGGGATCATCATGGTGGCCATCACCACGCCAAACATCACGCCCTTGCCGGGCGCTCGCAGCCGCCCAAAGGCGTATCCCACCATCGCGGAGGAGATCACCTGCCCCACCACCGACACCACGGTGATGATCGCGGAGTTCACGATGAAGCGGCCTACCGGCAGGCTGGAGTCGAACACGCGAAGGTAGTTCTCAAAGTGGAACTCGCGCGGGATGAGTCCAAAGGCGCCGGCGTTGACGGTGGCGTCGCTGGCCAGGGAGATGGAGATCATCAGCGCCACCGGGCCCAGCACTACCGGTACCAAGATGATGAGGATCGCGTAGTGCAGTGGGGTGGCGCGCAGGCCCTGCAGGCGCTTGTTCGCCGGGGTGCGTTCGCCTTGCTTGCGTGGCTTGCCAGTGGTGCGTGTGTTGGCAGTGGTGCTTGTGTTGGCTGACTTGCGAGTGTCAACGGACTCGCCTGCGGAAGCGATCGCAGCAGGTGAGGCCACGGCGCTTGGCACGTTGACGCCGTCGGGCACCTCGATCGACGCGCCCGGTTCGCGGGAGACGCTCATTTTGCGCTCGTTTCGTAGAACACCCAACGCCTGGAGGTGGCGAAGGTGAGGGCGGTCAGCACAGCGATGGCGAGGAACAGCAGCCAGGAAATCGCTGAGGCGTAGCCCATCTTGTAGAACCCGAATGCCTGTTGGTACAGGAAGGGCACGATCATCATCGAGGAGTTGTTCGGGCCACCGGGTGCCTGGTGCTGGGAGGAGGTGAGCACGTAGACCTGGGCGAACACCTGGAAGGCGCCGATCATGCCCGTGATGAGGTTGAACAGGATCACTGGGGTGACCTGGGGGAAGGTGATGCTCCAGAACTGGCGGATCCCGTTGGCGCCGTCCATCTCAGCGGCCTCATAGAACTCGATGGGGATGCTGTTCATCGCGGCCAGGAACAGAACGATCGAGGCTCCGGCACCCCACAGCGCCATGAGGATCAGCGCCGGCTTCACGGTTCCCGCTTCCAGGAGCCACGAGGGTCCCTGGATACCGAACCAGCCGAGCACCATGTTCAGCGGACCGCTGGGAGCCAGCACCATCTTGAACACCATCGCGGTGGCCACGATCGGCACCAGCACCGGTAAGTACAGAATGGTGCGGAAGATCTTGCGTCCACGGATGGGCTTGCTCAGTAGGGTCGCGATCCCCAGTCCCGCGGCCAGTACCACCGGCACCGAGATGAGGGAGTAGAACAGGGTATTGCCCACGACCTTGAGGAAGATCGGATCGGACATCAGGGTCTGGTAGTTGCCCAGGCCGATGAACGTGGGATCGGTGAACGTGTCCCAGTCGGTCAAGGAGACGTAGAAGGACACCGCCATCGGGCCGAGCATGAACACCGAGAACCCGATGATCCACGGCGAAGCGAAGATGTAGAACCACAGCATCTCGCGACGCCGCATCCGCGACGTTCTACGGGGCGCCCGCCCGGGTGCGCTGGGGATGAACGCACCCGGGCTGGCAGCTTGGTTAGCGCTCACGAGCCGACGATCGACTCGAGCCTCGCTTGGATCTCGGGCAAGACCTCCGAGGCGGGTCGGGAACCGGAGAACACGTCACCCATTCCCTCTCCGATCGCTGCGGACATCTCCGGCCAGTCAGGAACGAAAGGCTCGCTGACCACGAACGCCGAAGACTCGGCGATCGCGCCGGTGTTCTTTTCGTCGTCCATCCAACTCGGGTCTTCCATGACCGGACCGGCCTGGGCCTCGATATTGGCGGGGACGTCGAACTGTGAATCGATCATGATTTCGCCTGCCTGAACGCCGGTGATGAAGTTCAGTGCGTCGAAGGCAGCCTGCGGGTTGGCGGCATCCTTGGAGATCGCCAGGCCCGCGGTCAGCGACCACACGGCCTGCTGCTTGCCTTGCCACAGCGGGGCGATGTCCCAGTCGATGTCGGCATCGGCCAGGGTGCTGATACCCCAGAATCCGGTGGCGTTCACGGCCACCTTTTCCGCAGCGAAGGCGGGGTCTTCGCTGAAGTCTGGGCCCATGTCTGCGTATTCGGTGGGGGTGGGGCACACGCCGTGCTTGAAGATCAGGTCTGCAGCCCAGGTGATCGCCTCGATGTTCTCGGGCGAGTCGAAAGTCGGCCTGCCCTCGTCGTCGAGCACCCCTCCACCGTTCTGGTGCATGAGGGAGAACCACGGAGCGGTCCACTTGGCGCCGACGTAACCCCAGCGCTCACCGGGGATGGTGAGCTCTTTGAAAGTTTCCAGGGCGGTTTCCCAGGACCAACTCGCGTTCGGTGGCTCCAGGCCGGCGTCGTTGAACATGGTGCGGTTGTAATAGACCAACAGGGGGCCGGAGCGGTAGGGCATGCCCCATTGCTCGTCTTGCTGCTTGTATTGCTCGACGTTGGCGCCGAAGCGGGCCGCCATGTCCAGATCGGCATCGGCGATGAAGTCGTCCAGAGCCAAGATCTGGCCGCGGGTGGCGAACTTACCCAGGTCATCGCTGATCTGGAAGATGTCCGGTCCGGTGTTGGAGGCCAGCATGGTCTGGATCTTTTGGGCATAGCTGTCGTGGGGGACCAGCTGAACTTCCAGGCGGTAATCGGGGTTGGCCTCAACGAAGGCGTCTGCGATCGCTTGGGAAGTGGTGCGGTCTACCTCGGAGCCGGGGAATAGCCACAGTAGGTCGAGGTCTTCGTTGTCAGGTTCGGCTGGGTCCCGGTTGGAGCCGCAGGCGCTGAGTGTAATTACGCCTGCCAGGACACCGAGTCCGGCCAGGGCTGATCGACGGGAAAAGCGTGGGGTCGTCATTGTTGCGCTCTACCTCTCTGTACGAGCGTTAGCTACCCACCGTTGGGTTGCAATGAGGGTTAATCTAAGGGTCAGATTAATTCGAGGCAAGTCTCGATTTGGTCACGGGAGCGTGCGGTGTGCGCAGCGAGCGGCCCTGGTGTGGCGCCGGGCAATCCGCACACTCCTGAATGTGGCGTCCGCGCTAGGTAGTCCTGCTGCCGCGCCCGCTAATCCTCACATCCCGATCCGGCGCCCGCGCATCCGCACGCGGTGTGCGGAATCTGCTGCCGGTAGGCGGCTCGGGGCGCATGAGGCGCACGCGGTGTGCGGAATTTGCTGTTGGGGGCGGGTCTGAGGGGTTTGATGCGCACTGCGGAGGCGTCGGCCTAGTTTTCGCCCGAGCGGGTGCGCTGATAGTGGCGCCGCGCCTTGAACCGGTTCCCGCACAGCGCCATCGAGCACCATTGGGCGCGATTGGCGTTGCTGCGATCCAGCAAATACCGGCAGCATTCGGGGTTCGCGCATGGGCGCAGGCGCCCCGGCGCGCGGTCGTTCGTCGCGGCCCAGGCGAGCAGCGCCCGAGCGCCCAGTCGCTCATCGGCCGGCACGTCCAGGTGCCACTGCAGGGCGCCGCTGTCCAGGCTCGGACGTAGCGTAATTCCGGCGAGCTGACGATCGATGTCCGACGGCGGAGCCTCCTTCGCGATGGCGTCCTGCAAGGTGGTGCGCAGCTTCCGGAGGCCGGCGATCTCGCGCGGCTCGCCGGTGCCTCCGCGCGCCTTGGCCCAGGCGCGCGCGGCCTTGGGGTCGTCGAGTTCATCGGTGCGTGCGCCGTCCACCACTGGGGTGGTGTTGAGCAGATCCACCAGTAGATCTTCATCCGCTCGGCTCACGAGATCCATGTCTAACCACCTTAATCGTGTTTGACAGGTTAGCAGCATCCTGCTTCAGTGGAGACTAACTAGATAACGATGCTTGAAAGGGTTAGAATGATAGCAGAGATCCACCACCGGTTCGCGCAGGTCCAAGGACGCACGGTCTTTTACCGCGAAGCGGGCCCCGCGCACGCCCCGGCGATTGTGCTGCTGCACGGGTACCCAACGAGTTCCCACATGTTCCGCCGCCTCATCCCCGAGCTGGCCGACTCCTACCGCGTCATCGCGCCCGATCATGTGGGCTTCGGGCTGTCCGATGCTCCCGGTGTGCAGGAGTTCGATTACTCCTTTGATGCGCTGACCGACATCACCGAGGCCCTGCTGCGCCACCTGGGCGTGGCCGAGTACGCCATCTACGTGCAGGACTACGGCGCGCCGATCGGCTGGCGCCTGGCGCTGCGCAACCCGCAGGCGATCACCGCGATCGTGTCGCAGAACGGCAACGCCTATGACGAGGGCTTCGTCGAGAGTTTTTGGGCCGACGTGTGGGCCTACGCCAACGAGCAAACACCGCAGACCGAGGCGTCAATTAGAGGTGCGCTAAGCCGCGAGGCAATCCGCTGGCAGTACCTGCATGGGGTGGCCGATGAGACCCTGGTGGACCCCACTACCTGGGAGCACGACTACGCACTCGTCTCCCGCCCGGGCAACGACGCCGTCCAGCTCCAATTGTTCAAGGACTACGCCACCAACCCGCCGCTGTACCCGCAAGTGCACCAGTACTTCCGGGCCTCCCAGGTACCGCTACTTGCCGTCTGGGGACAGAACGATGAAATCTTCGGGCACGACGGCGCAACCTCCTTCGCTCGTGACCTCCCCAATGCCCGCATCGAGTTGCTCGACGGCGGTCACTTCCTGCTCGAATCCCACCTGGATGAGGT
>JBMDWZ010000202.1:0-1722 GCA_048594865.1 Beutenbergiaceae bacterium
CGGTTAACCCACCCGGCCCCGGGGATGACGAGGGCACCCTGACCATCTACACCGACGGCGTCGCCCATTGGGAGTCCGAGAGCGGGACAGAGGGCTGGATGGATCAGAACGAGCCCGCGGGCGTGAGCGCCTGCTGATCAGAGGCCGCTATCGGCGCAGCAGGAGCAGCACAGCATCCGCAGCACGGCACCCAGACTCAAGCCGTGTACCGAATCTGCTGCCAAACGGCCCCGCTGCGGCACTTAACCGCACGCCGTGTGCGGAATTGGTCGTGCGGCGGCCTCGGGGCCAAGCGAAACTCGCCCACTAACGCACAAGAGCCCGGACCCACGGTGAGTGGGGCCGGGCTCTTTGATGTCTTGCGACATCACGCGGCGGAGGATAGGGGATTCGAACCCCTGAGGGCGTTAACCCAACCCGCTTTCCAAGCGAGCGCCATAGGCCACTAGGCGAATCCTCCTGGTGCTGCCCATCGAGGATACCGGTTGTCGGGAGGCATCGAGCACGCTGTGGCTGTGGCCTGGCGCACCATACCTACTTACGACCCCGGCAACCTCGATCAAACTCGGGCAGCAGAGCTGTACCTCAGTCCTATTCGGACTCGGTGATGAGCGGGTACACGCCGTTCTCGTCGTGCACCTCGCGGCCGGTCACCGGAGGGTTAAACACGCAGATCGCACGGATCTCGGTGCGCGGGCTCAGGATGTGCTTGTCGTGATCGTTGAGCAGGTACATCGACCCGGCGCTCAACTCGTGCACCTCCCCGGTACCCAGATCCTCGATGGTGCCTTCGCCGTCGGCAATGAACACCGCTTCGATGTGGTTGGCGTACCAGAACTCGTTGACCGTTCCGGGCTGCAGGACGGTCTCGTGGAAGGAGAACCCCACGCCGTCCTTGGCCAGCACGATCCGGCGCGAGCGCCAGTTTTCGGTGACGACGTCGGCATCGGTCCCGGTGAGGTCGTCTACGTGGCGAACGATCATGAGTTGGCGTGCTCCTGGCTCTTCTCGGTCTTGGCAGAGCCCAGCACGTCGGCCACGCACTCTTCGATGATGCTCAGCCCACGGCCGAGTTCTTCGTCGGTGATGGTCAACGGCGGCAGCAGCTTGACTACTTCGCTCTCCGGGCCGGAGGTCTCGATCAACAGTCCACGCTCGAATGCCTTGGCGGTCACCGCGTTCGCGAGTTCACCGGTGCCCATCGACAGGCCACGGGCCAGTCCACGGCCCTTGGCGATCAGGCCGTGCTCTTCGTGCTCAGCGACCAGGCTGTTGAAGCGGGACTCGATGTGCAGTCCGCGACGAATGGTCTGCTGGTGCAGCTCGTCATCGCTCCAGAAGGTCCGGATGGACTCCGCAGCGGTAGCGAAAGCCGGGCCGATTCCACGGAAGGTGCCGTTGTGCTCACCGGGCTCCCACACGTCCAGCTCGGGACGGATCAGCGTCAGCGCCATCGGCAGCCCGGACCCGGATAGGGACTTGGACAAGCAGATGATGTCCGGGACGATGCCAGCCTCTTCGAAGCTGAAGAACGGTCCGGTACGGCCGACACCCATCTGGATGTCATCGACGATCAGCAGGATGTCGTTGTTCTTGCAGATGTCGGAGAGCTGGCGCAGCCATTCGGCGCGAGCGGCGGTCAGCCCACCCTCACCCTGAACGGTCTCCACGATCACGGCGGCCGGCTCGTTCAGCCCGCCACCGGCGTCGGCGAGGAGCTTC
>JBMDWZ010000203.1:0-18717 GCA_048594865.1 Beutenbergiaceae bacterium
GATGACATCGCCAAGCTGGTGGACACCAACGATGAGTGGATCACTCAACGGGTCGGGATCTCCACGCGGCGGTTCGCCGATGAGGAGTCCGTTGCCGATATGGCCACGGCCGCCGGTCGCGCGGCACTGGAGAACGCGGGCATTGAGTTCAGCGAGATCGACCTAGTGGTCGTCGCGACCTGTTCGAACATTGACCGCTCCCCGAGCACGGCAGGGCGGGTCATCGCGGAATTGGGCCTGGATCGCGCCGCCGGGTTCGACCTCAACTCCGCCTGCTCCGGGTTCGTGCATGCACTGGAGACCGCCAGGCAGTTGATCGGCGGGCGCTCGGCTCGCTCGGCGTTGGTGATCGCCTCGGAGCGGCTCACCGACGTCACCGATTGGACCGACAGGGCCACGTGCATCCTGGTGGGCGACGGTGCCGGGGCGGCGGTGGTGACGGCCTCGCCCACCGACGGTTTTGGGCCGGTGGTGTGGGGGACCGTTCCGGGGCTGAGCGATGCGGTGCGGATCGAGTCCCCGAGTGAGAAGTTTGCCCAGGATGGTCGCCGCGTGTTCCGGTGGGCGATCACCGAGGCCGCCGATCACGCCCTGGAGGCGCTGTCCGTTGCCGGTGTGAAGCCGGAGGAGGTGGCCGCGTTTGTGCCGCATCAGGCCAACCTTCGGATCATCGAACCATTGGCGGAAAAGCTGAACCTGACCAACGCCGTGATCGCCACCGACGTGCGCGAGTCCGGCAATACCTCGGCGGCCAGTGTGCCGCTGGCGCTGTCGAAACTGCTGGCCACCCACGACATCCCCTCCGGGGCCCCGATCCTGCTCTACGGGTTCGGCGGCGGCTTCTCCTACGCGGCTCTGGTGGCCAACGCGCCGTGAGTGGTTAGGTCCCGGTAAGCGATATTCGCTCGACCTTTAGCACCGGGCGCTGGAACAGTCGGTCGCGTGCAGCCAACAGAGATGCCCCCAGCCCCGCAGCGCGTTCGCGTAGACCCCGCGGTGGTCCGTCAACTGATTGAGGAGCAATTTCCTCGGTGGGCAGACCTGCCTGTGCGTGCGGTGGACCAAGGTGGCTGGGACAATTTCACCTTTCACCTGGGCGCGGAGATGTCGGCGCGGCTACCGAGCGCTGCCGAGTACGCGCTAGCCGTGGAGAAGGAACATACCTGGCTTCCAGTGCTTGCCCGCCAGCTGCCGTTGCCCATCCCGGCGCCGCTGGCGAAAGGTGAGCCCGGTGCGGGCTACCCGTTCGCATGGTCGGTCTATGAGTGGATGTCGGGTGAGCCGGTCACGAGCGATCGGATTGCCGATCTCACACGCTTCGCCACTGACCTTGCGGGTTTTCTGCGGGCGTTGCAGAAGGTCGATGCATCCGCAGGGCCAAAGCCGGGGACGCACAACTGGTTCCGCGGAGGCTCCCTACTCACCTACGACAACACTGTGACCACCGCGCTCGCCAGCCTCACCGGTCTCGTGGACGTCAATCTGGTGCGTCGGCTGTGGAGCGAAGCTCTAGAGGCGCGCTGGGACGGCACTGAGTACTGGCTGCACGGAGACGTTGCCGTAGGCAACCTGCTGCTAGCCGGTGGCGAGCTGGCGGGCGTGATCGACTTCGGCACCTGTGGAGTGGGTGACCCGGCGTGCGACGTTGCGGCCGGTTGGACCCTTTTCAGTGGCGAGTCCAGGCAGGTGTTCCGCGAGCAACTAGGTGTCGATGACGATATGTGGGCTCGTGGTCGGGGCTGGGCGCTGTGGAAAACCTTGGACAACTATGCTGCCGCAGTCCGCGCCGGAAAGTTAAGGGAAGAGGGCGAAGCAGCGGCTGCGATTGTTGACGGCATCCTGCTGAACCGCTGACGAAGGTCTGGCCGTAATCGGGCATGCAGAGGGAGCCGAACGCGTGCTCTGGCGACGAGCTGATTGAGCGACGAGGATGGCCGTGATGTCTTACCTGACCGGAGCCGAGCGGGTGACATCAGCTGCGGATTAGCGTGCGGCTCACCGGATGAAGGAGATAGACCGATGCCTCAATACGCCGTCCTGATCTACGCCGACGACTCCAAGCACGATCTTGACGCCACCAAGGAGGACCTGGCCGAGCCCGATAGTCACGGCGAGGAGCTGGCCGCGTCGGGGGCGATGAAGATCGCCTACGCGTTGACTCCCCGTGCCATGGCCCGCTCGGTCCGCACGAGCGGCGTCACCGAGGGGCCGTTCGTCGATGCACCCGAGGTTGTTGCCGGTTTCTATGTCATTGAGGCGCCGGACTGGGATCACGCCCTGGCGATAGCGGGAACCAACCCCGCCATTCGTGGCAGCGGTGGCGTGGAGGTGCGCCTCGTGCACAGCGGCGGTGTGGTCGGCGCCTGAGTATCGCGGTCGCCCCGAACCGCGGGTGCTGTTCCCGCACGGGCCGTTTTGCCCAGGGTGCCCGGACCGTGGCAGCGTGAGGCCATGTCCTCGCGCTGGCTGCCCAAACCCACGCTAGAAGGCGAACTGCTCAACTTGCGTCCGTTCACGGTCGACGACGCTCCCGCCATGGCAGCGGTCCTCGCCGACCCCGAGGTACTTCGCGGTACCGGGGTGATCACCACCAGCGCGCAGGCAGCGCAGTACGACGGGCTGCCCGATGATCGCCTCACCCAGTGGTACGCCACCTGTGCCAACGCTGATGAGCGGCTCGACCTTGCCATCGTGGACAGGGCCACGGCCGCGGTGGTGGGCGAGGTGGTGCTCAATAGGTTCCGGGCAAGCGCGAACTCTTCCAACTTTCGGATCGTGTTGGGACCCGCCGCGCGCGGGCGGGGTCTGGGCACAGAAGCGGCTCGGCTGATGCTCGGGTACGGGTTCGACGTGCTGGGCTTGAACCGGATCAGCCTCGAAGTATTCGCCTCACTGCCGAACGCGGTTCGGGCTTATGAGAAGGCTGGTTTCCTGGTCGAAGGAATCAAACGCGAGGTGTTCAGTTTCGACGGCGATTACGTCGATGACGTGATGATGGCGATCCTCAAAAGCGACTGGGACGCTCAATAGCCTCAAGGACGCGCTACTACCAGTTCTGGCCGGAGCCGTCGCCGCCGCCTTCGCGTCGCTCCTCTTCCTCGCGTTGCTCCTGAGCCTGACGGTTGCGCTCTTCTAGCTCACCTTCGCGGGGATCGGTACGACCACCGGTGTCTTGCTCCTGCTCGTCTTCGCCTTCTTGACCATCCTGGCCGTCTTGGCCCTCCTGGCCTTCTTGCTCGTCTTCGCCTTCTTGGCCTTCTTGCTCGTCTTCGCCCTCTTGGCCCTCTTGGCCCTCTTGGCCCTCTTGACCTTCTTGACCGTCCTGGCCGTCTTGCCCCTCTTGCCCTTCTTGGCCCTCTTGACCTTCTTGCCCGTCCTGGCCCTGGCCCTGGCCTTCCTGCTGTTCCTGCTGCTCCTGGTTCTGTTCCTGGCTCTGCTGCTGACGCTCGTCGGCCTCCTGGGCCTCGTCGTTATCTTCGCGGTCAGGATCGCCGCACTCATCCAGCATTTCCTGAGCCTGGTTCAGGTAATCCTGGGAGGTGTCCAGGTCGCCAGCAGCCTGGGACTCATCCGCCAAACCCTCCAACGCCAGGGAATAGTTCGTGCGCACGTCGCACTCGGCCTCGGTCAGCGGCTCACCCTCAGCCGCCGTCGGCACTCGCTCCAGCGCGGCCGCGAACGGCCCGGTCGCGGCAAAGAACTCACCGGAGGCGTACAACGCGGTGCCGCCATTGAAATACGGCTTCCACGGTTCGACGACGTTGACCACTTCCAGATTGGCGAACCGGTTGGTGGCGGTGTTGTGATTGTCGTTGTTGTAGGCGTTGATCCCCACCATGTTGATCAGCGTCGCCGACAGCAACTTCACCGCTACCAGGAACGCTAGGAGTACCAGCGGCAGGGACCACCACAGCATTCGCTTGCGGCGCTTGGCCAGCTTGTCAGCGAACTGGGCATCGCGGATCTCTTCGGTGGTCTTGAATTCACCTGGGGGCGGCAAAAGTTGCGTCGTCATGACACGCTCACCCTCCTATCCGCCTCGGCCTGTGGTTGTTCTATGTCTCGAGCATTGCGGCTGTTGCGCCGCTTCTTGCGCGGAATCTCACGAGCCAAGTCCCACGCCTCCCACGCGAGCAACAACGCTAGGAACACCGCCGCTGGCCAGTACACATCTGCGTAGGTAGTGACGTCCCGGCGGCCGTCGGACGCGATCTCGCTGACGTCGATCCCGGACACCAGATCATCGACCGGGTCCGGGGCATTGCGTCGCTCATAGGGGATCGCGAGCTCAGCGGCGACCTGCCGCAGTGAGGTCTCATCCAACACCGACACCGCTGGCTCACCGGTGGAAGGGTCCTCGATGTAGGGCGCGTCGGTGCCCGGGCCGGTGGCCGAGGTGCCGTCATAGGAGCGCATGTTTCCGCCGTCGGGAGTGCCGTAGCCCAGCACCGCGCCGCCGTCGACCAAACCGGCCAACGGTTCGTAGGACTGCACGTCCACACCGCCGTCGTTGGTGTTCTCGCCGTCGGAGAAGATGAACACCAACCGCACATTCTCCGGGTTGCGTTCCGCTGCCGCCTCCAAGGACCCGGCCAAGGCCTCCAACGGCCTATCGATCGCCGACCCCGCCGAATAGGACGTCACTTCCTGGGTCACTGTCTGAGCCCAGGAACGCACTGCCCGCGCATCGGTGGTCATCGGCAACTGCCGCGTAGCTTGAGAGTCGAACCCGATGATCGTGTACCGCGCCCCGGGCATCGCCTCGGTGAGCGCGGCCAGGTCGTGACGTACGCCTTCCAGCCGGATTTCGCTGCCGTTGTAGTCCTCAGCGGCCATCGAACCGGTGCGGTCGACGACGAAGAACAGTTCCGCATTGGACTGCACCTGCGAGGACTGGCTGCTGGGGATCGCCGGGGTCAGCGCGATGACCACCAGGGCCACCACCATCCCGGTGCGCCGCAACCAGTCCCGTCGCCTCTCCCCGCGGGACTTCACCGAACGCCAGATCGCCAGTGCCAGGAACGGAACAAACACCAGCGCCGTGAGCCACAGCGGCCACATCATCCGCAAGATCACGATCGAAGCCTCCAGACGCCCAGCTGGTACAGGCCCAGCAGCACCACGAGGATGAGGAACCAGCGTTCGGGAGTGTCTGTGACAACGACTTCGGGGTTGGCTTCCAACTCCACCGCCTGTTGAGCGGAGATCTCATCGATGATCTGCGAGACCGCATCAGGGTCATTGGTGTCGTGGAACAACCCGCCATAGCGTTCGACGGCGGTGCGGTACTCGGCCTCTTCGTCTCGTGCCGCTCCGGTGCCGGAGGTCCCGTAGATACCGTGCAGGGAGATCTCGCGATCGTTGACCAGTTCGGCGGCCTCGGTGAGGGTGAAGATGCCCTCACCGAACACTTCGTTATCGCCGGCCAGGATGATCGTGCGCGAACGCTCCGAATCGGCCTCATCGAAGTTCAGCGCGCAGCTGGCCAGGCCATCTCCGATAAGGGAGGAGGACGTGCCATCCCCACCTTCGGTGCCGGCGATGAAGTCCAGCAGCTGGTTGACCTTCTGGGAGTTGCCGGTGTCAGCGATGGAGTTGATGTTGAAGTCCAACGCTTCGGCTGCCGCGGTTAACTCCTCTTCGACCAACGTGTAATCGTCGGTCAGCGGGAACACCGTGCGGGAGGTGGAGTTCCAGATGACCATCGAGATCCGCTCACCCTGGAACTCGGGCAGCATTTCCAGGAACTTCTCCGCCACCTCGGTGCCGTACTGCACCATCGACCCGGACACGTCCAGGCACAGCACGATGTCCCGGTAGGCCAACTCCTCGGCGCGGATGTCGCGGTCCACCGGACGGGCGGTGAGAATGCCGGTGACCACCGTGGCGGCGATGAGGATCACGCCCATGAAACCCAGCGCGGTGCGGTAGCGGGCCAGCCGGGACTTATAGGACTGCAGCTCGGTCAGGTAGGAGGCGTTGGCGACCCAGCGCACGTTCTTCTGGGTCCGTCGGGCTCGCCGGGCAAACAAGCCCCACACGCCCAACGCCAGCACCACCACGATCACCACCGCGATTGCCCAGGGGTACATCGTCACCATTGCTGGATCACTCCCCGAGCCTCATTGGCAGCGCTGAGCGCTTCGGCGTCGGAGTCGACGGCGAAGGCTGGCTCTTGGTAGTCGCTCATCAAGGTGGTCAAACGGTCGGTGCCCTCCATGGTGGAGAGCTCGCCGACGGTGAGGGAGCTGGTGTCCATGTTCAGGCGCCCGTTGGCGAAGTTCCGCAGGATGTGGTTGAGGTCCAGGTGCAGCGATCGCAGATCCGACTCACCGTTGCGGTAGCGTTCCTCGGCCTCATCGACGTCGTTCAACGAGCTGGCACGCAATGAGGACCATTGGTCCCGGCGGCCACGTGATTCGTCGCTGGCCGGCCGAGCGCGGGTGGTGCGAAAGACGATCAGGTACCACACCAGGATAAGCACGAGTAGCGCGCCGCCGACGATCGGGACCCAGATCGCGAACTGTGCAGGGTCGACGGGATCGTGGATCTCGACCGCACCGATTTCAGCGGCCAACACGTTTTTGCCTCCGCAGCAGATCGATCATCTTGTCCACGAGTTCGTCTTCGCTGTTGGCGGTGACGCCCTCCACACCCTGGCGGCGCAGCATCAGGTCGCTGTCCTGGCGGCGTTTCATCGCGGCCTCGGCGGCCTCGGCGCTCAAGTCCTTACGTGAACGCAGGAACTCGGGGATTTCCAGGTGCACGTCCACGTCTTGGATCTCACGGAAGTCGTCGGTGGTGGGCAGCGCGTCCCCGATCCGGAAGACCATCACCTCGTGGCGAGTGCGCAAGCGCTTGATGGACAGTTCGTGTTCAGGCTCGGGCCGGGCCTCATCGGTGATGATCACGATCAGCGACCGGCGCGGGAACCAGGTCAGCACCCGGTCCATCACCCGCTGCAGGTCACTGGGCGGGGCGTCCAGAGTGAGCATCGATTCATAGCGGCGCAGCAGCGCCTCCATGTGCATGTTGCCGCCGCGTGCCGGGATCTGGTCGATACGGTCGGCGTCCCCGGCGACCATCGCGACCGTGTCGCCACGGGACCGCGCCAGGTAGCAGACCACCTCGGCAGCGAACATCGCGATCTGAGACTTGGGCCGGCCGTCGGGCGCGGTGGCGCCCATGTTCCGACCGGTGTCCAGGGCCAACACCATGGCCAGGTTGGAGTCCCGCACAAACCTGCGGATCACTGGGATACCGGAAGACGCCGAAGCCTTCCAGTCGATGTCGGAGACGTCGTCACCGACTTGGTACAGCGCCATCTCATCGAAGTCCTGGCCGTGGCCGGAGTAGATGGAACGGTGGCGTCCCTCCAACAGTCCCGAGGCACGGCGAACCGTGGGCAGGTCGAGGCGTGCCCGAACCTTCGCCAATCGGGACCTGGAGACGCTCACGGGCTGGGCACCGCCGCGAATACTGCGTCGATCAAGGATTCGGGGGCCACGTTGTTGGCCAGCGCGTCATAGGTGCGCACCAACCGGTGGCGCAGCACCGAGTGCCGCAGGGCCTTGACGTCGTCGGGGATGACGTAGGACCGGTTGGCCTGAATGGCCAGGGCCTGGGCGATCCGCATCAGCGCGATGCCACCACGGGGGCTAGCGCCCACGCGCACGTGCTGGCTGAAGTTTGGCAGCGGCCGCGGGCCGCCGCCACGGCTGGTGTTGATGAGCGCCACGATGTACTGCTTGATGGACGTGTCCACGTACACCTTGGACACCAGTCCCTGGAGGAACTCCACGTCCTCCAAGGAGACCGGTTCGGCGGTGATCGGCGCGGACATCGAACCGTCGTTAATGCGGATGAGAATGTCGACTTCCTCATCCGGGGCGGGGTAGGTGAGCACCTCTTTCATTAAGAACCGGTCCATCTGGGCCTCGGGCAGCACATAGGTGCCCTCTTCCTCAATGGGGTTCTGAGTGGCCAACACCATGAACGGCTTAGGCAGGGGGAAGATTTCGCCGCCGATGGAGGTCTGCTTCTCCTGCATCGCCTCCAGCATCGCGGACTGGGTCTTGGCGCTGGACCGGTTGATCTCATCCAGGAGCACCAAGTTCGCGTGCACCGGGCCCAGCTGAGTGGAGAACTCGCCGGTGGCGTAGTTGTAGATCTGAGTACCCACGATGTCGTTGGGCATCAAGTCCGGTGTGCACTGGATCCGGTGGAAGCTACCGGTTACGGCATTGGCCAACGTTTGGGCCGCCGTCGTCTTTGCTAGCCCGGGAACCGACTCCAACAGCACGTGACCACCCGCGAGCAGGGAGGAGACCAACGCGGTACGCAGTGCCTGCTGGCCCACGATCCGCTGATCGAAGACGCGCGCGACGCGCCCCAGGAGCTCGGTTGCGCGGGCGCTGTCGTCATAAGAGATCGGTGAGGTTCTCGGCGCCAAATGGGACGCGGCAGGGTTGGACATAGTCTCCACTCACGGGTTAAGGGACGTGAGGCCATGACGCTCCGGGTGGTTCCGGGCTGGGCCACCAGCGCGATTATGCCAGTCGATGGTGTCAAATATCTGCCTCAGTGATGGGTACCACTGCCCGTTACAAGGTCCTCACCTGGCCCTCACCTGCCGGGATCCGGTTCGTCGCCCGCGTCCGCAGCACGATTAGGCTCACGTGCGTGAGTACCCCTCTTCGAGCCCCGGTCGCCACCCAATGGGTGTTGGCGGGCATCCCGCTGGCCGTCGTCGCTACCCTCGCGGCCCTGGCATCTTCCGGCGCCTCGGCGCCCTCCGGGCTGGGGGACCCCGGTGCCTTGGTGCGCTGGGGGGGGCCGGTGGTGAGCACGCTGAACCACCTGGCTGCGGCGGCGACCTTGGGCGGCCTGGTGTTGTTACTCGCGGTGTTGCCCGCGCCCACCAAGTCGCCGAGCTCGGTCTGGCGGCGCACCGCGGCAGTGCTGGCGTGGGTGGGCCCGAGTTGGGCGGTGTTGAACCTCCTGGACGTGTTGATGCGTTACGCCCAGGCGGTGGGCCGGCCGTTGGGCGGCGCCGGGTTCGGCGGCGAACTGGGTTTCTACCTCACCGGAATCTCCACCGGACGGATGGCATTGACTGCCACGATCCTGGTGGCGCTAGCGGCGCTCGGGACCGTGGCCCTGACGTCCTACCGAACCGCGATCCTGGCCGCGATTCCCGGATTCGGGGTGCTGATGGCGTGGGCGAGTCGGGGGCACGCGGCCTCGGCCTCGGGGCATGAGGTGGCCACGTCTGGGATGTGGATGCACCTGATGGGGGTGGCGGTGTGGGTCGGCGCCCTGGCAGTGCTGGCGTGGGTGGGCCGATGGCTCGGCCCGGCGGTGCCGGCGGTGCTGCGTCGGTTCTCCGCGATCGCTCTGTGGTGCTACGTGCTCGTGGGAATCTCGGGAATCGCTAGCGCCTGGATTCGGTTGAGCTCACCGACCGACCTCACCGGACCCTACGGACGGCTGATCGTGGTCAAGATCGTGGTCTTCACCGTCCTGGGGGCGATCGGGTGGTGGCACCGCAGCCGCATCATCCCCGCGTTGGACGAACGCGAACCCTCGGTGTTACGCCGGGCCATGTGGCGCCTGATCGGGGGAGAGGTGGTGCTGATGGGGTCGGTCATTGGAGTGTCCTCGGCGCTCGCGGTCACCTCCCCACCGATCCCCATCGAAGAACCCACCCAGGCGCTGCCCGCTGAGGAGATTTCCGGACGCT
This sequence comes from Beutenbergiaceae bacterium, assembly GCA_048594865.1. Classification (GTDB taxonomy): domain Bacteria; phylum Actinomycetota; class Actinomycetes; order Actinomycetales; family Beutenbergiaceae; genus CALKWS01. The sequence continues at coordinate 9,743 of JBMDWZ010000203.1, forward strand.
CGTTGCCGCCGGCCCCAGACCTGTGGAACTGGGTGACTCAAACCGTGCTGGACCCCTTGTTCGTCGTCGTGCTGCTGGCGATGGCGGGTCTGTACATCGCCGGAGTGGTGCGGCTACGACGTCGAGGGGTGCAGTGGCCGATCGGACGCATGGTGTGGTTCTTGCTCGCCATTGTGGTGCTGGCGTGGGCGGTCGCCGGAGGGGCGGCGGTCTACGGCCGGCTGATGTTCTCGGCGCACATGATCGGGCACATGACGCTTGCGATGGTGGCCCCGATCGGGTTGGTGCTCGGTGCACCGATGACGTTGGCGCTGCGGGCCCTGGCGCCCCGCAAGGACGGCACCCGCGGCCCACGCGAGTGGTTGCTCATCGTGTTGCATTCCAAAGTGGGTGGCTTCATCGCCAACCCGGTGGTCGCCGCGGTGAACTTTGCCGCCTCGATGATCCTGTTCTACTTCACGCCGTTGTTTGAGTGGGCCCTGGTGTCACACCTAGGTCACATCCTGATGAACGTGCACTTCGTGGGCGTCGGCTACCTCTTCATCAACGCCCTCATCGGAATAGATCCCGGCCCCAAGCGGCCCAGTCACGCGCTGCGGCTGGTGCTGCTGTTCGCCACGATGGCTTTCCACGCGTTCTTTGGGGTAGCGCTGATGCAGATGAATAGCCTGCTCGCGGCCGATTACTTCGGATTCCTGGGCCTGCCGTGGGGTGTGGACGCGCTGGCCGATCAAACCCAAGGGGCGGCGATCACGTGGGGTCTGGGGGAGATCCCAGTGATCGCGATTGCGGTGGCGGTGGCCCTGTCCTGGTACCGCGATGACACCCGCGAGGCGCGCCGCAAGGACCGTGCTGCCGACCGTGACGGGGATGCAGAACTCAAGGCGTATAACGAGATGCTGGGGCGCCTGGGCAAGTCCCGTGAGGACGCCTAACCACACGTGCCGCGGGTCTAGCCGCTGGTCGCGAGGTCCCCAAGCGGCACGTTCTCTCCGATCACCAGCAGCCACACACCGCCGTCTCGCACCTGCAAATCATCGAGTGCCAAGTCTTCGGGAAGGTCCTGCAGCGGGATCTCGATGTCGCTAAACAGGTTCTCGATCGGTCCTGGCACATCGCTCAGTTCCACCTCTAACCCGCCGATCTGCACCCAGCGGGTATTCAGTGAGATGGCGCGGTGTTGGGCGCTAGGCACCAGCCCCCAGGCGAGGTCGGTGCCCAGGACTGTGCCGGTAGCCACCAACAGGCCTCGGTCTACCTGAACATCCACACCATCGGGGAGCCCCGCCTGGGCGGCCGCCGCCCGCAGGGTTTCCACCGGCGCGGTGGCCTGCACCTCGATGGTCTCGGCGTTGTAGGGCTCCTCGACCCCCACGCCGGTGAGCACCGCGCGCGCGTCATGACCTTGGAACATGTCGACCTGCACCGAGGACGCGGTGACTTCCGCCTGCTCGATGCGCCCACTGATGAGTTGCGGTAGGAAGGCGAACCCGCCGATCTGCACCGAAACGTCGTCGGACACTCCCGGCAGGTTGGCCTGCAATTCCTCCGCTAGCCGCGATTCGGCGTATTGGCGGGCCAACACGTCCCCGCCCACCAGCAATGCGCCAATGATCAGCACCGAAATCACCGCCGCGGTGATTCCGCGGCCGCGCTTGGGCTTTCGTGTTCTGGCACTCATCCTGGGTCCAGCCTAAGGCGCGCGCATCGGAGCTGGGCGTGCTCGGGTGGCTTGTTCGGCAGGGTTCTCGGGGCGCGGCTGGAGGTCCGGGGTGTGTCCAAAGTCCTCCCCGGGTCGTTTGACCGTGCTCAGCACGCCCACAAACACCGCCATCAGCAGCGCTGTGCCCGCCACCAGGTTGCCCAGGGTGCTGTAGTCCAAGGGGCTGGTCACCAACAGGTCGGCATCCGGTCCCCGGGCCAGGGCGGCGATCGCCAGGACCGTGGACGTCAACACCACGTTGCCCATCAGGAACAGCACCCGGGTGGGCAACGGGAACCGGCGCGAGCCGGCATTGGCGGCGGCGCTTGAAGTCAGGAGCGTCCAGATCAGACCGAAGATGATGAACGCCGCACCGGAGAATCCGAACAGCGCGCTCAACGGGTCATCGATGAGGTCACGGTGGGCGAACAACGCCGAAAACACCAGGAGTGAACCCAGGCCGGCGGCCCGCGGGCCGGTCAACGTTCGCCGGATCAGCAACCAGCATCCCAACACGATCGTCACCGCCGTCGCGGTCAGGTTCAGGACGGTGAGATTGGCGACGTCGGTGAGGTAGCCCGAGCTAAGCGTGCGGCTGGTCAGCGTCACCAGCATTACCGCGATCCCCGCTAACAGCGCTGCCGAGCCCACCTGGTTTCGCTGCAGCCGCCGGATCGCTGCCACCGCCACCACTGCGGCCAACGCCAGGGTTCCGGCGTCGATCACCGCGATGTTCACCGCCGCGTCCAGGCCGGTGCTGCCGATCCATGCCGAGATCCTCGGGTGCATCGCTCCGACCACCACCAGCGCCAAGCCCATCACCGTGGCGGGCACCATGCTGATCAGCAGCCCGCCGCCAACCGGGAGGGTGAACCTGGCCAATTGCTGGGGCAGGTCCGCCGGATGAACGTGCGCCCCACGGCGGCGGCCCCGCCGAAGTATCGCCCAGATCAATGTCCCAAGGCCCAAGCCGACAACAACGGTGGCGCCGATGACCTCCCAGCCTTCGTGCACCGGGTCCAGGGTGCTAACCTCCCACGCGGCCTGCACCAGGCGACCGACCAGCAGGGCGATGAGGATCCCGATCGTGGTGCGTTTGGCGGCGTATCGCGCGGTGAGTGTGCCGGCCCAGAGCGTGGCCGACGTCGTCACTTGCGCAACCGCGGTGCCCGCGGCGAATGCGGCGGGTACCGCAAGAAAGCTGACCTGTTGGGCTGAGGTGGCGAGCAGGACCGGGCTGAGGTCTTCGCCGACGGCGTTACCACCGCTGCCCAAATTCAGCAGACTGAGTACCACCGGAGTCCCCAAGATCCCCAGCACCGCCGGGAATTCCCACCACCGAAATGGGCGGTGAGAGCTCCGGATAATGAGCACGATCAGCAGGGCCACCAGCGCTGCCGTGCTCGCCAGGGAGATGAGGTCGAAGTTCAGGAAGCCGACCCGCCATCCCCATGAGGTCATCATCATGCCGCTCACGCACGCGGTCACGACCCGCAGCCACACGGGCCCTCGAAGGGCAGCGGTCTGCCACAGCGCCATCGACAAGACCACCAAGAACGTCAGCAACCACACCAGCGCCCGCGGAATCGTGGCCTGCACGCCCACGGGGGTGAGCTCGAGGGTTGATCGCAACGGGCCAGACAACACCACCAGGAGGATCCCGGTGCCCAGGGCGACCATCGCGATGGTCACTACCGCCCGCAGGCCCTGCGGCCAGCCCACGTTGCGCAGTCGGCCGGTGCGCACGGGTTCGGTGAACACTTTGAACACGAACGTGCGCACCAGCGCAGCGGCACGGGTCCGGCCGGTTGCGGGCACCGGGGGCCGGGGCACCTGTTGGTCGGTTGCGAATGGCTCGCTCATTATGTCCACCTCATTATGTCCACCGGATGAGGTCGAACTCCTGAGCTATGGCAACGCCGTCGGGCAGTACCGTCACCATCGGCTCATCGGCCACGCCAACAGGCAGCAACGGATCCTCCCGGTGCACCACGCCAGCCGAATCGAGGATCACCAGGGCATCGGTCTCCAAGACGATGAGGTACTCATCATGGCGCTGCAGGTGACCGGCGCTGCTGCGCTCCCACTGCACTACACCGCTGGAGTCCACGGCAATGACCCCATCGGAGGCCGAGATCACCGCAACATCCTCGCCGCTCACCACGGTGCTAACCCGCTGCACGGCCCGGCCCCACAGTGGCTGACCGGTCCGCAGATCGAGTGCGGTGAGGTTGCGGTACCCGGCAACCAGCGCCACTTCCGTCGTGGTGCCAAGCGCCCGGGCAGAGGGCAGCGTGGTGCGCCAAAGCTGCTCACCAGTGGTCGCATCCAATGCCCGCACGTCACCGTTACGGCTAGCAACCAGCACCGCCTCGCCGGCGACCACTGGATCGGCCTCCACGGCATCGCCTAGGGAGACTCGCCACCGTTCGGTACCGGTTCGGGCGTCCAGGGCGTGTACGTCGCCGGCGGCGGTGAGCGCGAGCACCGTGGAGTCGTCCACGGCGACGATCTGGTTCATCACCACCTCGCCCAGCGTCACCTCCCACAGCCTTCCCCCGCGATCGTCATAGGCCATGACGTTTCGCCGGTTGGTACCGAGCAGAATCAGAGCCCCAGCCTCGCTCAACTCCGGTGCGCTGATGGTGAGGATCTGACCACCCGGCCTTGCCCGCCACCTGGTGTGATAGCTGCCGTCGGTGGCCTCGAAGGCGGCCACGTCGTGGTTCCCCAGCACCTGCACCAGCGTTCGCCGGGAGGTGCTGAGCGCGGGGATACTCGAACGTGAACCAGCCAACCGGTTGCCCGCCTCACCGGCGTAGGTGCTGAAGAGGCCTGAACCGCTCTGTCTCCAACTCCCCGGATCGGACCACGTTTTGATGTGTGGGGGAACGGCAACGGGGACGACGTCGTGATCCTCCCTGGCCGTGGTTCGCACCACTCCCTGGGTCTCCTCGGTGCTTTCCACGATGCCCTGGCCTGGGCACCAGGTGTAGCGCACGGAGCGGATGCGGGTGCGGTAGTCGTCGAGTGGGATCTCGATGGTGCCGCTGGTGACCAGGCAGTCATCGTTCGAGGTGCCCGCCGAGGCCAACGACAGCGAGCTGGTGTAGCGCGCGCCGGAGTCGGTACGTCCCCTCTGTTCCCACGATGACCCGGGCTCGGCATCGTCTGGCACCAGGGTGACCGCGGGCGTATACAGCACCTGCAAGGTGGGGTCGAGCTCGGCGAGTAGTGCGATGTCAGCATCCACCGTGAACAGTCGCACCTGCTGTGGCTCACCGGCGTCGACCCGGCCTTCGTCGTCGAGCGCGGTGGAGGTGGTGCGCCAGAACTCGGTGGAGCGCGCCTCAGCAAACCCTCCCACGGCTCCGATCACTTGCTCTTGCAGTGGACCGTCGATGGCAACGGCACCGTCCGTACCGCGCAACCGTGCACTCTCGGTGACCAGGGCGCGGGAACTCTCTTGACCGTCGTCGTCGATGGATTGGGTCTCTCCCCACGACTCACCATCGCCCGGGAGGTATGCCAAGGCTGGCCAGATGCCGGGCTGCCGGAGGGCATCGCCGAGGAACATCATGGCGGCGACCAGCACCACACACAGGCTGATGGCCATCCCGGCCAACCCTGTGGGTAACGGCCCCCGTCGGCGCACCTGTGGCGCGACCGGCGCAGGGCGCGGGGGAGCGGGTAGTGGGGTGCCGTGGTGCACGCGCTCATTGTGACCTAGCGCACCCGTCTTCGGGAGGAATCGGACAGTGCTGTGGACAACCGGTCCGCGGTGGCGTCAAGAGTTTCGAGTTTTCGGACTTCGTCTAGGGCTGCGTCCACAGGTCCGACCTGCTTTATCGCCACCCTTGCACACATATGTGGAAGGAACCTGTGGATAACCGGTACGGGGTACTATTTCGACGGTGAGTGAATCCGGAGTTTTGGTGGTCGCAGCCGCCATCGTTGACGACTTGGCGCGCCCCACGCAGTTGCTCGCCGCCCGCAGAAGCGCCCCGAAATCCTTGGCCGGTCAGTGGGAGTTCCCGGGCGGCAAAGTTGAGCCTGGCGAAGATGAGCTGGATGCGCTGCGCCGCGAGTTGGATGAGGAGCTGGGCGTGCGCGTCACCATTGGCGAGCAGGTGGAGGCGCCCGATGGCCGGTACTGGCCGATTCTGCATGGCCACCGGATGCTCATTTGGATGGCGCAGATCGACTCGGGTGAGCCGGCGCCGCTGGCCGACCACGACGACGTTCGGTGGCTGCCCGCCGCGCAGTTGCGTTCGGTGACCTGGCTGGAGCCGGACGTGCCAATCCTGAACGCCGTCGCCACCCGACTGGTTTAGCCCGCCCAACTCCGTCCCCGCCAGCCCACCCCGCCCCACCCTGCCCGCCCCCGCCCGACCCCATCCCCGAGCGCGCCGGATTGGTCACGATTTACGACCATTTGGGCGCGCTCGCGCAAGGGAGAATGTGGGCTACTTAACGACGGATCGTCCGGTGGCGTCAGATCGTGGCATGATGGGTGCGTGCCCAAGATCATCGGGTCCTCGTTGGCCGAACACCGAAACAACGTCCGTACCAAGTTGTACGAGGCGCTATCTCGGCTGATGGCCGAAGCGGGGTTCGATGCCGTCAGCCTCGCCGATATCGCCTCCACCGCCGGCGTTGGGCGCACTTCGGTCTACAACCACTTCCCGGACAAAGAATCCCTGCTCATCGGGTTCATTGAGCACGAGACCGCCAGTTTCCTGCGCGATCTGAGGGCGGCCCTAGACGTCGTCGATGACCCTCAGGAGAAGCTCCGTGTCTACGTGCGCGAGCAGATCAACCTCAAGCGCAGCTACCACCTGGCCCCTGGACCGGACCTGCGTTCGGTGGTCTCACGCCCCACGCTGAACCGGTTGCGCGAACACGTGGCCCAAGTGGAGGACGTGCTCCGTTCCATCCTCGCCGAGGGAATCGCCTCGGGGACACTGCCGCAGCAGGACCTGGAAGCGGTGGTCCCGCTCATCAACTCCTGCCTGGCCGCACGAACCGTCCCCGATAACGGTCCCGAGCGCGAGCGGGCCATCGGCGCCACCGAGGCGTTCGTCATGCGCGCCGTGGGAATCCCCGAAGACGTCGTCGCGCCATCGGCGCTGGTCTAGCCCAACGCCTCGCGCCGACACCGCCGGGCGCCGCGTCAAGGATGCGTTATCCACAAATTTCGTGCACAGCCCTGTGCGTGAACAGCGTTGTCCCAGGTGAACTTGTGGATCAACCTGTGAATTGCTTGGGGACAAAAATTGGCCGCCCAAACCTCTTGCCGAAGCCTTGCGCAGTGACTACAAATAACCCATCGACAACAACACAGTGAATCCCAGAAGGAAACCAAACCTCACGGAATGGTCACCGGAAGGGAAGCAGCAGTTCAAGATTTGGTTCGCCAGATCGGAGCCGCGCGGGGAGCTGGGAGACCGGTTCTCGGTGTGAACGTTGCAGGTTCGGTTCGCTGGACCGCGGCGTAAGGCTGCTGATCCGGATCGACTGAAACTGCGGCGAAAGCCGCGGATGAGGGAGCCCGGATCGCGACATCGCCGGCCCGGCGGGTTTACCCGTCATAGCGCCGACGATGATGAGAACTAGTTGTTGACGATGCCATGCGGATAACGGCACCAGGCACTGCGACCCTCACGGGTGGTAGTCGCTTCGGAGCACGGCCCGGGTGGCAACGAACCGGAGGCTTCGGCCCCTGGTACGGAGCAAGGCCCCTCGAATCCCTAGTTCGAGGGGCCTTTGCTTTGCCCTCACATTCTTGCCCAAGACGCGCCCGCGGCTCGAACCAACACACCGCGACAGCCACTTCCGCGCGATCACCGCAGCTCGGTCGGCCAGCCGCATCACCCTGCGGTAGGTAGGCTGAGAGACGTGATTGAACTCAAGACTCCGCAGGAAGTCGACCAGATGCGGCCCGCCGGACAATTCGTTTCCTCGGTGCTGGGCGCCCTGCGCGAACACGCCGCCGTCGGCGTCAATCTGCTGGACCTGGACGCCCTCGCGCACAAGATGATCCGCGAGGCCGGTGCGGAGTCCTGCTACATCGATTACCACCCGTCCTTCGGCGCCAGCCCGTTCGGTAAGGTGCTGTGCACCTCGGTCAACGACGCGGTGCTGCACGGCCTGCCGCACAGTTACACCCTGGCCGACGGCGACCTGTTGTCCGTGGACTTCGCTGTGTCCGTAGATGGCTGGGTCTGCGACGCCGCGCTCAGCCTCATCGTGGGCACCCCCCGGCCGCAGGACCAGCGCCTCATCGAAGCCACCGAAAATGCGCTCGCTGCGGCGATTGAGGTGGCCCAACCCGGCAACCGCCTCGGCGACATCTCGGCAGCGATCGGCGCGGTCGCCGACGATTACGGTTACCTGGTCAACACCCAGTTCGGTGGGCACGGGGTGGGGCGCACCATGCACGGCGAACCGCACGTGCCTAACGCCGGGCGCGCCAAGCGTGGGATGCCGTTGCGTCCCGGCCTGGTGATCGCAATCGAGCCGTGGTTCCTGTCCAGCACCGACGAGATCTACACCGACCCCGACGGCTGGACCATCCGCTCCGCCGACGGCTCACGCGGGGCGCACAGCGAACACACCGTGGCCATCACCGCCGACGGGCCGCTCGTGCTCACCGCCGGTCACGGGGTCGCAGGGCACTAGAGCACCTCACTCCAAAGGCGACCTCCCGCCAACGGCCACCAATCGCCGTCGGCTATTACGGCCGTGGAGGCCGAACGCCGTGCGGCACTACCGCCGCCTGGACTGCTGATCCACGCCCACGGCCCCGGTACCCAGTTCGCTGCGCACGTGCGCGATCGCCTCGGGGATCTCGGCCTCCTCGATGGGCCACAGGTCCACGCCCACGTCCAGCTCGGAACCCGAGCCCTCGGTGAACACGATCCCGCGCAACGGGGACACGTCCCGGTAGTCCCGACCCCAACCGAGGATGACGTAGCGGGAGTCGATGAACTGATCGTTGGTGGGGTCGATGTGCAGCCACCCGCCGCCGGGCAACCAGATCGCTGCCCACGCGTGCGAGGCATCCACCCCGCGGAGTTTCGGCTGTCCCGCTGGTGGCCGGGTCTCGATGTAACCCGAGACGTACCGAGCAGCCAGGCCCATCGACCGGGCGCACCCGATCATCAGGTGCGCAAAGTGCTGGCACACCCCCACTCGCCGCTCCAGGATCTCCGGCAGCCGGGTGTCCACCCGCGTGGCCCCGGATGAAAACTTGAAGTCGTTGTAGATCCGG
>JBMDWZ010000204.1:0-5417 GCA_048594865.1 Beutenbergiaceae bacterium
CGGCGACCTCGGGGGAGACGCCACCTACGTCGTCGTCTTTGATCAGGCACCCTTCATCACCGACTCGATCGTGGCCCTGGCGCAAGAGGGCGGAATGGGTCTGGCGATGGCCGTCATCGTCATCCTGCTGTTCCTGCTCGCGGTGCGGCCCACCATCGTCAGCGCGCTGTCGATCCCGCTGTCGCTCCTGATGACCTTCGTTGGCCTGCTGGTGTTCGGCTACACCCTGAACATCCTCACCCTGGCTGCGATCACGCTCTCGGTGGGGCGCGTCGTGGATGACTCGATCGTGGTGATCGAGAACATCACCCGACATCTCAAACAAGGCGGAGACCGACGACGGCGGATCCTGGATGCCGTAGGTGAAGTCGCCGGAGCGATCACCGCCTCCACGTGGGTCACCGTGATCGTGTTCCTCCCGTTGGCGCTGGTGTCTGGGGTGGCCGGTGAGCTGTTCCAGCCGTTCGCAATCACCGTGGCCATTGCGATGTTTGCCTCCCTGCTGGTGGCGCTCACCATCGTCCCGGTGCTGGCGTACTGGTTCCTCAAGGTCGCGCCCGAGGCGGCGTCAGACTCCACGCAGGTCGAGGCGGGTCGCGAAGCCGGCCAGGGCCAGAGTCAGGAGCAAGACCAGGGCCAGGGTCAGGAGCAGGGCCAGGGTCAAGAGCCGGAGCAGAGCCCATCCGCTCGCCGGCACCGAGCCCCGAGCCGCCTGGCCCGAGCCCGGATGGCTATCGGTCGCCGGATCGCCGGCGTCCGGCCGCGGCCCGCCGCTGGTGCCTCGACTGCGGGTGCCTCGACAGGCGCCGTCAACGCGTCGGTCATAGCGACACAGCAAACCTCCCAAGGGCCCGACTCATCCAGCTCAGAATCCACTTACCCGCTGCGGGAGACCGAGTCGGACCAGAACTGGCTGACCAGGCTCTACCGCCCGGTGCTGCGCGGCACTCAACGCCGCCCGGTGATCACCCTGGTCACCGCCACCCTGGTGTTCTTCGGCTCGATTGCTCTGGTACCGCTGCTGTCGGTGAACTTCCTCGGCGGAACCGGGCAGAACCTGGCGCTCCTCACTCAAACCCTGCCGCCGGGAACAAGCCTGAGCGACGCCACCGAACGGGCTGGCGAGGCCGAAGAGGTGTTGCTGGCAGATGAGGACGTCGAGGTGGTGCAGACCACCGTCGGTGGCGGCCAGATGGGATTCGGCGGCTCACCCAACGAGATCCAATACGCCATCACCACCAACGCCGACGCAGATCAAGAAGCGCTCAGCGACCGTTTGGAGAGCGCGGTCTCTGACCTGCCCGACTCCGGAGACGTGCAAGCCGCCGACTTCGGCGGGATTGGCTCGGGCACGGTTGACGTTCTGATCACCGGCGCCACGCCCGCCGCCCGCACCGAGGCCGCCGAACAGGTCCTGGACGCGGTGAGCGACCTCCCCGACGCCGCTGGCACCACCAGCGACCTGGCCGAGGACAGTCCCACCGTGCAGATCACCGTGGACCGCGACGAAGCCGCCGCGCTCGGCCTCACCGAGGACGCCGTCGTCGGGCTCATCGCCCAGACCATCGGTGAACGCGCCGCCGGTGTGGTGACCATCGAAGGCCGCGAACTGGACGTGTACCTGCAGGCCCAAAATGCCGTGGACACTCTCGATGATCTGCGTGAGGTAGAGATCCTCGATATCCCGATCATCGACATCGCCACCATTGAGGAGGAGCTGACCATCCCGCAGGTCACCACCCTCAACGGGCTGGAGACCGTGACCGTGGCGACCACACCCGCGGACGCTAACGACGTCGGTGCGCTCAGCACCCAAATCAGTGACGCACTGGACGACCTGGATCTCGCCGATGGGGCACAGGCCGAACTGGCCGGCGCCAGCGTGGAAATCGACGAAGCCTTCGAGCAGTTGGGCCTGGCGGTCTTGGCCGCGATCCTGCTGGTGTACATGCTCCTGGTGTGGCTACTGAAGTCCCTGGCCCAGCCGCTCATCCTGCTCGTGTCGATCCCGTTCGCCGCCACCGGTGCGGTGCTGCTGATGCTCGCCACCAACACCGCGCTCGGCGTGCCCACGCTGATCGGAGTGCTGATGCTGGTGGGCATCGTGGTTACCAACTCGATCGTGTTGATGGACCTCATCAACCAATACCGGCGCCGGGGGATGGCCCTGGCAGACGCCGTCTGGCTCGGCTCGCTACGCCGGCTGCGCCCGATCGTGATGACCGCTGCGGCCACCATCGGTGCGCTCATCCCGCTGGCGCTGGGGATCACCGGGCACTCCGGATTCATCTCCGCGCCGCTGGCGGTGGTGACGATTGGCGGACTGTTGTCCTCCACGATCCTGACCGTGGTGCTGGTGCCGGTGCTGTACCTGCTGGTCGAAGGGGTCAAGGAGCGTCGCGCCAAGTCGCGTGGCACGCACCACACCGCTTAGGGCAGGCCCACGGGCGGTGCTACAGTTGTCACGCCGTCAGATCGGCCGCGGTTTACTCATGCCCGGGTGGACATGCCCCGGAGCTCCGCGCAACAACCTTCACAAGGAGATGCCAGTGGCCCTCGATGCCGCCGTTAAACAGCAGATCATTACCGACTACGCCACGCACGAGGGCGACACCGGTTCCCCTGAGGTCCAGGTCGCGCTGCTCAGCCAGCGGATCAACGACCTGACCGAGCACTTCAAGGAGCACAAGCACGACCACCACTCACGTCGTGGCCTGCTGCTGCTCGTCGGCCAGCGCCGCCGGCTGCTTGCCTACCTGCGCAAGGTCGACATTGAGCGTTACCGTGCGCTGATCGGGCGCCTCGGCTTGCGCCGATAGTCGTTCTCAACCGGTCCGAACCGCCACGGTTCGGGCCGGTTGGTCTGTAACCAGACAAAGAAAACCGCCCAAAGCCCTTGATGGTCTTCGGTAGTGGCTTCCGGACTGAGACGGTCCGTGAGCCTCGATCGATGGCCGCCGGGGCAGGGCCATACCCAAGAAGGAGGGCACCCATGGAGGGTCCCGAAATCCAATTCTCCGAGGCCGTTATCGACAACGGCACCTTCGGAACGCGCACCATCCGGTTCGAAACCGGACGCCTGGCCAAGCAGGCCGGCGGCGCGGCTGCCACGTACCTCGATGAGGACACGATGGTGCTGTCCACGACCACCGCTGGTCGTAGCCCCAAGGACCAGTTCGACTTCTTCCCGCTGACCGTTGACGTTGAAGAGCGTCAGTACGCCGCGGGCAAGATCCCCGGTTCGTTCTTCCGCCGCGAAGGCCGCCCGTCCACCGAAGCGATCCTGGCTTGCCGCCTCATCGACCGCCCGCTGCGCCCCCTGTTCGTCAAGGGCCTGCGCAACGAGGTCCAGGTCGTGGAAACCGTGCTGGCGATCCACCCCGACGACTCCTACGACGTGCTGGCCATCAACGCCGCGTCGATGTCCACCCAGCTGTCCGGCCTGCCGTTCTCCGGCCCGGTCGGCGCCGTCCGTATCGCCCTCATCGACGACCAGTGGGTCGCCTTCCCTCGCTACAGCGAGCTGGAGCGCGCCGTGTTCTCGATGGTCGTCGCCGGTCGGATCGTGGAGAACGACGACGTAGCGATCGCCATGATCGAAGCTGAAGCTACCGATGAGTCCTGGAACCTGATCCAGGGCGGTGCCACCGCACCCACCGAAGACGTGGTTGCCCAGGGCCTGGACGCTTCCAAGGCCTTCATCAAGACCCTTGCCCAGGCGCAGATCGACCTGGCCGGCCGGGCAGCGAAGGAAACCATCGAGTTCCCGCTGTTCCCCGACTACGACGACGACGCTTACGCAGCCGTCGAAGGTCGCGTTGCCGAGCAGCTGGGCGAGGCCCTGTCGATCGCCGACAAGGCGCAGCGCGAGGCTCGCATCGATGAGATCAAGGACACCGCCGTCGGTGCCCTGCAGGACGGCTTCGATGGCCGCGAGAAGGAACTGTCCGCAGCCTTCCGCGCCGTCACCAAGAAGCTGATCCGTCAGCGCATCCTCACCGACTCCTTCCGCATCGACGGCCGTGGCCTGCGGGACATCCGCACCCTGTCCGCCGAGGTCGAGGTGCTGCCCCGCGTGCACGGCTCGGCCCTGTTCGAGCGCGGCGAAACCCAGATCATGGGCGTCACCACCCTGAACATGCTCAAGATGGAGCAGCAGCTGGACACCCTGTCCCCGGTGACTCGCAAGCGCTACATGCACAACTACAACTTCCCGCCCTACTCCACCGGTGAAACCGGCCGGGTCGGAAGCCCCAAGCGCCGCGAAATCGGCCACGGTGCACTCGCCGAGCGCGCCATCGTCCCGGTTCTGCCGGCTCGTGAGGAATTCCCCTACGCGATCCGCCAGGTCTCCGAGGCGCTGGGCTCCAACGGCTCAACCTCGATGGGCTCGGTGTGCGCCTCCACCCTGTCGCTGCTGAACGCCGGTGTGCCGCTGCGCGCACCGGTCGCCGGTATCGCCATGGGCCTGGTCTCCGACGTCGTCGATGGTGAAACCAAGTACGCGGCCCTGACCGACATCCTCGGCGCCGAAGACGCCTTCGGTGACATGGACTTCAAGGTCGCTGGAACCAAGGACTTCGTCACCGCGATCCAGTTGGACACCAAGCTCGACGGAATCCCCGCCTCGGTTCTCGCTGGTGCGTTGACCCAGGCCCGCGAGGCCCGGTTGCACATCCTGGCGGTCATGGCCGAGGCCATCGACACCCCCGATGAGATGGCACCGACCGCACCGCGGATCATCACCGTCAACGTCCCGGTCGACAAGATCGGTGAGGTCATCGGGCCCAAGGGCAAGATGATCAACCAGATCCAGGAAGACACCGGCGCCGACATCTCCATCGAGGACGACGGCACCGTGTTCATCGGAGCCGTCGATGGTCCGTCGGCCGAAGCTGCTCGCCAGGCGGTCAACGCGATCGCCAACCCGCAGATGCCAGAGGTCGGTGAGCGCTTCATCGGCACCGTCGTGAAGATCACCTCCTTCGGTGCGTTCGTATCCCTGAGCCCCGGCAAGGACGGGCTGCTGCACATCTCCCAGGTGCGGCGTCTGGTCGGCGGCAAGCGGATCGACTCGGTCGAGGACGTCTTGGGCGTCGGCGAGAAGATCCAGGTCGAGTTGGCCGAAATCGACCAGCGCGGCAAGCTTTCGCTGCACGCCGTGGTCGAGGACGAAAACAGCGACGACGCTGCGAACGCAGGCACCGAGGGCTGACGTGCCCGAGCTTGTTATTGGCCCCGGCGGCAGCGCCGGGACGGAACTCTCCCTGCAGGCCGACTCTGGCGCCCTCGTGCGCCGGTCGGTCCTGCCGGGAGGGATCCGAGTCCTGACCGAATCCGTTCCTGGACAACGGTCAGCGGCATTTGGGGCTTGGGTGGCGGTGGGCTCACGCGATGAGCACACCGGCCACCACGGC
>JBMDWZ010000205.1:0-10194 GCA_048594865.1 Beutenbergiaceae bacterium
GCCTGCGCCACGCTCGCAGCGGCCGCTACCGAAGCCCCGGGGTCAAACACGGCATCGATGATGGCCGTGATCCACTCCAGCAGGGCCTCATCACGCAGCGGCTTGCCGCCCACTCGCGACGTCGTCGGAGCCGGCACCAGCGCGGTGCGAATGGCGGGCTTGAGGATCGTGCCCGGATACAACCGCTTGAGCCGCATCTGCGCCGAATCGGCGAGCTCCACCGGCGCGAACCGCAGGTACTTGCCCTGGGCGGTGATGTCCGTGAGCCCGATACCGCGGGCCTTGATCCGCAGCTCGGCCACCCCGAAGAGTCGCTGCACGGCCTCGGGGATCGGCCCGTACCGGTCGATCAGTTCGGCCTTGACATCCTGCATCTGGCTGGCCTCGGTCACCTGGGCGAGCTTGGTGTAGGCCTCTAGGCGCAGCCGCTCATGGGAAATGTAGTCGTGCGGGATGTGCGCATCGACGGCGATCTCCACCTTGAGGTCCGGCAATTCCTCCGGCGCCTCGCCACGGAACTGGGCCACCGCTTCGGAGACCATCCGCACATACAGGTCGAAACCCACGCCCGCGATGTGCCCGGACTGCTCCCCGCCGAGCAGGTTGCCCGCCCCGCGGATCTCCAGGTCCTTCATCGCCACCCGCATCCCGGAGCCGAGTTCGGTGTTCGCGGCGATGGTCTGTAGGCGTTCGTGCGCGGTCTCGGTGAGGGGCTTTTCCGGCGGGTACAGGAAGTAGGAGTAGGCGCGTTCACGGCCACGGCCCACCCGGCCTCGGAGCTGGTGCAACTGGGACAGGCCCATCACATCGGAGCGCTCCACGATCAAGGTGTTGGCGTTGGAGATGTCCAAACCGGTTTCCACGATCGTGGTGCACACCAGCACATCGGCCTGCTTGTTCCAGAAGTCCACGATGACGCGCTCGAGTTCGTGCTCGTTCATCTTCCCGTGCGCCACCACCACCCGGGCGTCGGGCACCATTTCGCGGATCTTCGCGGCCTGCGCTTCGATGGATTCCACGCGGTTGTGCACGTAGAACACCTGTCCCTCGCGGAGCAGTTCCCGGCGGATCGCCGCGGAGATCTGCTTGGCCGCATAGGGGCCAACGAAGGTCAGCACCGGGTGGCGTTCTTCCGGCGGGGTGTCCAGGGTGGACATTTCCCTGATCCCGGTGACCGCCATTTCCAGGGTCCGCGGGATCGGGGTGGCGCTCATCGCGAGCACATCCACGTCGGTGCGCAGTTGCTTGAGGGTCTCCTTGTGCTCCACGCCGAAGCGCTGTTCCTCATCGACCACGACCAGCCCAAGGTTCTTGAACCGAACCTCCCCGGTGAGTAGCCGGTGGGTACCGATCACCACGTCCACCGCGCCGCTGGTCACCCCATCACGGACCTCTTGGGCGTCCTTGGCGGTCTGGAACCGGGACAGTGACTTCACCACCACCGGGAAGCCCGCGTACCGCTGGGAGAAGGTTTCGAAGTGTTGTTGGACGAGCAACGTCGTCGGCACCAGAATTGCGACCTGCTTGCCGTCCTGGACGGCCTTGAACGCGGCCCGAACGGCGATCTCGGTTTTGCCGTAGCCCACGTCACCACAGATCAGCCGGTCCATCGGGACGGTCTTTTCCATATCGGCCTTGACCTCATCGATGGTCGCGGCCTGGTCCGGGGTTTCGGTGAACGCGAAGGCGTCCTCGAGTTCGCGCTGCCAGGGTGTGTCGGGGCCGAACGCGTGGCCGGGAGTGGCCATCCGCGCCGAATACAGCCGGATCAGTTCCGCGGCGATCTCCTTGACCGCCTTGCGTGCCCGCCCCTTGGTCTTGGCCCAGTCCGAGCCGCCCATGCGGTTCAGCGCCGGGGACTCCCCGCCGGTGTACTTGGTGACCTGGTCCAGGGAGTCGGTGGGGACCGAGAGCCGCTCACCGGGCTGCCCCCGCTTGGACGGCGCATACTCGATCACGAGGTACTCGCGGGTGGCGGCGTTGGATCCGGCGCCCACGGTGCGGCTGATGAGCTCCACGAATTTCCCGACGCCGTGCTGCTCGTGCACCACGAAGTCACCCGGGCGCAGCGCGAGTGGGTCCACGACGTTGCGGCGCCGCGAAGGCATCTTGCGCATGTCCTTGGTGGAAGCCGATCCGGCCCGTCCGGTGAGGTCTGCTTCGGTGAGCAACGCCAGGCGCAGGTCCTCACTGACGAACCCGCGGCCCACCTGCGCGGTGGTCACGAGCACCACTCCGGCGGCCGGCAGGTCGGGGTCTTCGCCATCTCGAGCGTCGGCACCGGCGGGTTCGACCTCAGCGACCAGGCGCGCGGGCACCTGCGCCTCCAGCAGGGCCTCGACCATCCGCTTCGCCGGGCCGGCGCCCTCGGTCGCTAGTACCAGCCGCCAGCCCTCGGTAGTCAACTGGTGCAGGTCTTGGACCGCTCCGGCGGTGTCCCCGCGGTACCCGCGAACGTCCCGGGAAGGGACGACGACGGTGTGCGCGGCGGGCGGGAAGGCGTCGTCTTCGATGCCGGTCGCGTCGTCCTGCTCTGCGCCGCTGCCCTCGCGACCCTCAGATTCTTGGTCGGCGAGGTCGTCGAGTTCTTCGTCCCGGGCGAAGGCGCCCAGGGTCCACCATCCAAGGCCACGCCGAAGCGCGACCGCGCGGGTGTTCTCCAGGGTGTCGAAGGAGGCCTCGGACAGGTCCAAGGGGGTGTTAGCTCCCGCTGCGGCCGACGTCCACGCCGCCGCCAGGAACTCATCGGTGGTGGCGACCAGGTCATGCGCCCGGCGGCGCAGCCGTTGCGGGTCGTTGATGAGGATCAGGGAGTCGGTGGGGACCAGGTCCAGCAGGGGCTCCATGCCATCCACCAGCGCCGGTGCCAGCGATTCCATCCCGTCCACCGCGATGCCCTCGGCGAGCTTCTCCAGCATGTCCCGGGCGCCTGGGAGGCTGTCGGCGAGTTCGCGGGCGCGCTCGCGCACCGACTCGGTGAGCAGCACTTCGCGGCACGGCGGCGCCCAGAGTCCGTTCTCGCTGATCTCCAGGGAACGCTGATCGGCTGCGGAGAACCAGCGGATCTCCTCGATCTCATCGCCCCAGAATTCGATACGTTGCGGGTGATCTTCGGTGGGGGCGAATACGTCGAGCAGCCCGCCGCGCACGGCAAACTCGCCGCGGCGCTCCACCATGTCCACGCGGGTGTAGGCAGCGTCGACCAGGCCCTGGATGACCTGCCCCATGTCTGCGGTTTGCCCGGTGCGCAACGCGACCGGTTCAAGGTCACCGAGGCCCTTGACCACCGGCTGCAGCGCCGCCCGGACCGGGACCAGGAGCACCTTGATCGGGCGGTCGGACCCGCCGGCGCCGCCGGCCTGTTCGTCGGCGTGAGCTAACCGCCGCAGCACCGCGATCCGTCGGGCCACGGTGTCACTTCGGGGCGAGAGGCGCTCATGCGGCAAGGTTTCCCACGCCGGGAAGGAGGCTACGTCGTCGTCCGGCATGTATGCGCCGAGCGCGAGACTGAGCTCTTCGGCTTCCCGCCCGGTGGCGGTGAGCACCACCAGGGGCCTGTTGCCTCGCTGTGCGAGGTCGGCAATGAGCGCCGGGCGCACCCCGACCGATGCCGAAATGTCCAGGTTGCCGCGGATGCCCGAGGTCTCCAGGAGGTCGGTTAGGGCGCCATCGACGCGTAGGGCTGGGAGCAATCCGGCCAGACTCATGGGTTCCTCATTTTGGGGCAGGCAGCACGAGCGGCCCGACTTGAAGATTCAAGCCGGGTCGTATGCCACCAGCCTACTTGGTCGCTACGACACGCAGCCGCCCCATGCCCACCGCACAGAGCACCGCGAGGGCACCAAGGACCAGCAAGATTGGCCAGGGACGGGTGAGGAAGATCATGCTTGGGTCGAGGTGCTGGAAGGCGTACCGGTAAGCCATTGCGATCGCACTCTCGCTTCGTGCGGTGACGTCCCAGAGCAGATCTTCGGTGCGCAGCATTAGCAACACCACACCGAGCAGCCCGAGCGCCGCAAGCAGCGGCTTGGTGTTGCTACTGGCCGGTGCCGCGGCGCGCGCCTGGTGCAGCGCGTCACCCAGATAGATGGCGACGAACAGAATCGGGACCACCAGGAGCTGCGGAGGCAGGCTCCCCCACACGGTGCCGAGCGCCCCCAACTCGATCCGCGTAGACACGTGGGCAGACAGGAGCGGCAAGACGCCAACGAAGAGCCATGGGGAGAAGAACCACATGCCGAGGCTCAGGCTTCGGTCGCCGATCGGCCGGTAATAGCCAAGGCCCAGACCGGCCGCCGCTGCGATCACCAGGGAGACGACCACTCCCACACCACCGAGCACCCAGGTTTCCACGAACGTGTACCCGAACAAGCCGGCTGCTTGGCCTGGTCCCGCTGGACCGCCAGGGGCCCGTGCGGACAGATCCTCGGTGATCATCGGAAACACGATGATGGCAACGGTCGCCAGGCTTGCCACCAGGACGATGACGCCGGCGAGGATGCCGTTTCCGCCGCTGGGGGCGGGTGCCGACTGACTGCTGTACGCATCGGCGGTGGGCGCGATCCGAATCCGCAATCCCGACCTCAGCAATGCCGAAGTCGTGATCAGGCCCAAGATCATCAGGAGCGGCATCAGTAGAACCGCCGATGCCGCCCCGAGCCCCAGTTGGAAGGTTGCCACCGAACGCCACAACACGGTTGAAGGAAATACGGTCTGGCCGATACCGATTATTCCGAAGCTGGTCTGCACTCCGAGCGCTAGGCCAGCGCAGGCGGCGATCGCCCCGCCGTAACCGAGCAGCAGGCCGCGAGGCGCGTCGACCGACGCCAGCGCCCCAATGACGGCACCAACCATCATGGCTGGACCAAGCCACAGCAGAACGCTGAGGAGGAAGATGTTCGGGGTTAGCCCGGTGGTGTACACATAGACAAACGCCAGCGTCGTTGGGGCGAGCGTCACGAGCGCTGCTGCGATGAACGACAGACCCGTCACGCGCGCTGTTCGAGGAGCACGTCCGAACATTTGACCGAGGACGACGCCGATGAGGTAGCCCGCGACTGCGGGTACCAGCCCGGCGACGGCGGCGAGCAGCGCTCCTTGGAACCAACCCATCCCTACCAGTTGCGAGAAATTCTCGGCGCCCACAAATGAGCCGCCGCCACTCGGATCCGAACCGGCACGAAAGCTCGAAACGAAGGTCGAGACCGCCGGGAACACCTGCTGTATCACCAGCAAAATCACGGCGGGGGCGAGCAAGAGCCAGCCGATCCCTGCCGAGGGGCGGCGCTGTGGCTGGGCGTAGCCGTCGAAAGGCTGGGGCCCGGGTTGCTGGCCGAGCTGCTGGGCGCCGGGTTGCTGGCCGGGCTGCTGGGCGCCGGGCTGCTGGGTGGCGCCGTAGTGGGCGGCCGGCCCCTGGTCGCCAGTGCCGGGCTGTCCTAGCTGGTCGCTGGCAACCGGCTCACCGGAGGGCGGCGGGCCGAACTGCCATGGACGGTCTTGTGCCTGATTGCCTTGATCCCCGGTGCTCATGGGGCGTAAGGCTATCGGCGTGGACGCGGGCTGCGCACCTCAACACCATGGGCAACTCTGCCCTGGTGCAGTCTCGTTACTTGCTGTGTAGCTCGTTCTGGGTGACCTGCAGTCCCTTGGTCACCACATCTTCGATCGCCTGAGCGGACTCGACGATGGTGACGGCGACTTCTTCGCGATCGGCGGGCGGAAAGTTTGCCAGCACATAATCGGCCGGGTCCATCCGGCCGGGCGGGCGTCCGATGCCCACGCGCAAACGCGCAAAGTCGCGGGTGCCCAACGCCGCGGCGATGGACTTCAATCCGTTGTGTCCGCCGGCGCCGCCACCTTGCTTGAGGCGCAGCGTGTGCTCGGGCAGATCGAGTTCGTCGTGCACCACAAGGATCTGCTCGGGTGGCACGGAGTAGAACGTGCTCAGGGCCGCGACCGGTGCGCCGGAGACATTCATGTAGGTCTCGGGCTTAGCCAGGATCACGCGCGGGCCGGGAGCTCCGCCTGGGCCGATGCCGAGCCGGCCGTCGAGCACCTGTGCTCGAGCCTTGTGCCGCACGAACGAGCCGGCCATCTCTAGTGACATGGCATCGAGGATCATGGCGCCGATGTTGTGGCGGTTGCCGGCGTACTTCGGGCCGGGATTCCCCAAGCCGACAACCAACCACATATCGGTGCTCATTACTCCTCCGTGGGCGCGGTGCGCGCCCGGCTGTTACTACGCAGCCGGGCGGTACCCGCTCAGTCCTCGGAGCCGCCTTCTTCGCTGTCGCCCTCGGTGGCTTCGCCTTCGCCCTCTGCAGCTTCGCCTTCGGCGTCTTCTTCGCCGGTGTCGGCTTCGAGGTCGGCCTCATCCACGCGCGGGATGGTGATGTTGATAACCACGGTCTCGGGGTCGATTTCGAGCTCGACACCGCTGGGCAGGTTGAGGTCTTCGGCGCGGATGGTGTGGCCCTCTTCGAGGCCCTCGATGCTGACCTCGACCCATTCCGGGATGTTCGTGGCCTCGGCCAAGACCGGCACCGACTGCAGGTCCACGGTGTGGATGGTCTCGGGAGCGGACTCGCCCTCCACGTGCACGGGGACCTCGACGGACACCTTCTCGCCGCGGCGAACCAGGATCAGGTCGATGTGGTCGATGGTGCGGTGCACCGGATCGCGCTGCACGTCACGGGACAGTGCCAGCTCGGTCTCGCCGTCGAACTCGAGGGTCAACAGGGCGTTGGCGTTGTCCTTCAGCGCCAGGAAGGTCTCGTGGCCCGGCAGAGCCAGGTGCACCGGGGTGCTGCCGTGGCCGTACAGGACGGCGGGGATCAGACCGGCGCGGCGGGTGCGGCGTGCGGCACCCTTCCCGAACTCGGTGCGGACGGATGCGGACAGAACGTTGGCTTCAGACACGATAAACAGCTTTCGATCGACGATGGTGGCCGGGGATCCTCGGCGCGGGACGCCGGGCGGACTCCTGCGCATAGCGCAGTGACCACCGCGTCGAATTACGGACTCATCGGGGGCCAAAGTCACTTTGGCCCGTCCGGCGTCCCTCGCCGAGGCAACGCCCTATCTTGCCACAAGGTACGGCGTTGGCACCACGTGAGTGTGGGAGCGCACATGTTGGTGGCTGTCGATTGCGCATTCCGGTCGAGGGTCGCCAGAATGCGACGGATGGAGACCACGAAGGACGACGGCGATCTGGCCTACCAGCGACTGGTTGCGGCGTCGCAACGGATCCGGGAAGCTGCCCGGGCTCGCGGGAGGACCGGCACCAGCCACAACGACGCCGACGACGAGGCCGGAACCTTCGCCACCGACGGCGCGCTGGGGTTCGACCCACTTCCGCTGTTGCGAGCGCTACATGCCAACGGTGCTCGCGCCGTCGTCATCGGGCAGATCGCCTCGATCATGCATGGGGACGATGAGTTGACCGGTGATCTGGATCTGCTCTGGGACGGCGATCAGGCTGCGGCGCTGAGTGCCGCGTTTCGTTCGATGGAAGCGCGGTTGTCCGACGACGACGGCTGCGGCGTTGAGGTGAACGAGGCAGCGTTTGCGTTGCCGAAGGTGCTGTATTCCACGGAGTCGGCGAGCGGAGACTGCTGCACCCTGCAGTTGCCGTGGGGCGGGTCGGATCCCAGCGAGATGCTGGCGCGAGCCGAGGTCGCACATGGACCAGAGGGTCTGAAGGTGTACTACTTGGCGTTAGATGACCTGATTTTGCTCCGGGAAATGCTCGGGCGTCCGAAGGATCTGCGGCGCTTGGCGCGGTTGCGGGAGCTGCGCGGGTACTAGGGGCGTTACGTGCGCCTCGCGGACACTCACGGGGTTGCCGACACCTACGGAATTTGCGGGCTCCTCGCGGACCTGCTGGGTCTGATTTCCGCGCCCTGCACTCCATCCCTCTTTCACTATTTTCCGCGGAAACGTGCGGCTCCACATGGAATGTCAGTGGGTGGTAGTACGTTCGTTGCATGAGCCAATCACTGCCGATCCCGGGGTTTGACCCCACCGAGCCGGGCACCCCCGGTGGGTCGGCGCGCGCTCATTCGACATCGCCCTCTGGCAAGGCTCTCAGCCCCGAAGCACGCCGGGCGCTGGCTCGCGAACGTCGTCGGGAGCGCGACCAGGTCCGCGCGGATTCGGCTTACGAGCAATGGGCCCAGGCCGTCAGGTCTGAGATTCCGCACCGCTGGAACACCAGGCGTCCCCCGGTCGATGAAGAGATCCGGATGCTCGACTTGCTGTCCGCCGAACTTCCCGAGGCACGACTGGCCCTCAAGGTGGGTTCGGTGCGCCGCGATGCAATCAGCACCGGCCTCTTGATGGAGTTGCTCTCTGCAACGCAGCGCCTCACCTCGTGGCTGACTGCTCAACAGGCCCAGCTCATTGCCGAACTTGTTGACCGCCGCGCAGATTCTCCAGACAGTGCCTTTGTCATCGAGGAGGTCGCGGCACAACTCAGCATCACCTCCTATGCCGCGGGCAATCTGGTCACGCGCGCAGATTCCTTGCGGACCTATCCGGAGTTGCGCCAGGCCCTGGCATCGGGCCGGATCGACGCCCGGAAGGTCGACGTGTTCCTGGATGGCACCAAGACCCTGCCGCCGTTGCATGGGCGCGAGGTCCAACGGCGCCTGCTCCCCCAGTCTGAGCAGATCACGGCCGCACAATTGCGTAAGAAGGTGGCTCGTGCGGCCATGTCGGTCGATCCGGAGTTCGCCCAGGAACGCGCTGAGCAGGCCAAGGCCGAGCGAACGGTGACCTTGACGCCGGCAGATGACGGAATGGCGTGGCTGAGCGCATTTCTTCCGGCGCCTGAGGCAGTGGCTGCGTTCACCACAATCGATGCGCTCGCCACCAAGAACGGCGCCGACGACGACCGCCCCTTGAGCGCGCGGCGCGCGGATGCTTTCAGTGAGGTGTTCCGCGAGACGCTCGACGCTGGGTTCAGCCCAGGTGGTCGGCCGCTCAAGACGCGCCAAGTCGCACGCCCGCATGTGCAGGTGACCGTTGCCTCCTCCACCCTCGCCGGTGAGAATGACGCGCCGGCAGATCTGGCTGGGTACGGACCGATCACGGCGGAGTCCGCGCGCCTCATCGCTGCCGGTCGACTCGGGTTGTCTGCTCACGCCGCGGCGTCGAACGATCGGCGCAGTAAGAAGGCTGGCGAGAGCATTGGCACGGGCGCGGAGGATCCGCGGACCACTGCCGTGAGCGAGCGGGGCGCACCAGACACAAAGGGCCCACCAGACGCAAAGGGCCCAAGCCCTCAGAGTGAATCAGGTAGCTCGAGCTTCGACCTAGCCTCCGCTGCCGTCATCGTGAGCAGGATCCATACGGACCCCGCGACCGGAACTGTAGTCAGCATCGACCGGCCCGGCGCAGTACCGCCCGTGTCGCCGTTAGTACCGTGCTCGCCGCCAGTTGAGACCGGCGCAAATCCGACCAAAGCGCATGAAAGCGGGCCACCTCAGGCAGAAGCCAACGGATACGACCTACCTCAGGCCGGAACCAAGGCGCACGACCCACCTCAGACCCGCACCAGTGGAAACAGACCGAGCCCGCCGGGCGGGCCGGAACCAAAGGTGAGAGCAGGGCTCGGACCGGACTGGAAGTCGAATCCAGCCCGCGTGTTCGCCATGGTTCCGCCCTCGATATCCGATCCAACGGGATACCTGCGCGATACGCACGGCCTGCTCTCGAGCGACTCCTACGCGCCGGGCGCAGAGCTGCGCAGATTCGTGTTGGCGCGCGACCGAACGTGCCGCTTCCCTGGCTGCGAACAACCAGGGTGGCGCTCCCAAATCGATCACATCACGCCGTTCACCAACGAACTTCCAGCGTGGGCTCAGACCGTCGATACCAACCTGCACCTGTTGTGCGCCCGGCACCACCAGATGAAGACGAAGTCGACAGGGAGGGTCGGGCGCGCCGCGGACGGCACCACCCATGGGACCGCCCCGAGCGGCGCGCACCACCAGCGCGCTGCCGAGGTCATCGACCCACTGATCGCCGCTGGCAACACGAAGCTCGACCTCTACGAACTCACGCAGGTGTTCCCCACGATGCACCAACCGGGCACGGGCGAGCACCGGAATCCGAGGAACGTTGCCAACGACGTCACGAACATCGAGACCATCCGCGAAAGGATCCTGGGGACTTCCAGACAGGAGCCGGGGG
>JBMDWZ010000206.1:0-2827 GCA_048594865.1 Beutenbergiaceae bacterium
CACCAGCGGCCCGGGAGCTTGCACGGTGCCGATCTCACCCAAAGCCGGTGCTAAGTCCGAACTCTGGTTTGTGGGCAAGGTGAGGTAGCTGACCAGGGTCTGCCCGTCGCGGGCCGGAATCTCCACGGGGTGCATCGCCACCAGCGGGGCACCTTCCAGAGCGGGCCGGCCGGAGAACAGCTTGGTGAGTTGACGCTCCGCCCGGTCGTAGCGGTAGTAGTCCAACGGCGACTGCGCCGAGGAGTACGCAACCACCCAGACGTCGTCGGCCAGGGTTCGTCCCAGCACGTTGACTTCACCCGGGCCGATTCCCGCGAGAACGTCGAGGTCAGCGGCAACATCGCTGTCCAGAACGGTCCATTCCTCGCGCAGGTAGTTCGCAGACACGGCCTGGATCACCCCGGTCACCGGATGAAACAGGGTGCCGGCAATATCGGTGCGGTCATCGGAGTGAATGAGCGTGCGCTCTCCGCTCTGGACGTCCTTGGCGTACAGGGCGGCGGTGTCCCGGTCGCGGGAATCCATGAAGTACAGGATGGAGCCGTCGGCCGTCAGGCCCAGCGGTGAGGTGCTCAGCGCGTCTTCAAACGGGATGTCTTCGGTGACCACCCACTGGCCGTCCTGGCGCTGCGTGACGTCCATTCCGCCGTCGGGTCGGGCCCGAAGCGCGTACCGGACCACGTAGTCGTGATCGGCCAGGTAACCGACGAACTCGTTGTTCTCTTCCAGCAGTTCGCGTTCACCAGAGGCCAGGTCCACCCGGTATAGGTCGTGCCAGGCGGGATCACGGTCGTTCATCGAGATCAGCACCGAGTCCGGCACCCGGTCGCTGATATCCACCGGGCGGGCGGAGGTGTTCTCAAACGGAGTGAGGTCCTTGCCTTCACCGGTGGTGACATCGACGCGGAACACGTGCCAGTCCTCATCGCCCCCGGCGTCTCGCACGTACAGCAGGGTGTCTGGCTTGTAAGTCCACACATAGGCCTGGATGCCGCGCGCTGCATCGGTGGTGACGGAGGTGGCCGCAGCGAGGTCATCCGCGGGCGCCACCCAGATGTTCAGCACCCCCTCCAGCGGTGCCAGCCAGCTGATGTACTTGCCATCGGGGCTGATCTGCACCGAGGCGCGTTCGGGGTTACCGAATAGTGCGTCTCTGGGGATGAGGTCGACGGCGTCCAACGAGTTCTGAGTCATTCCTCCATCCTGCCAGCGCAAGTCGCGCGGATGGCAGGCTTGGTGTCCGCTGAGAACGAAACCGGCTAGCCTGCGGTCCGATGCCGCCCAGGACCTACTGCGCGGCGTTCAAGGCGTGGCGCGAATTCTCCAGCTCGATGAGGTCAGCGAATCGCTGCGCGTAGGCGGGATCTTCGGGATCGGTCCGCTGCAGCGAGCCTTTGGCTTCGGCGATGCGCCGGGTCAAACCCATCCGCAGCAACGCCATCACCACCCCGCGCGCGTACCCAGCAAGCGCGGCCTCCCGGTCCTCGGGCAACGGGGACACGGCCAGCTCCGTCACCAATCCCCCGACCAGGTCGCCACCGAGCTCCCGCACGCCTTCTGCCCAGGCGCCCACGGCCCCGGCCGCGTCACCGGTCTGCGCGGTGAGGCGGGCGGCCAGTTGGGCGTAGCCCGCCAGACCGCCGTTAGCGCGGATTGCGTCATGGACGGCGCGGTGGGAGGGAACCACGAAGGTGTCGGCGGGAAGTTCATCGAACCCGAGCCCGTCGAGGTGCTGCGGCAACTGCAACACCACCTCCAGG
The DNA here is from genome assembly GCA_048594865.1 of Beutenbergiaceae bacterium. Taxonomy (GTDB): domain Bacteria; phylum Actinomycetota; class Actinomycetes; order Actinomycetales; family Beutenbergiaceae; genus CALKWS01. The sequence continues at coordinate 1,761 of JBMDWZ010000206.1, forward strand.
ACCTGGCGCTCCAACCGGGCGACCGGATCGTTGCTCGAGGCGGCCCTGGCCCCGGCCCGCTCGGCAACTTCGGGATCGACCCCGGGCCGCTGCGGCGCGGCCCGGCCGCGGTCACCGCGCTGCTCGGAGTCCCCCGATGCGGCGGCTCGACCTGCCTGGGCGATCGCCTGGCGCACGGAGTTCTCTTCCATGCCCAACCATCCCGCCAGCGAGCGGGCGTACTCCGACCGAAGCGCTCGGTCCCGGATCCGCGCCACCACCGGCGCCCCGGCGCGCAGCGCGTTCACGCGGCCCTCGGCGGTGCTCAAATCCAGACGCCGCAACACCGACCGGATCGCGAACTCAAACAGCGGCTCACGCCCCGAGACCAGTTCACGCACCGCGTCCTCCCCCCGCTGCAGCCGCAGATCGCACGGGTCCATACCCTGCGGGCCGATCGCCACGAACGTTTGGGACGCGAACCGCTGATCTTCCCCGAACGCACGCAGGGCGGCCTTTTGCCCGGCCTCATCGCCGTCAAAGGTGAAGATCACCTCACCGCCGCGCGAGCCCGTGGCCAGTTGCAGCCCGGCGGCCGAATCCGCGGTGTCCCCCAGCATCCGGCGCACCACTCGAATGTGGTCCACCCCGAACGCAGTGCCACACGTGGCGACCGCTGTGCCCACGCCGGATAGGTGCATCGCCATCACGTCGGTGTAGCCCTCGACGACGACGACCTGCCGGTTGCTCGCGATCTCCTTCTTGGCCAGGTCGATCCCGTACAACACCTGGTTCTTCTTATACAGCGAGGTCTCGGGGGTGTTGAGGTACTTGGGCCCTTGGTCGTCCTCATAGAGCTTGCGCGCACCGAAGCCGACGACGGAGCCGGTGGTGTCCCGAATCGGCCAGATCAACCGGCCCCGGAAGCGGTCGTACGTGCCGCGGTTACCGGCCGAGACCACGCCGGAGGCGGTGAGTTCGGCTTCCACGAACCCGCGCCCGCGAAGGTGCCGAGACAGGTTGTCCCAGCCTTTGGGTGCATAGCCCACACCAAAGTGCAGCGCCGCGGCTTGATCGAAGCCTCGTTC
>JBMDWZ010000207.1:0-9538 GCA_048594865.1 Beutenbergiaceae bacterium
GATGGTCCACCACACCGTGGTGATAACCACGGCGGGCATCGCGGTGTTGGAGTCCTGCAACCAGGAGATGTCGATGCCGAAGAGGTTGTTCACCAACCCCAGCTGCGGGTTGTACATCCACACCCAGAACATCGACACCACAGTTGAGGCCAGCAGGAACGGCATGAAGAAACTCAGCCGCCAGAACCACTGCCCCGGCAGGCCCAGGTTCACCAGGGTGGCCAGCGCGAGCGCGATCGCCACCAGTGGGAGGGTAGACAGCAGCGTGAACCACCCGGTGTTGAGCATCGAGCTCCACACCTCGGGATCGGCCAATGCCTCGATCCAGTTCTGGAGTCCCACGAACTCGGTGTTGGCGCCGGTGAGCGTACGTCCGGTGAAGCTCATCCACAGCCCCGAAATGGTGGGCCAGATGAGGAACATGCCAAAAGCCACCATGAATGGCGCGCAGTACAGCCAGCCGCGCATGTTCTCCGCGCGACGGCGTTGCTTTTGACCCGGACGGAGCTCGGTTTGGCTCGTCGGGCTCTTGTCTTTCACTTCTGTCGTCATATCTCGCTCCTTGACGCCGTCGTCAGGCGACCGGGCTGGGCCGCTGGAGGATGGTGTTGATGCGATCGCGGAACCCGTTCCATCCCACGATCGGTTCGGTCCTGCGCATGAGGACCGTCTGGATGTACTCACCGAAAAAGTTGCTGAAGTCCGAACCGGACCCGGTGAACCACGCCTCGGGGTCATATAGCAGGTAATCCTGCGCCGCGGCGTAGTGCGCCTGGGGGATCAGTTCGGCGTAATCAGGGTTCTCGGTGACCGGCAGGTAGGACGGGATATGCCCGGCCAGGGCCCAGTCGCGGGAGTTCTTCAGGATGTAGGCCACGAACTCGTGCGCCGCTTGACGGGCCCCGGGGTCGGGGTTGTCTTGGTGCGGCAACACCAAGGAGTGCGAATCACAGTAGGCCACCGGATCACCGAAGACCGCGGGCATCATCGACATGTCGAAGGGCACGCCCTGGTTTTGGTAGTTGGCCGTCTCCCACACACCACCGAAGAAGATCGCGGCGTTCCCGGTGGCGAACTCGGCGATCGCCGTTCCGCCGTCGTGACTGCTGTGCCCGATCTCGCCGTCGATGAGGGAGAGCATCCACTCCAGGGTGTCCACCACCAGGCCCTCGTCGTACTGCATTTGCCCGCCGATGGGCAGTTCGATGACCCCGCCCATCTGGACGTAGTAGGTGTAGAACAGGCGCCACATGTTCGACCCGTCACCCAGGTAGCCGTAGGCGATCGCGGTGCCGCTGGGGCTGGCGTCGGAGAGTTCGGCCGCCAGCTCGCGGAATTCGTCGGGATCGGAGGTTTCGGGCAGCTGACCGTCGGAGTTCAGCACCCCGGCCGCCTCGGCGATCTCGGTGTTGTAGTACATGACGAACGGGTGGGCATCCAATGCCATCGCTACCAGTTCGCCGTCGTACAGGTTCTTTTCCCAGATGAGCTCGGGGAAGTCGGCTTCGGTGATGCCGAGGTCGGCGAAGAGGTCGGCATCCCAGTTGTTCAGCAGCCCGCCGGGGGCGTATCCCGGGATCCGGGCCGCGTGCATGACTGCCAGATCTGGGGAACGGCCGCCGGCCGAGGCCATGGATAGTTTGGTGTAGTACGGGCTGCCCCAGGCCAGGATGGTGGAGTTCACGTCCCGGTCGCTGCCGGAATTAAAATCACGGATGAACGTGTCCATTTGAGCACCATCGGGGCCACCGAGCAGGTGCCAGAAGGAAACCGGAGCGTCGCTACCTCCAATCCCTGGTGCACATCCGCTCAGGGCCCCAGCACCGGCCAGTCCGGCCAGTGCGGCACCGCCGCGCAAGAGACTTCGCCGGGACAGGTACCCGGATTGAGAGTGTTCTCGCATTGCGTATCGACCTCCTCGTCGAGTGGTGCTGTGTTGCAAGCCCGCGCCCTTACATAGGCTGGGCCAATCGGTGATAGGCGGCGTTCCAGCGCAGTTCATGCTGGATGCCGCGAACCGTGCTTTGTTCGTCGATAGTGACCAGTTCGAGGCCGGCGATCTCGGCGAAATCTTCGAAAGCTTCGCGGCCCACCGCGGTGGACATCACCGTGTGGGGCGCGCCGCCGGCGGTCAGCCAGGCGCGCGCCGAGGTGCGAAGGTCTGGGCGGGGTTCCCACACCGCGTGCGCCACCGGCAGGTGTGGCATTGGCTCACGCTCTCCGACGACGTCGACGATGTTGGCCACCAGCCGGAAGCGGTCGCGCAGGTCAGACAGGGACACCACCAGGGCCTCCCCCGGGTCGGTGTCGAAGACCAGGCGGACCGGGTCTTCGCGGTCTCCGATGCCCAGCGGGTGAATCTCTAGGCGCGGCTTGGAGGTGGTGAGCGTGGGGCAGATCTCCAGCATGTGCGCACCCAGAATCACCTCGCTGCCGGGAGTGAGGTCGTAGGTGTAGTCCTCCATCAGGCTGGCGCCGCCGGGCAGGCCGTAGCCCATCACCTTGGCCGCGCGCACCAGGATCGCGGTCTTCCAGTCACCTTCGGCGCCGAATCCGTAACCCTTGGCCATCAGCCGTTGCACCGCCAGGCCCGGGAGTTGGCGAAGCGGGCCGAGGTCTTCGAAGTTGGTGGTGAAGGCGGTGGCGCCAACGCCGGTGAGGAACGTTTCGATGCCGGCTTCCAGGCGTGCCCCGTAGCGCAGGGAGTCCTCCCGGGCGCCGCCGGGCCGCAGGTCCTCCACCACGTCATACAGCTCGAGGTACTCATCCACCAGTGCGTCGATCTGGGCTTCGCTGACCTCGTTGAGCGCTTGGGCGAGGTCGTGCACGCCCCAGGTGTTCACGCTCATGCCCAGGCGCAGTTCGGCCTCGGTCTTGTCGCCCTCGGTGACGGCGACGTTGCGCATGTTGTCACCGAAGCGGGCGAGCTTGGCGCCCTTGAGTTCGGCGCTGGCGGTGGCGGCGCGGGCCCAGGTGCCGACCTGCTCGCCCACGAGGGGTTCAGAGGCGTGGCCGACGACGACCTTGCGCGCCGTTCCCAGGCGCGAGGTGAGGTAGGCGAACTCCCGGTCACCGTGCGCGGCCTGGTTGAGGTTCATGAAGTCCATGTCGATGGTGGACCACGGCAGCGCGGAGTCGGCCTGGGTGTGCAGGTGCAGCAGCGGGGTGCGCAGGGCATCGAGGCCCAAGATCCACATCTTGGCCGGGGAGAAGGTGTGCATCCACACGATCACGCCCACGCAGGAGTCATCGGCGTTGGCGTCCAGGGCGGCGCGGCGGATCTGGGCGGTGTCCTTGAGGACCGGCTTCCAGACCACCTTGACCGGCACCTGATCGGAGTCGTTGAGCAGTTGGGCAACGTTCTGGGACTGCTCGGCTACCTGCTCGAGCGTCTCGGGGCCATACAGGTCCTGGCTTCCGGTGAGGAACCAGATTTCGCGCTGCTCGAAGGGGTTGTTCATGCGTCCTCCCGGACTCCGTAAACGTTCTGATAACGGTCAAATAGTGAGTCGATGTGATGGCTGGCGATCGACTCGGGCTCCCCGAGTTGGCGGGCGATGTGCACGGTGCGGGCCACGTCTTCGCACATCACCGCGGCCTTGACGGCATCGGTGGCGTCCTTGCCGATGGTGAACGGGCCGTGCCCGGCCATCAGCACCGCCCGGGAGCGGTGGTCGGTGAGGGTTTGCACGATGCCCTCGCCGATGGAGTCATCGCCGATGAGGGCGAAGGGACCCACGGGGATTTCGCCACCGAACTCATCGGCGATCATCGTCAGCACGCATGGGATGGCCTCGTGGCGGGCAGCCCAGCCGGTGGCGTAGGTGGAGTGCGTGTGCACCACCCCGCCCACGTGGTCCATGTGCCGGTAGACGTAGGCGTGCGCGGCGGTGTCGGAGGAGGGCACGAGCCTGTCGGGGGTGCCGTCTTCGATCTTGGCGCCGTCGAGGGTGCACACCACCATCGACTCCGGGGTGAGCTCGTCATAGGAGACGCCGGAGGGCTTGATGACGAACAGGTCGGTGCCCGGCACGCGCTCGGAGACGTTGCCAGCGGTCCAGATGACCAGGTTGTAGCGCACCAGTTCACCGTGCAGGTCTGCCACCCGCTGGCGCACCCGGGCTACGGCCTCCTGAGCACTGTCGGGCAGGTCGGCCAGGACGGGGCGGGTCATGTGAGTTCCTCGGGGGCTTGGAGGTCGGGAGCTTGAGCGGCGGTGTCGGGGGTCAGGACCCGACGGCGGATGGCCTTGAGACGGCGCATCACGTCATTGCCGCCGCGGCCGAAGTAGTCGTGCAGCGCGGTGTACTGCTCGAACAGTTCGGTGTAGGCCTGGTGGGCCTGGGCGTTGGGGGTGTAGGCACCCACCACACGCCCGCCCATCACCGCACCGGCGGCGCGGGCATCGTCGTAGGCACCGGCGGCGACCGCGGCGTGAATCGCCGAGCCGAGGGCGGGCCCCTGTTCGGAGATCACGGTGCTCAGTGGCAGTCCGGTGACGTCGGAGTACATCTGCATGAGGAAGGAGTTCTTCAGCAGGCCACCGGCCACGACGAGTTCTTCAACGTTGACCCCGGAATCGTTGAAGGCTTCCACGATGGTGCGGGTACCGAACGCGGTCGCTTCCAGCAGCGCCCGGTAGATGTCCTCGGGCCGGGTGGACAGCGTTTGGCCCACGATCAGGCCGGACAGTTCGTGGTCCACCAGCACCGACCGGTTACCCGAGTGCCAGTCCAGGGCGACCAGGCCGTGGGCGCCGATCGGTTGGGCGCTGGCGAGCTCGGTGAGGTAGGCGTGCAGGCTCTCACCGCGGTCGTCCGCGGCCTTGGCGTAGGCGGCCGGGACGCCGGTGGCGACGAACCAACCGAAGATGTCTCCCACACCGCTTTGACCCGCTTCGTACCCGTACAGGCCATCGATGACTCCGCCGTCGACCACTCCACACATGCCCGGCACTTCGCGCAGTTGATCGGAGTTCATCACGTGGCAGGTGGAGGTACCCATGATGAGGGTCATTTGGCCGGGGTCCACCGCGTTGGCGGCGGGCAGGGTGACGTGGGCATCGACGTTGCCGACGGCCACCGCGATCCCTTCGCGCAGGCCGGTCCACTGCGCGGCCTTGGCGCTGAGGCCGCCGGCGTTGCTGCCCAGGGGGTAGACGGTGGCGGGGAGCTTGTCTTTGGCGAAGGTGGCGAATTCGGGGTTGAGCTCGCCAAGGAAGTCTTCGCTGGGGTATTGGCCGTCTTGGAAGATGCCCTTGTACCCGGCGGTGCAGGGGTTAGGGGCGTAGGTGCCGCTCAGTTCCCAGATCACCCAGTCCGCGGCCTCGACGAAGTGATCGGTGGCGGCGTACACCTCCGGGGCTTCTTCGAGGAGTTGCAGGCCCTTGGCGAACTGCCATTCGGAGGAGATCATCCCGCCGTAGCGCGGCAGCCAGCTCTCCTCGCGGCGCCTGGCGAGGTCGTTGATGCGGTCCGCCTGGCCCTGGGCGGCATGGTGCTTCCAGAGCTTGATGTAGGCGTGCGGGTTGTTGGTGAACTGCTCGAGTTCGCACAGCGGGGTGCCGTCGGACGTGACCGGTAGCACCGTGGAAGCGGTGAAGTCGGTGCCGATGCCGATCACATCGGCTGGGTCGACGCCGGCCTTCTCGATGGCGGCCGGCACCGCATTTTGGAAAACCTCGCGGTAATCGTTGGGGTTCTGCAGCGCCCACTCCGGCGGCAGGGTTTGACCGTCGGCCGCGGTCAAGCTTGAGTCCATGACGGCGTTGGCGTAGGGGTGCTCGGCGCTTGCGAGCTCCTCACCGTCGCTGACGCGCACCACCACGGCCCGCCCCGAGAGCGTTCCGAAGTCAACGCCAATAACCAAGTCGCCGTGCGACATTCCAGCTCCGATCCAGCGGCCACGCGCCATTGAGTGATGGTCCTGCGGCAATGTTAGCGTTCACAGTCACTTTTCGCAGCCCCACCCCCTCCGCGCCGGGACGCCCTGCCCCAAACGCCGCCGGGTGCCCACTCCCCCACCCCCTCCGCCGACTTCGTCAACCTCCCGCCGAGGTAGTCACTGCGGTTGACTCGCTCGAGCGGAAACTGACTCGCTCGGCGGGAGGTTGACGAAGTCAGCGGCTGGCCCGCTAGCGCCCAAGCCGCCGCGCCACAAAGGTCGCCACACTGTGCGCCGGCAGATACGCCGTCAGCCGTCCCCGTGGCGCTCGGAACTCACGCGCCGGCTCCAGGCTCCGGGTCTCATCGGTCAGCCAAGACTCCACGCCGTACAGCCGGTTGTCGCCCAGCCCGATCCGCTGGCTGACTTCCTCATCGGTCATGTTGATCGCGACCACTACGACCCGATCCTCGAGCGTGCGATACGCCGAGAGCAGCACCCCGTCGGTGGGGCTCTCACCGATCTCAATCCGCATGTCCCCGGGGCGAACGAACTTGGAGTAGTGCGCGATCGAGTACCCACGTTTGGTGATCTGACCGTCCTCGCCCAACGGGCTGTAGAACCGGCGGATGTACCACCAGATGTAGGCCTGAAACTGCCCCAACACCATGGAGTTGTGCACGTTCTGAGCCGTCTCCAGCGCCTCGGACCACAGGTTTGCGTCGCTGGAGGAGTTCGGGTGATAGACCTCGGTCATCCACAGGTCCTTGCCTTCGCCCTTCTCTTCAAACAGCGGATAGGGAAAGTGCTCGGGCTGGGTGCCATAAATGTGGGCGCCGAGGATATCGAGATTCTCCAGCGCAACGGGGTCGTTGAGGATGACGTCTGAGGGCGATTTCACGTATTGGAAGGATTCCGGCGCGATCACCCTGGTGGTGAGCTGCCCGGCGTACTCGCGCATGTATTCCAGGATTTCCTCATCGGTCCACCAGGTCCACTCGTGGGCGTAATCGGGTTCGTTCTGGAAGGAGATCGCGTGCAGATCCACCCCGCCGGCGCTCAGGTGCGCGGTGAAATCGTTGAGGTGCTCGGTGTAGGCGCCGTACATGTCGCGGCGCAACCGGCGGGCATCGGACTCCCGCACCAGGCCACCGGCATTGAACTGGTCCAGCCGCGGCCCGCCGGTGCCGGTGGTGACCAACTGCACCTCGTTGTCGCCGGTATCCATGTGGGCGTGCACCGCGACTCGCCCCCAGGTGGAGTCACTTCCGGTAGCCGGGAACTCGACGTCGGTCACCACCACCTCGCCGTTGACGTACACGTCCAGGTACTTGGTGCCCTGCGCTAGCGCGTACCGAAACTCCAGATGCTTATCGCCATCGACGGTGATGACCACCTCATGCCAGGTGACGCTCGCGCCGTCGTCGTCTAGGAACTCGACGTAACCATCGCCGCTGAACCCGGTGCCCTCATTGCCGACGACGGCGCGCACCAAGGTGGTGTCGACCTCGGCCGGGTAGTCGGTCCCGGTGCCCTGTTTGCGTTCGAGTTCGAAGGTTTCGGTCATCTCCTCGGGCGGGTTCCACGGGGAGGCGAAGACGATCGCGCCGAGGTCGATGGCCTGCAGCGCGGTGGGCAGCAGCAGGTCCCACTGCTCGCGATTTTCGGGAACGGGGATGCGCAGGATGCTGAAGCCCAGGTCCTGCGGGCCGTTGCCGAACACGGTCTGCACCTGGTCGCTGGTGAGGTCATCGATCCAGATCGGGTGGTTCATCCCGCCGAATCCGTGGATCTCCTGGGCTTCGATAGCGGGGTCGACGACGACGTCGGTGCCGGCCCTTGCGGAGGTGTCAGCACTCGCGGTGCCCGCGCTGGTGACCGTGTGTGCGGTGGCGACGACGGGTACCGCCCCGAGTCCGGCAAGGAAGGTCCGACGGCGGGTGGTGTGGGGGTCGCGAGATTCCATGGGGTTCTCCAGATCACTTCGTTGTTTTCTGTATCGCTAGTGCCACGCGCTGTAGGAGCCGTCCTGTCGAGTTCCGACCAACCCCTAGTTGACGCCACATCGTCATGGCGGCGAACCAGGGTTTCGAAACTATCGCTGGCGCCCTCGCGCAATTCGAACGTAACCGGGCCCAGCACCCAGGTCAAGAGCGAACTTGCGCCAATCGAGGCCCACCATTCCACCGAAACTTTCGCCCGCCCCTCCCGCCGACTTCGTCAACTCTGCGCCGAGGTAGTCACGGCGGTTGACTCGCTCGAGCGGAAGTTGACTCGCTCGGCGGGAGGTTTGACGACGTCGACGGGCGACGCCGCCCGAAATGAACTGCTGGCCGCCAGCAGCGCGCATCCACACCCACCGGGTCCGCGCCCGGCTATCCACAACCGACACTCACCGCCGACGCCATTGGCGCCCGATAGGTGACCCTCGAGCAGGTGGAGCATCTGATGAGCGGCGCAAAGCGAACCCGGATCATCGTGCGCGCCGCGGCGGCGGTGGTGCTCCTCGTGATGCTCGCCCTGGTGGTACCCACCTGGTGGCAACAAGTGCGCCCGGCGCCCGGGTGGGAGGTGGCGCCGGATCGGATCGGTGTAGCGCGGGCAGCGCTTGGTGACCTCACCGTCGTGGGCGAACCGCGCAGCCGCGAGGAGTACGACCGCAACCACTTCGGGCCCGCCTGGTTCGACGTAGACGGCAACGGCTGCGACACCCGCAACGACCAACTCGCGCACTGGATGACCGACGTCGTCTATGACCCCGTCCAGCCATGCGTCGTCGTCTCGGGCACACTGCTTGACCCCTACACCGGCAATACGATCGCCTTCGAGCGCGGCGCGCAAAGCAGCTCCGCGGTCCAAATCGACCACGTCGTCGCCCTCGCCGACGCATGGAGCAAGGGCGCCGACACCTGGCCGGCCCGCAAGGCCATGGAATTCGCCAACGACCCAGCCAACCTGATCGCCGTCGACGGGCAAACCAACCAAGACAAAGGCGCGCTCGATGCCGCCTCGTGGATGCCACCGGAGGCAGGGTTTCACTGCGCCTACGCGGTGCAGCAGGTGCTGATCAAACAGTCCTACGGGATCGGCGTGAGCTCAGAGGAATTGGGCGAGCTGACCGAGCAGGTCGGGGCCTGTCCGGACTGACCGGACACACCCCGACAGCGCCGAGACCGAGGGCGGAACTAGGCGTTCTTTTCGCCGGTTTCGTCCTCGGATGAGTTCAGCTTGTCCTTGACGGTCTCGCTGACCTTGTCCGCCAGGTTCGAACCCTGCTCCTTGACGACCTCACCGATCTTGGCCTCAGCGGCGGAGACCTTCTCTTGAACGTTGGGGTTCTCCCAGAAGTCCTTGGCCTGCTGCTTGACCTTCTCGTAATGCTCGGTGCCCGCGCGGCTACCCAACAGGTACCCCACTGCCACACCCACAATGAATAGAGCCTTGCCCTTCATGCCGTCCACCTTTCGCGTTCGTCGGTTCAGTTCAGGGTTCCCACGCTAGCGGCGTCTGCGCCAAGCGCATCTGCAAGCCCCTCAACTGCTCAGATCCGCACCCGGGAACCCCCGCACCCAAACGCGAGCGCGGCCCAATTGTGGCGGGTGGCGGCCCGTTGGGCGCGCGCGGGCGGGCCAGTGGGTGAGGCCAATCCGTCAGG
>JBMDWZ010000208.1:0-8868 GCA_048594865.1 Beutenbergiaceae bacterium
CGACAAGCCGCTGGAGATCGTCTCCTCCCGGCAGTGGTACGCCCGCAACGGTGGGCGCGAGGCGGAGTTGCGCGAAGCCCTGGTCAAGCGCGGCGCCGAGCTCACCTGGCACCCGGCGTACATGGAATCGCGCTATGAGAATTGGGTCGATGGCCTGGCCGGTGACTGGCTGCTGTCGCGCCAACGGTTCTTTGGGGTGCCCTTCCCCGTCTGGTACCGCCTGGATGATGAGGGCGAGATCCTGTACGACACGCCCCTTGTGCCCACCGAGGATCGGCTACCGATCGACCCGGCCAATGACGTCCCCGACGGGTTTACCGAAGCACACCGTGGGGTCCCCGGCGGTTTTATCGGCGACCCGGACGTGCTGGACACCTGGGCTACCTCCTCCCTGACCCCGCAGCTGGCGGGCCGCTGGGAGCGTGAGCCGGAGTTCTTCGACAAGGTCTTCCCCTATGACGTGCGGCCGCAGGGCCACGACATCATCCGGACCTGGTTGTTCTCCACCGTGGTGCGCGCCAACGCCGAGCACGATTCGCTGCCGTGGCGCAACGCCGCGATCTCCGGGTGGATCCTGGACCCCGACCGCAAGAAGATGTCCAAGTCCAAGGGCAACGTCACCACCCCCATGGGCCTGCTGGAGCAGCACGGCTCGGACGCGGTGCGGTACTGGGCAGCCTCTGCCCGCCTGGGCGCGGACACGGCGCTGGATGTAAACCGGCCGACCCAGATGAAGATCGGGCGCCGGCTGGCGATCAAGGTGTTGAACGCCTCGAAGTTCGCGCTGTCCTTCGATGACGGCGCGGTGCGCCTGGATGCCGCCGCGGTGACCGAGCCGCTGGACCGGGCGCTGCTGGGGAATCTGGCCGACGTCATCGACACCGCGACTGCCGCGTTGGAGAACTTCGACCACACTAAGGCCCTGGAGGTCACCGAGACGTTCTTCTGGACGTTCTGCGATGACTACCTGGAGTTGGTGAAGGAGCGCGCCTATGGCACTGGGTCACACGCCTCCGACGCGGTGGATTCCGCGCGGGTGACGCTGTGGCTGGCGCTGGATGCGCTGCTGCGGCTGCTGGCGCCGGTGCTGCCATTCGCGACCGAGGACGTGTGGTCCTGGTGGCGCGAGGGGTCGGTGCACACCGCGCCGTGGCCCACCTCGGCTGCGCTGCGCGTGGTCGCAGACGGTGCGGACCTAGAGCTGCTGGGCGCCGCTGGCTCCGCGTTGGCCGCGCTGCGCAAGGTGAAGTCCACCGCGAAGGTGTCCCAGAAGACCCCGTTCGGCGACGTCACGGTGACCTCCCCGGCCGCCGCGCTGCTGGCTTCGGTGCAGGGCGACCTCGCCGCCACCGGCGTGGTGCGCGGTGCGCTGAGCTTCACCGACGGCCCGGAGGTCTCGGTCGACGGTGATCTACGCGTGGATGAGGCGCCAGTAAAGCGCTAACGAGCAGCGGGTTCAGCGCCCATCCGTACGCCGTGTACCGAATCTGCTGTCTAGGCGCCCCGTTGGCAACAAATTCCGCACACCGTGTGCTCGCCTAGCGCCAAAGTCCCGGCGCGCGGCCGGCCCAGCGGGCTCAGCGCCCATCCGCACGCCGTGTACCGAATCTGCTGTCTAGGCGCCCCGTTGACAACAAATTCCGCACACCGTGTGCCCGTGCGCACCCCTGTACCGCCTCGGCGCACCTCGCCTCGATCCACCCTTGACCCGCGTCTAGCGACACCTTAACCTCAACACGTGCGCTATTCCGCACATACAGGAGGCAGAGATGACCGACGTCGACGCTGTCTGGTCCGCGCTCTCCCACCCCGTCCGCCGTCGTCTTGTAGAGCTCCTACGCGAGGGCCCGCGTACCACCGGCGACCTCGATGCAGCACTCTCCCCCGCTTCACCCAGCCGGTTCGCCACCCAGCGGCACCTGCAGGTACTGCGAGGAGCCGACGTCGTTCTTGTCACCGAGCGCGGTCGAGAGCGCCTGAACGCACTGAACTCCGCAGCGCTCTATGGGGCGACGATCGGATGGCTCCGGCCAGCAGATCGTGGCTTCGCGCAGTCACTTCACCTCCTGAAAAACACCGCCGAGCAAAAGGAGCCCGCCATGTCCCAGGTTCGAAGCATGTCCGTACACCAAGCGATCACCATCGACGCCGCCCCCGAACGTGTGTGGTCGGCGCTCATCGACGAGCCGAGCCAGTGGTGGGGCAGCCCGTACCTGCTGCTCGAGGGCCACTCACCCACCCTCACCATTGACGCCCGGCTCGGCGGTCTTGTTTGCGAAACCGCCGGATCGCGCCAGGCGACCTGGGGCACCGTCACCGAGGTTGCGCCAGGAGAAGAGCTCAGTTGGACCGGCGGCATGGGAATGGGTGGGGCCGCGCTGGGCGTGGTGAGTTACGTCCTTGAGCCCGACGGCGGATCCACGCGAGTGATCCTCACGCACGAGGCGATCGGCATGTTCCCAGATGAGGCGGCGAGTAACTACGACTACGGCTGGGCCGACCTCCAGGCACGACTGCGCACCTGGGTGACCGACGGCGTCGCACACGGAGTAGCCGGGACCAACACAGCGCCGGAGTTCACATTCACTCCGACGTCGTCGTAGGGCTGCTCCGTCCCCACCGCACCCCGCCGCACCTGCGCGCAGCGCACCCACCGCGCCGCACCTATCTGCACACCGCGCCCATCCGTACAGCGTGTACCGAATCTGCTGCCTAGCCCGCCTATAAACAGCAAATTCCGCACACGGTGTGCGATTCGGGCGCGCTAGGCACTTGGGAAGTGCGCTCGCCAGTCTTCGGTGAGCTGTAGTGGCGCACCACCTTGCGCCGCCCACGCCCGCGCTACCCTCTCGATGATCGACTCCGGCCGCTGGAACAGATCGCGCGCAACCACCGTCACGCTCACCCACCCGGCGCGTTGGAACCACTCCCGCCGGGCGATGTCCCGGTCCCACTGGTCCAGGTCCGTGCGGTGTTGCTTGCCGTCATACTCGATCGCCAGCTTGAGGCGCGGCACGGACAGATCTGGCCGATAGTGCCCGTGCTCGTGCGCGACAGGACCGTTGATGACCGGCTCAGGGAACCCGGCCAACACCAGCAGAGCGCGCAAGCGCGTCTCAGTGGGTGCTTCCACCCCGGCCCTGGCCATCTGCGCCACTCGGCGCGCGAGGCGAACCTGGCGGCCGTGTGAGGCATCCGCGGCGTCCACCAACTCGGTGAGGGACACCGGATGCTTGGCGATCAGGGACTCCGCGACCACCAACAGATCGACCAGGCCCAAGTAGTCCGCTAGCTCACAGACGAGCTCGGGTCCCCACGTCACCGGGATAGAACCGATCACCCACCGTTTGCTTGGTTTGCGAACGTGACACCGAATTTCAGGGCGCCGGCGCCGAAGTTGCTGCTGGGGAACGGTGATGTGCACATCGGGGTTATGAGGTACCGGAACTCCGAGTAACTGTGCGGCGGTGTGATGTGAGGCGAATGCCCCGGACGGAAAGATCCGCAGTGCCGCCTTGGCGACCAGTTCGACGTCGACCACGGACGCCGACCGCACGAAGACGCCGTCGAACAGTCTGCGGAACGCCGGGCCGCGCAGCGCGCCAGCTGTCAGCCCAGCGCCCAGCGCCTCGCGAGTGGTGAACGGTTTGGCCGTGTCGAGTTCGGACATGTCCGAACGGTGGCATAAGGGCTCGCCCGAGCGTCCGCCTCAAGGGCGCAACGGTGGATAGCCGCGAAGGTGTGGATAACCCGCGCCGCCGTGGGTCCAGTCCGCTGCGATGTGCACGCCGTGTACCGAATTTGCTGTCTAAACGCCCGGCCAGCAGCAAATTCCGCACACCGTGTGCGGGGAGGCGAGGGAACTAGCCGGCAGCCTTGCGGCCGGCGCGGGCTAGGCCCCTGTAAGGAAGCTGAAGAGACTAGGAAGCCGCGCGCAACCGCGGCGCCAGGTCCCGTTCAAAGAGCTCCAGGAACCGGCGCTGATCGTGACCCGGGGCGTGGAACACCAGGTGGTTGAACCCGGCCCGGTAGTACTCCAGCACCTTCTCCGCGGCCTCATCGGGGTCAGCCGAGACGATCCAGCGCTTGGCGATGTCCTCGATGGGCAGCGCGTCGGCGGCCTTCTCCATCTCGATCGGGTCGTCGATGGAGTGCTTCTGCTCTGCCGAGAGCGACAACGGGGACCAGAACCGGGTGTTCTCAAGCGCCACGTCATAGTCGGTGTCGTAGGAGATCTTGATCTCGATCATCCGGTCGATCTTCTCGGCGTCGCGGTCCATCTTGGCCGCACCTTCAGCGACGGCCGGCAGTAACTTCTCGGTGTACAGGTCCCAGCCCTTGCCCGAGGTGCAGATGAAGCCGTCTCCGTAGCGCCCGGCGTAGCGGGCCACCATCGGACCACCGGCGGCGATGTAGATCGGAACTCCGCCCTCGGGCACGTCGTAGATGCTCGCGCCGTGGGTGGAGTAGTACTCCCCCTCGAAGTCCACCCGATCACCGGTCCACAATTCGCGCATCAGGCGCACCGCTTCGCGCAGCCGGGCGAACCGCTCCTTGAACTCCGGCCACTGCTGCTCCCCTGCCCCTTGGAACCCGGTGGCGATCTCGTTCAGCGCCTCCCCCGACCCGACGCCGAGCATCACCCGGCCCGGATATAGGCACCCGAACGTCGCGAACGCCTGGGCCACCACCGCGGGGTTGTACCGGAACGTCGGCGTCATCACCGAGGTGCCGAGCTGGATGCGGGAGGTGCGCTCCCCCACCGCGGCCAGCCAGCCGAGTGAGAACGGCGCGTGTCCACCCTCGTGGCGCCAGGGCTGGAAGTGGTCGGATACGGAGACCGATTCCATCCCCCGTTCCTCGGCGTTCACCGCGATCTCCACTAGCTCACGCGGGTCGAACTGTTCAGCCGAAGCCTTGTAGCCAAGTTTCATTGGGAGCATGCGCTGCCTGCCTTTCGGGGGCACAGAGGGGTAGTTCAGGATTTGTGGTTGGCGATGTCCTCGTGGTGCCGGATCACCTCGGCCACGATGAAGTTGAGGAACTTCTCGGCGAAGACCGGGTCCAGTCCGGCCTCTTCGGCCAGTGCCCGTAGCCGCGCGATCTGCCGCTCCTCGCGGCCGGGGTCCGAGGGCGCCAGGCCCAGCTCCGCCTTGAGTTGCCCCACCCGCTGGGTGCACTTGAAACGCTCCGCCAGCATGTGCACCAAGGCGGCGTCGATGTTGTCGATGCTGCCCCGAATCTGGAGCAATTCTGGAGGAACATCGTGGCCGCGTGCTGGGTGCGTCATAGACCACATCGTATGTTCCTTCGAGCCACTCGTGACACAGTGAGGGGTATGCCCGTCACGATTCATACTCACCGAAGTGACCTTCTGGACCCCACTCAGCGAGGCATTGCCCTCGGAAAAGCGTGGTCAAGGCAGATCACTGCAGCCTGCGCGGAGTACTCAGAACTCTTCAATGTCGTGGGAATCGAGCCCGACGTCGTCACCCGGGTCACCCAAGACTGCCGCGAGCAGGTGCTGCGGTACGCACCCAACCTCGCCGCCGAGATCGAGGGCATCGCGGTCGGCGCCCAGATCGACCCGCTGGCCGCCATGACGCTGAATGCCCGCACCGAGATCCTCGCTTTCGCACCGCCCGCCGAGGAGTGCTCGGCCACCGTCTACTGGCCCACCGACACCACCCCACACACCCTACAAACGTGGGATTGGCGCCCCGGAGTCGCCGACGACGTCCTGGTGCACAGCCTGCCCAGCTCACCCGCGCACCGGTTGGTGACCTTCGCCGAGTTCGGCCAGGTCGCCAAGATCGGGGTGAACTCGCGCGGATTAGGCCTACATTTCAACATCCTCAAGCACCGCAGCGACGGCGAAGGTGTCGGCATCCCGGTCCACCTCGCCGCCCGGATCGTGCTGGAGCAAGCAGGCACGGTGTCCGAGGCGCTCGACGTCGTTGCGTCCCTGCCGTATGGCGCCTCCAGTGTGTTCACGTTTGCCTCACGCGACGGCGACCTGCGGGCGGCGTGCGCCGAACTCAGCCCCGCCGGGGTCGGGGTCATCGAGGGCACGGAAGGAAATGTCCTGAGCCACACCAACCACTTCCTGGATCAGGCGCTGGCACTGGCCGAGACTCCGGCGCTGCCGACGAACACTTCCCGCGACCGCCTGGGCTACCTGCAGGCGCATACTGCGGACCTGCAGATCGCCGACCCGGTCGCGAGGGCCCAGGCGTTGGCCGACACCCCCGTGTGTGTGCGGCCGCTGCCCGATACGCCCAATCACCTCAACGTGGAAACTAAGGCCACGATCAGCCTGGACCTGCAGGCGGCTGAGCTGGGAGTGCACTGCGGTGGGCCCAGGGACGTGCAGGCAGACACCTGGGTGTCGGTGCCCGCCTGACTACGTACCCTGCCCACTACAGTCCCCGCCCGACCTAGTGGCCTTAGCCCTCGCTGCTCAGTGCGTGCGAGGGCGTGGAGTCATCGTCCCACCGCAGGATCGCCGCGACGCCGTCGATCGCGTCGAACGCGGCGGCGTCCACGAGCGTGACACCGGCGTCGGTGCCCAGCACCAACCGGCCGATCGCCACATCCGCGGTGACCTGCTGCGCGTCATCGACGCCGAGTGCCTGCACTTCGGCCCGCGCGAGTGCGCCCTGCATGGGCTCGGGCCCAATCCATGCCGTGGAGGTGCGCAGCCGCGAGTCATCCTTGAGCGCTTCCTCGCTGATCAGCACTTCTTCGGCCTGGCCCTTGCGCAGCACGTCAAAGAGTGCGCCGAGGCCGGTGACAGCCGCGCCGTCACGCCCCACTTGCTCGCGATAGCGGTCTAGGACCTCCTCGCGCCGCCGGGCCCGCCATACCTCCAGCGCGCCGTCGAACTCGCGGGTGAAGGCCTCATCGTTCACGCCCGGCGCCCGGGATCCCGAGGTCAGTTCATGCAGGATGGCGCCGAGTTCTTCACCGGCGTTCTCCTTGATAAGAGTCACCATGCGCACGTCGCCAGCGATGAAGACCAACTCGGGTGACTCCTGGAGCCGCAGTTCGGAGACCGCGTCGGTGATCTGTTCGGCGTTGCGCTCCCAGGAGTCCTCGGCCCGGGCGTGGATACGTCGAGTTGCGTTACCGCCCTGGGTGTTCTTGGTGAGCTCGTTGTGATCGCCCTCGACGGTCTCCTGGGTGCCGTAGTTCACGCGCGAGGTTTTGCCGGTGGTGAGGTCGGCGCCGCTGCGGTCCACTTCCACCAGGGCCCAACGCACCGCATCATCGGAGGCCTGGGCCAGGGCGAACACGTCGGGTCCGCGTTGGACTGTGACGGTGTCGTGTGCCGGCGGCGCGGAGGTCACTCGATCGACGAGGACCTGCTTGGAGTTGGCGACCAGGATCCGGCCGTGCTCGCCCGCAGCACCGGTCGGCTCTTGGCCGGATTCCGCCAGCACAGCGACCATTTCGGGACTCGCGCCCTGATCCTGGAGTTGAGCACTCAATGTGCGCCAGCGGGCTTCTATCGCCTCACTGCCGTCGTGGGAGGCGCGGGAAGCGTCGAAGACGACGGTCGCCAGGGTGGTGTCGGTGGGAAGTTCCGGTAGATCCAATTGCATTGGGAATCTCCTAACCGTGTTGGGGTCTGGAAAACCACTCCAGTCAAACATTCTCGCGCTCTGCTCGCCAACGCAGCGGTCAGTCGCGGGCCAGCATCCGCGAGACAATCGACCCCATGGCGCGCCTCACAATCGATGAATCTGACGTCACCACCGCCGAGGTGGTGGGCCTGTATGACGCCGTCGGCTGGACTGCTTACACACGTGACCCCGGGTCGCTGATGAAGGCGCTAGCAAACTCACACCGGGTCCTGGCAGCTCGCTCGCAGGGCGTGCTGGTGGGGTTGTGCCGGGTAGTGTCCGACGGCGAAACCATCTGTTACGTCCAAGACCTTCTGGTGCATCCCGATCACCAAGGCGCCGGGCTCGGCACCCGGCTCCTGGAGGCGATGTTGGAGCATTACCGGCACGTGCGCCAGCGGGTTCTGCTCACCGACGACGAGCCCGCCCAGCGCGCCTTCTACACGGCGCGGGGGTTCATCGACTCCACCGAGCACACCGGCGGCCCCCTGCACGCCTTCGTGAAGTTCGCTTAACCCACGCCGGCGGGCGCGTTGACCAGGCCGTCCCAGGACCACCGTGGCAGGCTCAGTCCGTCGGGGACATCCTCCTTGCTGTGGGGGTAGGAGGTCATGGTGTTATTCGTCGCCCAGACGAAGTAGTCCAGCAGAGCCGTGTGCAGGTCCGGGTCGCGATCGAGGCCTACATCGCCGAGTGCGTTGCGGAAGGCCTCGATGGACAGGGCATTGATCTCGGGGTATTCACCGTTGCCGCTGTGCCGCCGGACCACGGCACTCTCATCGCCGTAGCGGTCGGTGTAGAGCGGTGGGCCACCGAGCGCTTGGGACCAGTAGGCGGCGAGCCGCTCGGTGTGGTCGGGCTTGATCGGTGGGTGAAACGGGTGAGCGGTTAACTCGTGCTGCAGCATCCGCTGGTGCCATGCGTGGGCGAGGGTGAGCATCGCCTCGAAGCCACCGGCGGCCTCGTAGATCGACCTGCTCTGTGGCTGTGACATCTGCCCACTCCTTTGTGGCACCCCTAATTCGCCAAGCAGAGTTTTGCTAAGCGGTCTTCTCCTGGGGTTCGTCGCCAGCATCCCGGTCCCGCGGGACGAGGGTGGGGCTGACGTTTTCCAGGACGACTTCGCGGCTGACGACCACCCGTGCCACGTCCTCACGGCTCGGGATATCGAACATCACCGGCTGCAGCACCTCTTCCATGATCGCCTGCAACGCCCGAGCACCAGTACCCCGCAACACCGCCT
>JBMDWZ010000209.1:0-7615 GCA_048594865.1 Beutenbergiaceae bacterium
CCCCGGAACTGGTGCTCTCCGCAGGGGCGCCGGTGCCACCGGCGCTGCTGCACCAGGTCAAAGCGATGATGCCGAACGCCGCGACCCACACCCCCTACGGGATGACCGAAGCGCTGCCGGTGTCCACCTTGGACCCCACCATGATGCCCGCCCAAGCCTCGGCGCAGGGGGTCTGCGTGGGCACGCCCCTCGCGGGCGTTCAGGTTCGAATCGACCCGTTGCACCTGAACCCCACAGACTTCAACCTTGCAGTCCTCAATCCTGCAGACCTCAATCACCTGGACCAGTCGCCGGAGGAGCTCACCGACACCCCCGGCGTGGTCGGCGAGATCGTCATCCACGGCCCGCACACCAAGAGCCGCTACGACCAACTCTGGGGAACCCAGCGTGCCAGCAACCGCCCCGCCGGCTGGCACCGCAGCGGGGACGTCGGCTACCTCGACGCCGACGGCCGGCTGTGGGTCCAAGGTCGCCGCGCCCACGTGGTGTGGACCGCCGATGGTCCGCTAACGCCCTACGGCCCCGAGCAACGAATCGAACAACGGCCCGGGGTCTGCGCCGCGGCGGTAGTCGGCGTGGGTCCGGCTGGCACCGCGCAGGCGGTCGCCATCATCGTGCCGCAGGCGCGGCTGGGCGCCAACGCCTCACCGCTGGTGCCACCGCACGTGGCGGCGAAGATCCGCGAGCAGGCCGGGGTGGAGTTGGCCGCGGTTCTAGCCCGCGACTGGCTACCGGTGGATGTGCGCCACGCTTCCAAGGTCGATCGGTCCGAGCTGGCCCGGTGGGCCACCAAGTGGCTGCACGGCGCCGACGCGGCCCGAGAACTGAAACCGCGCACCGGTTCGGCACCCACGACTAGGAGCCGATAATGAAGGTGTTGGTCACCGGCGCCTCGGGGATGCTCGGCCGCGGCGTGGCCGACGCGCTGGCCGCGCGCGGCGATCAGGTCACCGTGCTGCAGCGCCGGCCCTTGCCCGGCGGGCCGCACCGGGAAGTGCTGGGCGACCTTGCCGAGTCCGGGGTGTTAGGCCGCGCCGTCGCCGATCAGGATGCGGTGATCCACCTGGCCGCCAAGGTGGACGTGGTGGGGCCGTGGGGCCAGTACGAACGCACGAATGTCGAGGGTACCCGTGGCTTGCTCGCCGCGGCGAAGGCATCCGGGGTCCGATCCTTTGTGTACATCTCCTCACCCTCGGTCGCCCACACCGGGCATTCCCTCACCGGCGCCGGAGCCGGACCCGCGAACCCCGAGCACGCGCGTGGCAACTACGCCCGCAGCAAGGCCGCCGCCGAACTCCTGGCTCTGGGCGCCGATGCCCCAGATTTCGCTGTGACCGCCCTGCGCCCGCACCTGGTGTGGGGCCCGGGCGATACGCAGTTGATCGGGCGGATCCTGGATCGCGCCCGCACCGGACGGTTGCCGCTGCTGGGCGCAGGCACGGCCTTGGTGGACACCACGTACATCACCAATGCCGTAGAGGCGATCGTCGCCGGACTGGACCGGATCGAGGTTGCCCGGGGGCAAGCCCTGGTGGTCACCAACGGCCAACCTCGTCCGATCGGGGAACTCATCGCCGATATCTGCCGCGCCGGTGGCGCCCCGCAGCCCCGCCTGCGGATTCCTCCGGGCCTCGCCTGGGCGGCCGGGGCCGCCGTGGAGGGCGCCATGTGGACCGCATCAAAGATCCCCGGCGTCCCGGACATCACCGAACCTCCACTGACCAGGTTCCTGGCCGAGCAGCTCTCCACGGCCCACTGGTTCGACCAGCGGCACACCCGCGAGGTACTCGCCTGGCAGCCCAGGATCTCGCTGGAGGACGGGTTTGCCGAGCTGGCGCGCGCTTCGCAGTAGCCGCCAAACCCATCGAAAGTCCCGTCCGCCCACGCGCGGCCGCGGCGGGGCGATAGCGTCGGAACGTGCCCACTGACCCCCGGCCATCACCGCTGGACCGCAGCCTCGACGTTGCCCTGGTGATCGTGGTCCTGGCCGCTGGTCTGCTCCGAGATCAACGGCGTCTGCACGCCGATCCCGACCCCGTGGTCACCGACTACCTCTTCGCACTCCCACCGGCGGTGCTGATCGCCTTGCACGCCCTGGGCGCACTGGCACTACTGTGGCGCCGCCGTTACCCCGGCCTCATCGGCCTGGGGTTGGCGGCCCTGGCCGTGATCTCCCCGGTCACCGCGGCGATGGTGATGCCCTACTCGGTGATCCGCTACTTGTCGGGCACCAGGCGCAGCCTGGCACTGTCCGCGCTCCTGCTCATCGGGGTGCTTACCGGCGCCGACCTGTGGAGCGCGTTTCGATGGTGGGACACCACCGGCGATCCCTACACCCCGATCCTGGTGATGGCCGTGATGGCAGCGGCCGGCCTTGCCGTCCGAGCCGGCATTGAGGCCAGCGAGCAGCGCCGGGCACGCGAACACGCCGCCGCCCGCCAGGCCCAACTCGAGGCCGAGCAAGGGCGCCTGGAGGATCGCGCGGCGCTGGCTCTGACCTTGCACGATGTCGCGGTGCATTGGGTGACACTGATGACCATGCAGGCCGGGACGCTGTCGGTGCGCGCCCAGGACCCTCAGACCCGCTCCGACGCCGAAGAGCTACGCGCCAAGGGCGAACGGGCCCTGCACGAGCTGTACCGGCTGATCGGGGTGCTGTCCTCCGACGCCGACCTCGACGGCGGCACCAGCGCCCGCGCTGCGGCTCAGCCGCTCACCGACCTGGTGGCAGACTTCGGCCCTGGAATCAGCGTGGACCTCGATGAGCAGGGCGATCGGGGGCCGGCACCCGGGGGCGTGCAGGACCTCATCGGCCTGGTCGTCGCCGAGTCGCTGTTGAACGCCGCCAAGCATGCCCCCGGCGGACGGGCGCACGCCCAGGTGCGGTGGGATGCGCAAGACGTGACCGCAACGGTGACCAGCCAACCCGCCGAGTCCCCCGCCCCGGGAGGCGGAGAACCGGACGGCGATACCCGGCAACCGCCTGCGGCATCGGGCGCGGGGCTGGGCGTGCGGGCGTTGGCCGCTCGGTGCGCACGTGCCGGCGGAACCTTCGACGCCGGCCCGGCGCCGGACGGCAGCTTCGGTGTCAACGTACGGCTACCCTACGGGCGGGTCGAATGATCCAGGTGGCGATCGTCGATGATGACCCGCTGGTGTGCACCTACCTGCGGCAGATGCTCAGCGCAACGGCTTCCGGGGTGCAGGTCACCGGGCACGCCCACGATCTTGCCGAGGGAGCCAACCTGATCCAGCGCACCACCCCCGACGTGGTCCTGCTCGATCGCCGCCTGGGGCACCAAGATGGCCTGGATCTGTTGCGGCGCGATGGTCAGGCTGCCCCGGCGGTCCTGGTTCTCACCGGCTACCCCGACGACGTCAGCGTGCTGCGCGCGTTGCGGCACGGCGCCGCGGGGTTCCTCACCAAGTCCACCGCCCCCAGGGACTTAATCGCCGCGATCCGGCTGGTCGCTTCGGGGCATCGAGTGTTGGGCAACGGCCTGCCCGGCTTCGCCGACTCCCCCGCCGGAGCCGCCGAGCACACCGAGCAGGCACAGGCTGAGCAATCCGAGCGGGCCTGGATTCGCGGGCTGCTCACCGCCCGCGAAGTGGAAGTGTTGGCGCGGTTGGGGTCTGGAATGTCCAACGCCGACATCTCAGCCGACCTTGGCGTCGGTGAGGGCACCGTGAAAGGACACGTGTCCAGCCTGCTGGTCAAACTGGGCTACGAAAGCAGGCTGCAGGCGGGGCTGCTGGCCCAGCGCACTGGTTTGTAGCCGACCCCCAATGGCGGCTCACTCCAAGCGCAGATTGTCCACGTACACCCCCGCCGGGCCAGCACCCTCAAACTGCAGGCTCAGGGAGGTGAGTTCGGCGAGATCCAGGCCACCCTCGGCCAGGCAATCCAGCGAGACCGTGGAGGTGGCCAGGAACGGCTCGCTTGCACCTAGCGGCATCAGCGCCGGGACTTTGCCCAGCTGCCCATCGAGGGTGGGGCGAACCGGCATGCTGAGCTCACAACTCACCTCTTGGGAACCGTCGGCGCCTACCAGGTGCACGGCGACGTCACCCTCGCGGTCCCCGGAGGCTGCGGCATCGGCTAGGTCGACGGCGAATCTGTCCTCGGCGCCCACGTCCAGGTCGCTAGCGGACACATCCAGGTCCACCCGAGACACGTCGTCGGCCGCTGACACCGCGAGCACTGCATTCTGCGACGGGACCACTCTGGTGGGCAGCGGCATCACCTGGCCGTCCGCACCAGACACGGTGAGGATGCCAAGGTCGGTCTCCAGGCCTGCGGCGGGGACCTGCGCGGGCTCATCCTCATCGAACCCACCCCTACCCTGGCCATCCTCGCTGGACCACGCGGCGCGAACCTGAGCGCCGAAGGTTAGCTCGGGATCGATCAGGGCGCCGAACCACTGCCGCACGTCATGTTCCTGCCCGACGGCGTCGGCTAAGAAGGCGGCAACCAGCCACCGTACGGCGTTGCGTTCCTGCTCTGGTTCCACCAGCACCCCGGTGTTCAATACCCGGGAAGACAGGCCGGCGCCGGAGTCGTACCGTCCCCATAGGGAGTTCATTTGACTGTGGTTGCCGCGATGCAACGCCACTGCCCCCTTGATACCGCCGGAGCCCACGTCCACCCGGTTGTACTGCTGGGCTCCGGCGAGAGTGTTGATGTCGGCATCGTGGGTGCCCGCGATGGTGAGGTAGTTGACGCCGCTCAGCGTCAGCGGTGTCTCGGCGGCGATCAGACCATCGCTTGGGGCGAGCGCGATCACGGTGCCCACGTTCACCTCGGGCAGGTCGACCGCCGGCAAGTCGGTCTCCAGATCCCCGGTGAGCACGGCCGCGGCCACGCTCACCGCCTCCCCACCCCGGGAATGCCCGATGAGGGTCACCTCATCGAGATCGGGTTCTAGGGGAAAGTCGGCCGACTGCGCCCAGTCCTTCCACAGGGCCAAGTGTTGCAGCACGAGCCAGCCGCGGAGCTGGTCGGCGTTCGCGAGCGGCCCGGCACGGTCCAGGATGCTGGTGTTGAGGAAGTTCTCATCGATGGAGGCCACGATGTAGCCGCGGGCGGCGAGGTCTTGCGCGAGATAGTCGTATCCCAGTTCGCTATCACCCACGCCCGCGTTGCCGTGCAGGATGAGCACTAGGGGGTAGGTGCCCTGCTCTGCCGGCGCCCACACGCTGCCATTGAGGGGCAGTTCGGTGGCGTCGAAACCCCACACCTGTGTTCGCGGGTTCTCCGGGCCCCAGTCGTCCACGATCGTCGATGCGTCCACGGTGGCGGACTGGTACTCCACCTGCGGGCCGTATCTGGCCACCGCCTGATCCTGCCCGTTGCCGTAGGTGAGCTGACGAACCTCATACTCCCCCGGGTCGATCGGCTCGGTCGTTGCTCCACCGCCCGATGCACCATCGGCCGAAGTGGCACCGTCGGTGCCCGCCGGAACGCCACCTGGGTAGGCCAGCCAGACGCCAATTCCGAGTGCCAGCACGGCGGCGGTAGCGGTGATGACGGACCTGATCCGGCCGGGACCGCGGGCCGTGCGCGTGTTGGCGGTAGCCGCCAGAGCGCTGCCTACCCAGCCACCAATAAGTGCCGCCGCGATCAGCAGCACGGCAGCAATCCCTGGCCATCCCAACGGTGAGGGGCCCGGCGCCATCGTGCCCACTAGGACTCCGGCGCCGGCCGCCACCCCCACGAACGGTGCGGGAATCCGCCGTCGAATGATCAACGCGACCACGGTGAGCACGATCATCACCAGCACCCCGCACGCGAGCGCGACCGCCAGGTCGGGGGCGTTGATCTGCACCGTCATTCCCGGCGCCCCGGGAATCGCCTGAGCGATCACGCGCATCAGCCAGATCGCGAGCGCCGCTAATACCAACCCAATGGCCGCTCCTCTCAGGCCGGGTCCGGTCAGCCAGCGGCGCGCGATCCACGCCCGATTCCGGTCCCTTCCTGCTTGCGCCTTACGCTCGCCCGACTCGCCTTTGAGACTTCGCACGTCGCCCATGACTGGACAGTAGGGCTCGCCGTTTCCCGGCGAGCGGGAACCCGCACTTTAGGCAGGGGCGCGCTTAGCCAGGGGCGGGCCGCGCCTTAGGCGGGCAACCGGCACCTAGAAGATGAAGATGATCGCCAGCACCCCGAGCACGATTCCCGCGATCGCTAGCCCCTTGGGCCTGTTCGGTCGCGATGCCCCAACGATGGACAGCACCAGGCCGACGACGCCACCAATGAACCCGAAGATGAGAGGCAGGAAGACCGAGACCAGCGACACCACGAAACCGGCGATGCCGATCCCGTTGCTCTGCCGTGGGACCTGCCCGGGTGCGTACTGCGGGTAGCCGTAGCCCTGCTGTGGGGCGAACCCGGGAGGTTGCACAGCCTGCATCGGCGCCGGCGGCGGATGCATCGGGCCGGTTTGGCCCGGATTGGGTTGGCCAGGATAGGTCGCCCCCGGCTGGAGCGGACCGGAGCCACTATGGCCGTACAGGTTTTGCTCACCAGGCGGCTGATAGGGCGCCACTTCGCTGGTGCCCTGGGGCTCTCCCATCCACTGTTGACCGTCCCAGTAACGGATCTGGCCGCTCGGGTCTCGGTACCACCCTGCCGAGTTCGTCATCAGCGGTTCCCCATCTCCTCCAGTAACGCCTTGTTGGTCACCGTATCGTTCAGCGCTCGCCCGTGGGCGGGACTCAGCTGCGCGAACGTGAACTTGGCGCGTCCTGAGCTTGGCCGTCCCACACGTTGCCCGGCACATCACCGGGCATATGCGGGTTGTCCTTGCCCACGAATGTGGGGTCCTTGCCGAGCTTGCGAGCGGCCTCATAGTCCTTCAACGCACCAACCGCCCACTTCCCCAGCAGGACGACGGCGGTCAGGTTCGTCAGTGCCATCAGTCCCATCGAGATGTCGGCTAAGGCCCACACGGTGGTCAGTTCGGCTAGTGCGCCGACGGCCACGCCTCCCAGCACCAGGATCCGCAGCAGGTGCACCCCGCGGCCCTTGACGCCGAGGAAGTTGAGGTTCACCTCGGCGTAGGCGTAGTTACCGAAGATGGACGTGAAAGCGAAGATGAACACCAAGATGGTCATCGGCGCGATGATCCATTCCCCGAAGTGCTCGCCCATCGCGTACTGGGTCAGGGTCGCGCCCAGACCGTCGGTGGTTTCCCCCGGCTGGTAGATGCCTGAGGCCATGATCACGAACGCGGTGGCCGAGCAGATGATGAGGGTGTCCAGGAAAACGCCGAAGGACTGCAGCATGCCCTGCTTCACCGGGTGGGTGACCGTCGCGGTAGCAGCGGTGTTCGGCGCCGACCCCATGCCGGCCTCATTGGAGAACAGTCCCCGGCGGATGCCGTTCATCAGCGCGGCAATGAGCCCACCACCGGTTCCGGCGAGGGCCTCTTCAAGTCCGAAGGCGCTGACGAAGATCTGGCGGAAGAACTCGGGGATGAAGTCCAGGTTCATCACTACAACGAGGAATGCCATGCCCAGGTACAGCACCGCCAGGATCGGCAGCACCGCCTCGGACACCTTGGCGATTCCCTTGATTCCACCGAACAGGATCGGCGCGGCAAGGAGCACCAGCAGC
>JBMDWZ010000021.1:0-2748 GCA_048594865.1 Beutenbergiaceae bacterium
CCGATCCGCCCGGATTGGATGATGTCGCGCATCTGGGTGACCACCGGCATGTGCCGCATGTTGTGCCCCACGTACAGGCGGGTGCGGTTGTCATAGGCCGCCTGCATCAGCTCGGTGGCATCGGCCACGGTGGTGGCAAGGGGCTTTTCGCAGAACGTGGGGATGCCGGCCTGCAGGGTCTTGAGTACCAGAGCATGGTGGGTGTGATCGGGGGTGAGCACCATGACGGCGTCGATCCCGGAGTTCAGGAGTTCGTCGAGGTTGTCGGTGATGGTGGCCTCGGGGAACGCTTTGGCCGCATCGGCGCGGCCGCGTTCGCTGGTGTCGCAGACGATGGTCACGACCGATCCGTTTTCCGGAGAGTGGGCATGCTTGGACACCCCGCCACGCAGCCCGTATCCGATAACGCCGACTCGCTGGGTCATTGCACTCCTTGGCTCGGGTCTCGCACCATTGCGTGATCGTTCGTGATTGCTTTCATTAAGTATGCACCACGTTCGCTCACCTATCCCATGCAGTCTTCGGGCCCACCATCGCCGGTACGTCGGGTTCAGGGACGACGGCGTGGCGCAGCGACCACCACATTGACGCCCGCCTCGGCGAGGGCAGCGGCCAGCCCGGGCTCGACGTCGCGGTCGGTCACCAGATCGGTGACGCTGCCCAAGTCGCAGATCCGACCAAAGGCGGTGTTGCCCATCTTGGAATGGTCGGCCACCACGAGCACCCGCCGGGCAGCCTTCACCAGATCCCGGTTCACCGCTGCTTCCCCCTCATCCACGGTGGTCGCGCCGAAGCGCACATCGAGCCCATCGACGCCTATAATCGCCCAGTCCAACACCAGGTCCTGCAGGGCCCGGCCCACCATCGGGCCCACGAGTTCAAAGCTCTGCGTTCGGGCCACTCCGCCGGTGAGCACGAGCTTGATGTGCGAGCGGATCGCTAGCTCATAGGCGATGTTCAACGCGTTGGTGAGGACCGTGATCCCCGGTTGGTCCTCGGCCGCCATTCGCGGGTCGGCACCGAGCACCCGGGCCAACTCGGTGGTGGTGGTGCCACCGGTGAGCCCAAGCGTTTCGCCGGGGTTGATGAGTTCGGCAGCGGTGTGCGCAATCGCGATCTTGGCCTCGGCGTTGCGGGCGATCTTGTAGTGCAGCGGCAGCTCATAGGCGCTGCCCACGGCCACCGCGCCACCGTGGGTGCGGGTGATGAGGCGTTGCTGCGCCAGGGTGCCCAGGTCGCGCCGAGCGGTCGCCGCCGAGACCTCGAACCGCTCGACGATCTCATCGATGGTGAGGTGACCATCTGTACTCAGGGCGTCGAGGATCCGGTTCAGACGCTGTTGTTGCTGCACGGGTCCCGCCTCATCGGTTGGGTTTCGGTTACGCGGGCCTTGCGCCGTGTGTCGACCGGCGCCGCGCCAACTCTCGTCCTGGAAGTCTAGGCGCCCAGATCAGCTATCGACCCACGTGGTTTCCATGTCGATCAACCAGTGACTACGTAGCGTGAGCGCCCGCTCGAAGGCCGCGATCACACCGGCGGCGGTGATCGCGATGTTTTGCCACAGTGGCAGCACGATCGGTGAGGTGAACGAGCCGATGTGCTCGGCGATCGGTTCGATATTCGTCAGATATTCGGCCGCTTGCAAGAAGAACAGCGGCAGGGAGATCAGCAGCACCACGATCGCGATCACCCCGATGAGGCGGCTTGCGCCAGGTGAGCGTTTCGCGAACCGCGCCCGCCGACCCTCGGCCGTCTTGGGGTGCGGGTGCAGGGTCTGGGCATCGCCGCCGGGCGTGACATAGTGCATCCGCTTAAGCCCATAGGAGGAAGCCGCGACCTCGATCGTGCCGCCCTCCACCTCGAAAGTCGCCGGCATCTTGGCGTAGGACTGCTGATACCCGTTGCGGTACAGATAGGCGGTGGGCTCCTCGGCCATGTAGCGGACGTCGACGGCGTAGGTCACGTCCTCTTGCGACGGCTGGGACAGGCGTAGGTAGAACAGGGTGCGGGTGAGCAGGTTCCACCAGCGGTAGGGCTTCAGGGGCCGCTGATCGCCTTCCTTAACCTTCTTTTTGCGTCGCATCACTTTTATGCTGCCGGGTTCACCGGCGCCACACCAGTGTCTGAGGCCACTGCCTGCCTTGCCCTGGTGCACGCCCGGGCCATGACATTCGTCCTGCCGCTGGGGGCGCTAGGGGTGCTGCGGGCGCTGCGGCGCTAGGGCGCCCGCTATCAGCGAGCGCCCGCCAACTGTGCGCCGAGTGCGGCCCATTCGGTGACGTTTGCGGGCAGGGAAGCACAATCGAACCAGTCG
This sequence comes from Beutenbergiaceae bacterium, assembly GCA_048594865.1. Lineage (GTDB taxonomy): Bacteria > Actinomycetota > Actinomycetes > Actinomycetales > Beutenbergiaceae > CALKWS01. Next base: position 2,315 of record JBMDWZ010000021.1, read on the forward strand.
ACGGCGTCAATCTCACCGTCGTCGGGGTTGCGTGGCTCGCCCTGCACCTGCACCGCGTAGAGCAGGCGCACCCCGTGCCGCAGGCCGCCGTCGCTGGTGGTGTAGACGTTCGTGTGGGTCCCAAGCAACGCCCCGAGGGTCACGTGCACCATCGCCTCTTCGACACACTCGCGTCGCACCGCGGCCTCGGGGGTTTCACCAAAGTCCAGGCCGCCGCCCGGAAGGGTCCACTTATCTTGAGCCGGGCCGGGAGCCACCTGATGGCACAACAGAATGCGCCCCTCACGCACGCTCACCCCATAGGCCGACACCCGCACCAAGCGCCGCTGCTCATCCATTCCGACAGCCTCCCACACGCACCGCGGCTCACGCCCGGACGACAAATTCGGTACACCGCGCACCCATCCGCACCCTCATCACCACCCCTAACGACA
>JBMDWZ010000210.1:0-12253 GCA_048594865.1 Beutenbergiaceae bacterium
CAGCCTGGCGGCTCGGGGCCGGCCGAGCCCGCAAGGAAGACCCGGTGCAGGCCGGTGCTGGGGTGCAGCTGCACGCGAAGCCCGGCGCGCCGGTGCGCAGCGGGCAGGTGCTGATGACCCTGCACACCGACACCCCCGAGCGTTTCGAGCGCGCCAAGGAAGCCCTGGCGCAGGCCATCACCATCGCCCCGGAAGGCTCTGCTCCGGCGCGGTCACCGTTGATCATCGAGCGCCTCGGTTCATAGCGCACCTGGGCTAAACGTCACCGGGTCCTAAAAAGCCCACAACGCCCGGGCCGATTGGCTCTTGTCACGCGCGCTGCCTAGACTCTCCGCTCGTGCCCCGCTCCGCGATCCCCGCCCAAATCAAGGTGCTGGTGGCGGCCGCCTTTGTGATCGCGATCGGCTTCGGCTTGGTCTCTCCGGTACTGCCTGCCTACGCGCGCACCTTTGACGTTGGAGTAGCGGCGGCCTCGCTGGTAGTGAGCGTTTTTGCGCTCTTCCGGCTGTTGTTCGCCCCCGCTGGTGGGGCGCTGGTGAGCAAACTTGGCGAACGCCGGGTGTACATGGCGGGCCTGAGTATCGTCGCGGTCAGCTCACTGGCCACCGCGTTTGCCCAGAGTTACACCCAACTGCTCATCACCCGGGGCGCGGGCGGCGTTGGCTCCACTCTGTTCACAGTTTCGGCAATGTCGCTGGTGGTGCGCCTGGCGCCACCGGAGATCCGCGGCCGGTGCTCGGCCGCCTACGCCAGCGCGTTCCTGCTAGGCGGAATGCTTGGCCCGGTGCTCGGCGGGTTCCTCGCCGAGTTCGGGATCCGGGTGCCGTTCGTGGTCTACGCCTTTTTCCTGTTCGCGGCGGTCATCCTGGTGGGTGTCCGGCTCGCCGGTGAGCAACTGCGCGACGCCCCTGAGTCCGGCGTCAGTCAGCCCGCGATGACGTTTGCGCAGGCTTGGGTGAACCCGGCCTTCCGCGCTGCTCTGGCCTCCGGGTTCGCCAACGGGTGGGCCAACTTCGGGGTACGAGTCGCGATCGTCCCGCAGCTCGCCGTCGCCATCTATGACACCACCTGGGTGGCCGGCGTCGCCCTCGCCTGCGCCTCGGTAGGAACCGCCGCCACCCTGCAAGTCTCTGGCCGGTGGGCCGATACCTACGGGCGGCGACGGTTGGTGATCGTCGGGTTGATTGCCAGCGCGCTCGGGCTGGGCGTGATGGGGGTGGCGCACTCCCTGGTGGTGCTGCTGGTGCTCTCGGTGCTGTCCGGGATCGGCGGCGGGCTGATGAACCCCGCCCAGCAGGCATCTCTGGCGGACGTGGTGGGCACCGAACGCAGTGGCGGCAAGGTACTGGCCACCTTCCAGATGTCGCAGGACGCCGGTGCGATCGTGGGCCCGATCCTGATCGGCATCGTGGCCGACCAGCTCGGCTTCGGATGGGCCTTTGCGATCACCGGGATGGTGTCGGTCCTGGCCGTGTTCCCGTGGCTACGGGCCCCGGAAACCCGGCCGCCGGAGGCTACCGAAGGCGGCGGGTGAGCATCAGCACGGTGCCATCGTCGATCGGGACCCGCGTGCCGTGGGGGATCTGCTGGGCGTCACGGATCGCCCCGCGAGCATCGGGCACATACCCCCGGGCCGCGTACAGCGCCTGCGCCGCACCGTAGTCCGCCGTGAGTGCCACCCCGATCCCGGCGATCGGACTGCGCTGGCCGATGAGCTCCTCGGCCTCGGTCATCAGCCGCGCGCCGATCCCGCGCCGCCGCAGGTGTGGGAGCACGTTGAAGTCCACCACCTCGGGGATGCCGGCATCGGCGAAGGGTGGGTAGTGCGATGTCCAGACCACGGTGAGGTATCCCGCGAACTCCTGAGCCGAGGTCCACGCGACCAACACCGTGCGCGTCCCGGCGTCCTGTTCGCTCAGATACTCCTCGTACTGGGCCACCGGCTTGTCCCAGCCGAGCGCCTCGAAAGCCGCCGCAATCACGGGCGGATCGGAGGGTTGCAGGGGTCGCACGTGCACGTCGGTCATAAATCCTGAGGCTATCTATCACCCGGCCGGGCAGGATAGGTTTTATGGTCTTTCGCCCCGGACATGAACTGAGTGCCGCGCTGTATGAGCATCTGGCGCCGGTGATCGCCCAAGAATTGCCGGACCTGCGCTACGCCGCCGCGCTGATTGGCCGTGGCTCGGACGTGCTCGGCTTCGACACCGCCCGGTCCATGGATCACGACTGGGGGCCACGGCTGTCGCTGGTGCTGGCGAAGCGGGACTACCGAGAGCACGCCGAGGGTGTGCTCGACCTCATCGAAGAACATCTGCCGCAGCACATCGACGGGGTGGCCGTGGACCAACACCCCGCAGCGCAGCAACCCGGGGGAGAGACAACCCACAACAACACCGCCGGTCGCAGCAGGCCGCACGGGGTCACCGTGTGGACCCTGGATGAACTCACGGCCGATGTGCTGGGCCTGGATGGCGTGAGTGGCGGCGCCGTCGACACCGCCACGTGGCTTTCGATCCCGGCCCAGCAACTACTGGAGTTCACCAGCGGTCCGATCCTGCGGGACGACGACGGCGACCTCACCCGGGTGCGCGCGATGCTGGAGTTCTACCCCGATCAGGTGTGGTTCGCGGTGATGGCCGCCTGGTGGCAGCGGATCGCGCAACGGGAGGCCTTCGTTGGCCGATGCCTGGAGCTGGGGGACGCCATCGGGGCACGGGTGATCGCTGCGCAGATCGTGCGGTGCGCGATGAACCTGGCGTTGCTCCAGCAGCGGCAGTATCCGCCGTATGCCAAGTGGTTGGGCACGGCGTTGGAGCGCAGCCCCCGCGGGGACGCACTGGTGGGCTTGATGGACGCCTGCCTGAGCGCGTCAGAACCCGGTGTGGCCGTGGTGGAGTTGCTGCTGGAGCTCGGTCGGATCCACGATTCCCTGGGCATCACCGAGCCGGTTGGCGCCGAGCCGTCAGAGTTCTTTGATCGGCCTTACCCGGTGATCTGGGCCGGGAAGTTCTCCGAGGCACTACATGGCGCCATCACCGATGCGCGCGTGCGTCCACTGCCCTTTGACGTCGGCAGCATCGATGTCATCACCGACTCCACCCTGACCGTTGGCAACGCCAGTTTCCGGGCACAGCTGCGCGCGTGGTGGCAGAACTGAGTCGCGCCGGGCGCCTGAGGGCCTAGCGCGCGAGTTCCAGCCCGCGGGTGCGGGTGGGGATGCGCCACAGGCTGGAGGTCGCAGTGATGTACAGGAGGGTGCCGTAGGGCCCACCGAAGCACAGGTTCGCGGTGGTCTCCGGAGTCCGAATGCGGCCAAGTTCGGTGCCGCCGTCGGGGGAGATTACGTGCACGCCATCGCCCGCTGACGACCAGATGCGGCCCTCGATGTCCAACCGCAGACCATCGGTCTTGCCCGGGTCCACGCGGAACCATTCGCGCTCCAAGGTGGCGCTGCCCGAGGCATCCACGCGGTAGCCGAAGGTGGCGGCGTCATCGCCGGTATCGGCCAACAGCAGCAGGTCTGCCGAGGCGAACGCCAGCCCGTTGGGCTTGTCCCGGTCGCGGATCGGGGCGGTGAGGATCCCCTCGCGGGAGAGGCGGAACACGTACCGCCCGCCGAGCTCCTGGGTGCCGCCGTACCCCTCATCTTCCTTATCGATGCCGTAGGTGGGGTCGGTGAACCACAGCGACCCGTCGGTAGGGTGCAGGGCCACATCGTTGGGGCTGTTGAGCTTCTTGCCCTCAAACGTGTTGGCCAGGGTGGTCCAGGTGCCATCGAACTCCTGACGAACGATGGACCGGTGCCCGTGCGAGCACGCGATCAGCAGGCCATCGACGTCGGTGCAGTGACCGTTCTGGTGGTGGGAGGGCTCCTCCTCAACCTCCAGCGCACCGTAGTCCGTCCAGGCCCAGGTACGGTTCTGGCGAACGTCGGAGTAGATCACCCGTTCCCGGGCGGCGACGTACGTTGGCCCCTCGGCCCAGGTCATGTCGCCGGCGAGGTGTTCCAGCTCCGCATCGGGCGCGAACAGGTCGGCGAAAGTCGGGTCGGTGGCTTGGAGTTCGGTCATAACGCTCCACGCTACCTCTCGACACCCGGTGTGCGTGGGCGAAGGTAGGCTCAATCACATGACATTGTCCCGTGAGCAGATCACCAAGCTGCCCAAAGTCCTACTGCACGATCACCTCGATGGCGGGCTGCGGCCGCAGACCATCATCGACCTGGCCGAGCCGATCGGGCACGAGCTTCCCGCCACCGAAGCCGGTGCCCTGGCTGACTGGTTCGTGGAGTCCGCAGACTCCGGGTCCCTCGAGCGTTACCTCGAGACCTTCGTGCACACCACCGCCGTGATGCAGACCCGTGAAGGACTGCACCGGGTGGCCAAGGAGGCCGTGCTGGACCTCGCCGCCGAGGGTGTGGTCTACGCCGAACACCGCTCCGCCCCCGAGCAGCACCTGAATAATGGCCTGTCGCTCCAGGAGGTTGTGGACGCCGTGCAGGAAGGCCTGGACGACGGCGTTGCTCAGGCAGCCGAGCAAGGTCACCGGATCCGTGTGGGCACCCTGATCACTGCGATGCGCCAAGCGGACAATGCCGATGAGATCGCGCAGCTCGCCCTGGCGAACCGGGACCGGGGCGCGGTCGGCTTCGACATCGCCGGCCCGGAATTCGGGTTCCCGCCCACCCGCCAGGCCTCGGCGTTCAAGACCCTGCGGGAAGCGAACTTCCCGTACACGATTCACGCCGGTGAGGCCGACGGCCCGGAGTCGATGTGGCAGGCCGTGCAGCAGTGCCACACGCTGCGCCTGGGTCACGGCGCCCGGATCATCGAGGACATCACCTTCCACGGCGCCCGCGAAGCGCAGAACGCCGAACTGGGGCACCTAGCCCACTGGATTCGCGACCGCCAGATTCCACTGGAGGTGTGCCCGGTGTCCAACACCCATACCGGGATCGCGGACTCAGTGGCCGAGCACCCGATCACCCTGCTTGCCGAGCTCGGCTTCGCGATCACCATCAACACCGACAACCGCCTGGTCTCTGGAACCTCGATGACCCGGGAAATGTCATTGCTGGTGGCCGAGGCCGGATGGACCGTCCAGGACCTCGAAGCCGCCACCCTCACCGCCGCCTGGAATGGCTTCGCGGGCTATGAGGTTATGCAGGAGATCATCGCCGAGCAGATTCTGCCCGGGTACGAGGCGCTACAGGACTAGTTGCTTCGGCCGCCGCCCTGCCGTTGCCCCCCTGCTGTTGGCCCCCTGCTGTTAGCCGCGCTGGGGGTCGCTACTGGCCATCCAGGATCTCGATGAGGTCCCGCGGGTAGTCGGTGATGATGAAGTCCACGCCCAGGTCGATCGCGGCGTTCATCTCATCGGGGTAATTCACCGTGTACACCCCCACCCGTAGGTCGGCGGCGCGCACCCGGTCGATATCGGAGGCGTTGACGGTGCTGTGATTGGTCACCACACCCTCAGAGAACCCGGCCCACATGTCCAAGATGCCCTCGGAGGGAATCGTCCCGATCGGGTAGACCGGAACATCGGGGGCGAGTTCGGCGAACGCGGCCAAGGTGCCGTCGTTGAATGAGGACACGATCACCTGACCGTCGCTGACCAGCGGCGCCCACTGCTCGGAGGTCAGCGCATCGGCGACCACCTGCTCCACGCCGTAGGAGTCTTGAGGTTCCTTGAGCTCGATGTTCACGATGATCCCCGAATCGCCAATCACTTCGGGCACATCATCCAGGTGGGCGATGCCTTCACCGGCGAACTCTTCATCGAAGAATGACCCAGCATCCAGCTGTTGCAGTTCCTCCCAGGTGAAGGACGTGATCGGGCTATTGGCGCGGTCGGCGAACACCTCGGCCACGTCGGTGGTGCGGGTGCCGTTGTCGTCGTGAAACAGGAACGGCTCATCGTCCTGCGAGAGTTGCACATCGATTTCGATCGCATCCACGCCGGCGTCCACCGCGTCCTGGATCGAGGCCACGGTGTTCTCCGGTGAGGTCCCCATCGCGCCCCGGTGACCCACCACCATCGGGCGCTCGCCGTCGTCGTCCGTGGTCTGCTCACCGGACTCCTGCTCACCGGACTCCTCGCCACCGGACTGGCCGGTGGTCTCGGCCCCGCCGTCGTCGTCCCCGCTTTGGCACGCCCCCAAGGTCAGCGCCAACGCGGCCACGATGCCCACAATCGGTGTTCGTCGCATGGGCCTCATCGTGCCCTATGGTGCTCGGCGTGGCACGCCAAACTCGTTCTCACAACCAAAGGCCGCAGCTACAGCGGCGCCAGCGCGCCGTCGCGCAGCTGGTAGCCGGCACGGCCCAAGATCTGCGGATCGTCGGTGGTGAACCCGTCCAGGTCATGTTCGATAACGGTGCGCACCAGGTCCACGGTCTCCACTGGCCACAGGTCGATACGAAGCCCGTGGCTCTTTGCGGCCTGTACAAAATCCGCAGTGAGATGCTCAAAGCGGATCATCACGCGGCGGGCGCCGAGGTCAAGCGCGCGGTCGATGACCTCTTGGGAGGCGACCTTGTGAATGTATCCGGAGGTTACCTGCGGGAATCTGGCGGCGGTGAACGCAACCGCTTCTGGTTTGAAGGAGCTGAACTCAAGGCGTGACAGGTCCTGCGGGCGGGTGGCTAACAGGTCTGCCAGTGGTTCGAGGACGGTGAGGTCTTTGATCTCCACCTGCAGTGACACCGTGGTGTGATCCAGGGCCTCGGTGAACGTGGGGATGGTGTGCCCATCGCCGGCGTCCAACTCCTTGAGCTGCGCCAAGGTCAAGTCATTGATCCGACCGGTGCCGTTGGTGGTGCGATCCACCTGGGCGTCGTGGATCACCACGATCTGTCCGTCCTTGGTGAGGTGCAGGTCCAGTTCGATCTGGTTGCACCCCAATTCCTCGGCCTTGGCGAAGGACGCCAGGGTGTTCTCTGGGAACAGGGCGGCAGCGCCCCGGTGGCCTACGAAGTAGAACGGCATGTGCTCAGCGGCTCCCCGCATCGATGTCAGGTGAACTCCCAGCCAACCATCGCAGCGGCCCGCTGTCACCACCTGTGCCTGGCTGGAGGCCAGAACAGCAGGTGAACAGTGCCTCGCTACGATGTCTCACCGGAGGTAGGTCTGAGTGAAGCGGATTGTGGTGTGGAGCGTCCTAGCGGCGGTTGCCTTGGTGCTGGGCGGCTGCGGCCTGCTGGACGGCGATAGCGACGCCGACCCCGGCGCCCCACCGACCGAATCGGACACCAAGGACCCCATCGAGGGACCGGATGATGAGCCTTCGCCCACCCGGACCATCTCCCTTGAAGCCCAGTGCACCGAGTCCGACCCGCAGCTGGCACCGCACTCCTTGGATGAGGCCACCTGGGATACGCCGTCGGACTTCGTTTCGGTCACCGGTTACACGATGATCGATTCGCCCGAAGGCGATTATGAGGTGCTCTGGTATGTGCCCGACACCGGTTACCAGGGCCTAGACATCATTGCGATGGTGCATTGGCCCGACCTGGCCATGGGCCCGGTGGTCGACGACTGCGGGGCCGTGGATGAAAAGCTCGCCACCCATCGCCTCGACGAGTACATCCGCAACGCCGGAACCGAGCGCCTCGAGGGCCCCACCACCGTCGACGTCGATGGCGCTGTCGCCTTTGAAGAACTCATTCGGTACGACGATTACGGCTTCGATCTGCGCCTGATCACCATTTACGGGCAGAGTTCCATGTTCACCATCGGCTGCCAGTGGACCCAGGATCCCCAGACCATCGCCGATGCGTGCGATGAGATCCTGGAATCCTTCCGGATCAACGGTTAGCTAGCGAGGGCCTCACCGGTCGGGAATGCCAGGCGGGTCGGGATCAGCTGGACGGCAGGTAACGCCTAGCCGGCCGGGATCAGGCAGAACGAGGCGTAGTGGTCTTCGGTGTACCACCAGGCGTCGGGGTCATCGGCAACCTGCGGATCCTCCCCGGCGGTGACGATCCGGCGGGCGCCGCGGTCCGAGGCGCCGGGGGTGTCCACGGTGTACTCGCGGTAGTACCCTTCCTGCGCCTCGGGCAGCAGCCCTTCGCGGTTCTCAAACACCAGGCCGTCGCGGTCATAGGTGTAGGGGCCACCGGATTCGATGTCCTCCATGGTGTCTTGGGCCTCATCGGTCAGCACATCGTCATCGCACTCGGGTGAGTCATCGGCCGCGATCACCGACGGCGTCTCACCCGGGGTCTGCGTTTCCGCATCTGGGTTACCCGCGTCGTCGGGGGCACCGGCGAACCAGAGCAGGGCAAGGACGACGACGGCTGCGATCGCTGCGAAGTAGACCCAGGTGGGTAGCGCGGGTTGTGGGCGTTGTGGGCGTTGTGGGTTGGTCATTGCGCCTGGCGCACCCGGTATCCGTCGATGAAAGCCACGACGGCAAACCTACCGTGAGCGGTACGGGTGGCGGGTGCGCAGAAAGCCCGCGGTCACGTGGACGGGCTCTGTGCGTCCTCAGCGGCTGCCTTGGCGGCAGAAGCCGCTTGCCGCTCGGCGTAGGCGGACTTGTTCCGCAACGGCAACTCTGGCATCAACCACATCATGATGAAGGCTGCGATCATCACCAGCCCGCTCACGATGAAGACCATCTGCATCGAGGCGTCGAAGCCCTCCAAGAACGGGCGGGCCAGCACCGGATCGAGGTCGTTGAGGAAAGAGGAGTCCTCCAACACTCCGGCGAGTTCGCCGGGCGTGGAAAGCTCGGCGGCCAATTCGGGGTTGGCTTCCAGGGCTTCGTTAAACGCAGGGTCGCTCGAGTGGCGGTCCAGCGCCTCCACGATGTAACCCGGCGCCCGTGCAAACAGCAGGGACATGAACACCGCGGTGCCCAGGGTGCCACCGATCTGCCTGGTAAACGTGGCGGTGGATGTGGCCACCCCGATCTGCTGGGCCTTGGCGGCATTCTGCACGGCCAGCGTGATCGGCTGCATGCACAGCCCCAGACCCAACCCCAGGGTCGTGATCAGCAGCATCGGCCAGAGCATCGAGGTCTCCATACCGAAGGCGGTGAAGGTGAGCAGCGAAGCGGCCATGATCGCGGTGCCCACCACCGGGAAAATCCGGTAACGGCCGGTGCGTGCGATCAACTGGCCTGAGAGCAGTGAACCCACCACCATGCCCAGGCTCATCGGGACCATAAGCAGGCCCGCTTCGGTGGGGGTCGCGCCACGCACGATCTGCAGGTACAGCGGCAACGTCGATAGGCCCACGAACATGCCCACACCCACCAGCACCGAGCCAATCGAGCTCACCGCCACGGTGCGGATTCGCAACAGCGACAACGGGATGAGCGCGGCCTCGCCCATCTTGAACATCGTCGCGATGCTCACCGCGATACCCGCCGCGCCTAGGCCGTAACACAGCAGCGCCGCGGGTGAGGTCCAGCCCCAGTCGCGTCCGAGCTCGGCCACCAGCAGCAGCGGCACCAGAGCCAGGCACAGACCTGCTGCGCCGCCCCAGTCGATCCGTTGGCGCATCGCGTGGTGTTCCAAGTTCAGGGTGCGGATGACGGCCACCATCGCGGCGACCGCTAGTGGTGCGATGCACAGGAACACCCAGCGCCATCCGGTGATTCCCAGGATCGTCTCCTGGCCGGCGAAGAAGCCGCCCACCAAGGGCCCCAAGATGCTTGCCATGGCCCACACCGAGAGGAAGTAGCCCTGATACTTTGCGCGTTGCCGGGGAGGAACGATATCGCCCACGATGGCCAGCGACAGTGAGAACAGGGCCCCGGCGCCAAGGCCTTGAATGGCGCGGAAGAGGGCGATCTGTTCGATGCTGGTGGCCAGTGCGCACAGCATCGCCCCGGTGAGGAAGATGCTGATTCCGATGAGGAAGAACGGCTTGCGGCCGTAGATGTCGGAGAGTTTTCCGTACAGCGGCGTGGAGATGGTGGCCGCGATCATGAACGGAGTGATACCCCAGGCCTGGTGCTCCAGTGCGCCCAGGTCGTCGGCGATCGTGCGCATTGCGGTGACCACGATCGTCTGGTGTAGCGCGGCCATGAACATCGCCGCCATCAGCCCGATCAGGATGGTGCGGATCTGGCGGGCGTTGAGTGGTTCGGCTAGCTCGGCGGCCGATTGCGGGGCGCTCACGCGTTCTCCTGTTGTTCGATGGCTCCGGCCAGGCGTTGCAGGCTCGCGGTCAAGGTGTCCAATTCGCGAGCGTCCCAATCCGAGAGGCACGTGGTGAAGTACTCATCGCGCTGGGCGTTCAGTTGGTCTAGCAGGTGCTGGCCGCTGGTGGACAGGCTGATGAGCTGGGCGCGGCCATCTTCGGGGTCGCTGGTCTTGTCAAGGAGGCCGTGGGAGGCGAGTTCGGAGACCTGGCGGGAAACGGTCGAGACGTCGGAGAACGTGCGGGTGGCGAGTACCGAGACCCGCACCGGATCGCCGGCCGCGGCGTACAGCACGGGGTAGGACAGCGGCTCCACGGCCGGGTGCACGCGCGGCATCCGGCGGCGGGCGGCGCGGATGGTGCGGACCAGGTGCGCCAGGGTGGTGGCGAACTTCTCGACGTCCTTCTCATCAGGGTTGCTCACCCGCCGACTCTACACTTGCTTGTAGCACGCAAATAAACGGTGGGTCGTTTGGTGACGCCGAACGGTGGGTGCGCCGAACGGGGTCGTGCCGAACGGGGTCGTGCCGAACGGCGCGGCAAGGAGAGTTAGGGGAGCAGGCCCATAGCGCCGGCGAGGCGCACCATGTCCGCATGAACCGGGTCATGCACGGCGAGGTACGCGGCTGCTTCATCCGGCGCAAGCGCGTGGACCTCGGTGATCTGCTCGCCATCCTCGGGTGAGGTTGGGTCGCCGATGATGCTCACCGGGACGACGGCGAAGGCCCACTGGCCGCGCGGGTGGGCAAAGTGGGGCTTATGCGGGTGCTCATCGCGGCTGATCGCCACCTGGGAGGCGAAGATGCGCATGGTCCCGGTGCAGGTGGCGCCGGCTTCCTCGAGCATCTCGCGGTCGATGAGGTCGCCGACGCTCTCGCCGGGCTCACGGCGCCCGCCCGGCAGGAATCGCCACCCGAGGTCCGAGCCGCACACCACCACGGTGCCCTGTGCGGTCACTCCGATGACGTGCAGCCGGTTGACCTCGGCCTCATCGATCGGCTCGGTGGTGACCAAGGTGTCGGCGTTGGCGTAGTCCACCCACGCCGGTGCGAACAACTCGGGAAACTGTGCGGCCCACTTCTCATCGGACATGCGGCCGATTTTCCCACACCCCTGCGAGGGTTCAGCCAACAGGCGCTAGCGGCTATCGAGCCTCAGCAGCCAGCAGAGTCGAACTCGCAGAGCTGATCCCAAGCGATGGTGAGTAGGGCCGAGGCGTCCTCGCGGGCGACCCCCACGGTGCTTTCGCCGCCGTCGAACCCGGCCAAGGTGATGGCGTTCCCGCGGCGAGTCAGTGCCACATAGGTGCCCAGTGCTCCGTCGAGGTCACCGTCCACCGACGCCCCGTAATAGTCCGATGCGAGGCCGCTGCCTTGGGCGCCGACCTCGAGGTCCTCCAGTACGTACACCGTCTCGCCTTCGGCTTCGCTGACTTCGGCGCACTGCTGCAGTTCGGCCCTGATCCGGTCGGCCTCCGCCGCCGCATCGTCCGCGCTCGCGAAGGCGGCGACCTGATGTAGGCCGACTTGTGACTCATCGGCGCCGTCGCCGTAGCTGACGCCGATCATCGCTTCGGCGCTGGGCGCACCGACCTCGCAGGGGATGAGCCAGTCCTGGATCCCGTCGGTGACCTCACCCTCGCCGTCGATCGATTCCCAGTTCTCGGCCGCCAGGAGCAGCTCGGGGTCGACGTCGGTGCGAGCCGGATCGCCATCGCTCGCGTCTTCCTCGCCGCCATCGTTGCCATCTTCCGAGGAACCGTCCTCGGCTTCGCCGTCCTCTGCGCCACCGTCCTGCGCTTCGCCGGTGTCGGTGTCGGTGTCGGTGTCCTCGGTGTCCTCGGTGTCGCCCGATTCCTCGGTCTGCTCGGCCGTGGGGGAGGAGTCCGACCCGCCGTCATCGGGATCCGCAGACGTGCAACCGCTGATCAGAAGGGCGAGTGCGGCGGCCGCGGCTGCCGCCCGGGCTGAGGTGGTGAGCGTCGAAGATGGCATGTCTCCACCGTGGCACGGGCGCCAGCGCCCCGCAACACCAGGCGCTGCGATCCGACCCGCCAGCCCCAAACCCCCCCCCAAACCGGGCAACTTACCACACC
>JBMDWZ010000211.1:0-24639 GCA_048594865.1 Beutenbergiaceae bacterium
CGCGCTCACGCGCTCGATCCAGTCAAGGGGAACGTCAGGTCGCTTGGTCACGATCGAAGTGTGCACCAGCCCTCCGACATCGCGCGTGCCGGGTCGCCAGCCCGCGCCGATCTAGCGGGGCTTACGGGCCAATAGCCAGTAACGGATCTTGCTCGCCCGGACCGTTCCGCCAGGTGCGCGGCCCTGCTCGTGCAAGGTCAGCAGCGCATCGGAGTAGGCGTCCACACTGAAATCCTCTGGCACATCCCACGGCACCAGCTGCACATAGGCAATGAGCGCGGCCACGTCGTTGAACTCGTAGTACCCAGTGAACTCCGCACCATCGAGCACCTCAAACCCGGCGCCCAGCAGTTGCTCGCGGTGGTTGCGATAGGTGGCGTGCGGAGCGCCGGACGGGTGGTTCAGCACCTGGCGAACCTCTGAGAACTCGGTGCCATCCACCTGCTGGGTAAGGAAGTAGCCGCCGGGCCGAAGTACGCGAAAGAGCTCATCTGGGTGATAGGACTCGTGACGGTTGCAGACGAGGTCGAACCGCCCATCGGCGAATGGCATCGGCGACGGCTCGGCACTGTCATCCGGCTGACCGAACGCGACTACCTCGATTCCATGGTCGGCGAGATTCGCGCGCGCAACCGCGACGTTCGGCGCCCACCCCTCGGTCGCCGTCGTATCGGCCGGGATGTCGTCTACAAACCTAAGGAGGAATTCGCCACCGCCGGTGCCCATATCGAGCACCGCGCTCGCCTCCCGAAGTCGCTGGCGCAGGTGAGCCTCGTAGTCCCAAGGTGGGTCGGATTCGGTCATCCGCCCCTCGAGCGCACTGAAATCCCAGCCCTGCGGCTGCCCGGTCTCTTCCTGCCGCCAGGTGCTCAGAGGTTCGTCGCGTTTCGGTGATGCCATGGGGTGACCATAGGCCGATTGGCGCGAGATGAGCGACCGATTTTCGGCGGATTTCCACAGGGAGAGCCGAATGTCAGTGGTCGCATGTACGTTCTATCCATGAGCACCGCAACCACCATCGTGAGCACCCCAGCTCCCACCGCGCTGGGCGAGATGGCGCGCGTGCTTGAGGAGTTGTGCGGCACCCAGTGGTGGCAGTTGGGGGAGGCGGATCTGGCCTCGATGTTGGGTTCCATCGGCGTGCTCCGGCACCGGTTGGCTCGCCTCGAGGCGCATGCGATGGCGCAGTCGCTCGAGCAAGGCATCCCTGACGCGCGCGGATTGCGCCCCGTCGACTACCTGCTACGCGCTGGCAGCGAGGACGCGCCACAATCCACCGCGGCGCAGGCAAGAGGGGCGATCCGGATTGCCGAGGCCATCCGCGAGGTCGATGGGATAGCAACCACGGACGACGGCGGAGCATTGGTGGGTGCAGCGGTTGCCGAGGATCGGGGTGCAGCGGTTGCCGAGGATCGGGGTGCATCGGGTGCCGCTGGCGTTGGCTCGGGTGGCAGCGCCGGGGACGGTGGTGAGGGTGATGGGGTCAGCGGGGCTGCTGCGGTGGGACCTGCGGACTTGGCCGGGGTGAGAGGTGTGCTCGAGGCGTTCGATGCCGAGTTGCTCAGCGCCTCAAAGGCCGCAGCGATCCTCCGATTCCGGGAACAGGGGCTGGCGACGTGTGATGAGGATGACCTCAACGAGATGGTGGATGTGATCACGGGTCGAGCCAGCGATGCGCTCCCCGACGAGCCAGCGCCGCTCGCCGACGGCACCTTGGACACTGCGGCGGGATTCGATCCGCTCGGGCGCACGCGCTCACGGATGCGCGGTTTTACCGACCGTGAGGTCGGCGTGCTGACGAGCCGGGCGCTTCGGCTGATCAAGGGCGATGAGGCCGTCGATGCCGAGCAACGCCGCCTGGAACGCGGCCGCTCGCTATACGCCCTAGGGTGCGCGAACGGGATGACTGAGTACCGCCTGGTCCTGGAGGCCGAGGCGGCCGCCATCGTGGACGCCGCGGTCTCGGCGCTTTCCGCGCCGGTCCCCGAAGCCGATGGCTCGCCGGACGTGCGCGGCGCCGCCCGCCGTCGTGCCGATGCCTTGATCACCGTGATCCAACGCGGCGTCAGCGCACCGGGAGACGTGCCCAAAACGGACAAAGCCCAGGTCATTGTCACCATGGGCTGGGATGAGCTGAGCGGACAGGTGCGCGGAACTGGTCTGTCGATGACCGGTCACGTGCTCTCGGCTGCCACGGTGCGCAAGATGGCTTGTGATGCCTCGATCATCCCGGCCGTGCTCGGCGGATCGGGGGAGATCTTGGAACTCGGACGGGCCGCGCGGCTCTTCACCGCCGGCCAGATCCGCGCCCTGTGGCAGCGCGACGGTGGCTGCACCTTCCCAGGATGCTCGATCCCGGCCCAGTGGTGCCAGGCGCACCACGTGGTGCACTGGATCCACGGCGGCCCCACAGACCTCAGCAACGGCGCGCTGTTGTGCCAACGGCACCACTCCAAAGTGCACCAGCTAGACCTAAAGGCCGACGTCACGATCACTGGCGTGCGATGGCATACCTAGGGGCCCAGCCCCGAACCCTGCCGGCGTCGGCGCTCCGCGTGATTGGGAGCCATGAGTGGGCGGGGCTATTGGGGTGTGCTGAGCCAGGATGGAGCGCTGGGTTGGGGCGGGGTGCGAGGGGTGTGCCTGTGCGGAAGGTGTGATCAATGCTTGACCACTGGGACTCGGTTCGGATCCCCACGCCAAGTCACCCGCATAACCCTCAGATCCCGAGGATCAACCGGGCCGTGACGAAGTAAATCAATAGCCCGGTGGCATCGACCAGCGTGGTCACCAGCGGCGCGGACACCACCGCGGGGTCGATCTTCAGTTTGCGGGCCAGCAGTGGCATGGTGCCGCCGATCGTGGCCGCCCAGGCACAAATCAGCACCAAGGAGACGCCCACCACCACGGCCACCCGGATGTCCACGAACACCGCGCCGACGCCCAATCCCAAAACTGCGAGCATCGTCCCCAACACCAGGCCCACCCGGCATTCACGCCAGATCACCCGCATCAGGTCCGATCCCCGCACCTCACCCACCGCGATTGCCCGCACGCACGACGTCGCTGCCTGTGCGCCGGCGTTCCCACCGGCGCCGATCAACATCGGGATAAACAGTGCCAACGTCGCCACCTGGGCCAATGTGTCTTCAAACGCCTGGGTGACTCCCACCGTCAGCGTCGCTGCGATCAGCAGCAGGCTCAACCACAGTGCCCGGTAGCGCGCCAACTGCCACACCCCGGCAGCCATGTAGTGCCCCTGCCAGGGGCTCGAACCTGCCTGCCGGGCCACGTCCTCGGAGTCGGCTTCTTCGATGACTTCCACTGCGTCGTCGAACGTCAGCAGTCCCACGAACCGCTCCTCGGAGTCAACCACCGGCATGTTCAGCACGTTCGTTTCGCGCATCAACCGGGCGGCGTCCTCGGCGGGGCTAGTGGCGAGCACGAATGGGGGAGCGGTCTGCACCAGGTCGGCCACCATGTCCGCAGGGTTGGCGAGCACCAACTCCCGCAGATCCGCCACGCCCACCAACCGCCGCGAGGAATCCACGATCGGCAGGGTGTAGATCGACTCAGCGTCCCCACCCTTCTCCCGCACCACCTGCAGGGCGCGCTCCACACTCAACTGCTCGGGTAGGGCCACCACCTCCGGCGACATGTACCGGCCAACCGACCGCGGCGGGTAGCCCAGCAGCGCCGCGGTCATCTGGTGCTCCGCGGCGCTCAGTCCGGCGAGCACCCGCTTGGCGACCTTCGCAGGAGCTTCATTCAGCATTCGGGCCCGGTCGTCGGGGTCCATTCCCTCAACGATCTCGGAGAACCTGGGCCCGCGCAGCCCCTCAAGCAGGCGCTGCTGATCGGTCGGCTCGAGTTCCTCGAACACTTCCAGGGCGGTGTCCTTGGCCATCAGACGGAAGGCCAAGGCGGCCGACGACTCGGGCATCCGGGCGAGCTCATCGGCGATGACGTGAGCGGCGTGCTCGTTGAGCCAGGCGACGGCGTCGGTGAACTGGTGTTCGCGGATCAGGTCCTCAAGACCGTCACCGGTCTCGATGCGCTGATCGCCGGGCAGGGTTGGCTGGTCCATGGCGTGTCCTTGGAATCGTTGTCAGTCACGAAACGGGCGTCAGCAAGCCGCCGCTCAAAAGAATTCCGTGGACGACGACGTCGCGCACTCTGGCGGCTCGGTGACTGTGTGCGCCGCGGGGCAGGCGTCAACTATGGACGGGACATGCCTCGCGGCCGACAACTAGGAGGGTCAGTGCGCATGACACCCACCTCCTATAGACAATTCGACCTATCTCTAGTGTGCCTGGGATTTTCGCCCGAGGCAAAGTCAGGTGCTGGCAGACGTCGCCGCTACCTCTGCGTCATCGTGCGGACATTTTGCTGTCATTGCGCGCTGCAATTACGGCTCCGCTGGTCGCTGTTGGGCGCGGCTGTTCGTTGTTGGAGCCTCGTTGCTTGGTGCAGTGCGCGGTGCTCGGGGCGCGGCCCGTCGTCGCTAGTCGCGGCTGTTGCAGACAGCGGACACGAACCACCGATTCAGCCGGCGGACTCGATCCAGTCGGCGATATGAGGCACCACCAACTCCGGACGGCGCGCCCACCGCAAGTGCCCTGGGGGATCGTCATTGCCCAGATGCACGCGCGTGATCCGCGAGCTCTTTAGCTTGGCCGCAAGCCCGTCGGTCGCCTTGGGTGGCACCAACTCATCCCCAGCGAACGACACCACCAACGACGGCACAGTGGAGGCAGCGATCGCCGGATCGTGCCGCACTCGGGGCGATCCGAAGGCCAACTCGCCGGTGCGATTCAGGTGGCACCAATCGGCCATCTGCGTCCGCGCCTCCCGCCCCGCGAAACCGACGCGGTCACCGGGGAAGTATCCGAGGGCTCGGCTCACGGACTCCACCATCACGCCTACGCCGAACATCCGGCGGTTGTACAGCCGCCACCACACCGATCCGCTGGCGGCGATGATCAGACCGTCGATCTGGTGGTAGCCGGCGAATACCGTGCTCAGGTGGCCGCCGAGGCTATGCCCGAGCAGGTAGATCGGCGCACGGGGGTACCGCTCGCGAAGGCGGGCGACGGCGACCTCTAGGTCCTCCAGCAGGTCCAGGTAGCCAAAGTCGTAGGAGCGCGATGGGGTTCTGCCGCCGGATTCTTCGTGACCCCGCAACTCGGTTGCCGCCGCGACGAAGCCCGCCTGGGCGAGAGCGTCGAGGAGTTTGCCGTAGTAGCCCGACTGCACGCCCATCGCTGGCACCACCAGGATCACTGGGGTGGATGCGCCTGGGGGAGCGCCGCCGCCCGGGGCGGCACCGGCGCCCGGGTTAGCGCCGGCACGGTACTGACCTGCATCCACTCCGCTCGCGGCGCCCTCACCCGAGACTCCGTCATCGCTGCCCGGGCGATCGGGTTCGTGCGTGGGTTCATGCGCGGGTTCGCGAACAGTGACCGCGAAGCTGGTGCCGTCCTCGCGTGCGATGCGGATTTGGTCCGGCGATGTGCTCATCGATTTCAGCGTAGCCGCCCACTCCAGGTCTCGCGATGCGGACATTTCGGCGCTCCCTCAACGGCGCCCTGGGGCGGGAAATACACTCCCCAAGACGGTGCATCTCATCGCGAAAGGCGGGATGTTGTGGCAGACGGTGCGCTCCTTCGAGCCGGACTCCTCGTTGCTCTTCTGCTAGTAGCGAGCGTGGTCTGGTGGGCAATCCGCCGTCGTCGTGGGTCACTTCGCGGTCGCGACTCAGCGGAGCTCACGTTCGGCGACCTCGCGTCCCAGGCGCTCACATCACCGGGCACCGCCGCGTCCCTCACGCGCGGAGACCGCTACAGCCTCGTTCAGTTCTCCTCGCGCGTGTGCAGCGACTGCCGCCGGAGCCGCGCGGCGTGGGAGTCGCTCGTCGGCGCCTACGATGGCGTCACCTTCGCCGAACTGCCCGCCGAGGAGAACATCGCCATCCTCACCAACCTCAATGTGTACAGCACGCCGGTGACCCTGGTTTTCGACGCCGACGGCGGACTCAAGGGCACCGTAGTCGGGCCGCCTAAGCCCGATGAGATTCGGGCCTTGCGGGACTCGTCCGCCGCCGTTCAACAGTGCGTAGCTCCAAGAAACGGATGAGCCAATGACCAACCAGATAGACGCGCGCGGCCCCCGCTTCGGCGCCGCGATTACAGCCATACTGCTTGCCGTAGTGGTGGTGCTAGGGGGCTCCCTCGCTGGCCTGATCGTGCTCGCGGTTGTGGTGGCATCCTTCGCTATCGGAGCCGCGTTTGGCGTGGGTACAACCTGGCAAGGCTATGTGTACAAGAAGGTGGTCCGGCCACGGCTGGGCGCCCCGAAAGGGCTCGAAGACCCGGCCCCGCCCCGGTTCGCCCAACTCGTGGGGTTGATCGTCGCGGGTGCCGGATTACTGCTTGGGCTGATCGGTTTCGGCTGGGCGATTCCGCTGTTCGCCGCAATCGCGCTGGTGGCCGCGTTCCTCAATGCAGCTTTCGGGTTCTGCCTCGGCTGCGAGATGTACCTCATCAGCAAGCGCATCGGCGCTCGCGCCTAGTCAGCGCTGCCACTACCGCGGGTCAGTGTCCCTGCGCCGCGTGGGTGGTCGCATACGTTCCGGCCCCGCCCGGGTGGCTGCCTGTGTTCCTGCGCCGCCAGGGTGGCCGCATGTGTTCCCTCCCCGAATGCCCGAAACGCCAGCGAACGCGTCTGTGCCAACCTCAACGTGTGCCGCTACACACCCGCCCATCCACATTGGGTGCCGCGATGTCGGTGGCAGCACGTAGGCTCTTGAATTGCCATGGCCTCACTCTTTGACAACCTCCCGACCGCATCCAACACACTCGCCAGCCTGCCGGCCGCGCCGAGTTCGGACGCGGCCGATTCAGACGTGCCCTACTCCGCCGATTACGGGTCTGACGCTGGCTCTGATTCCCGCCCTGGTGGCATTGCCGCCAAGCCTGGTTCAGCCGGCTCCGGCTCGAAAGCTGGCGCCGCCGATCCCGGCGCCTTCGCCGGCGGCGAAGGGCTGGAGCACTTCGACATCCCGATCGGCGAGGAACCCCTCGATGAAGAGGCCGCCCATGAAGCCTCGCGCAAAGCAGCCGCCGAGCGAGCCGACACGTTGCTGGACGGTCTCAATCCCCAGCAGCGGGCCGCCGTCGTCCATTCCGGTGGGCAACTGCTCATCATCGCCGGAGCCGGATCCGGGAAGACCCGGGTCCTGACCCACCGCATCGCCTATCAACTCGCCACCGGCGCGGCCACCCCCGGCCAGATCTTGGCAATCACCTTCACCAATAAGGCCGCCGCCGAAATGCGCGAACGGGTTGGCGAACTGGTCGGCCCCCGCGCCAAGGCCATGTGGGTGTCCACCTTCCACTCAGCCTGCGTGCGGATCCTGCGCCGCGAAGCCAAAACCCTCGGCCTGCGCTCCACGTTCTCCATCTACGACGCCGCGGACTCACAACGTCTGATGACCCTCGTTTGCCGGGAACTGGACCTGGATCCCAAGCGTTTCCCGCCCAAGGCGTTTAGCCACAAGGTCTCGGACCTGAAGAACGAGCTGGTCGATCCCGAGGACTTCGCCAGCACCGTCAGCGACTCCAACCCCTACGAGCAAAACCTTGCCGCGGCCTACCGGATGTATCAGCAGCGGCTGCGCCAGGCACACGCTCTGGACTTCGACGACATCATCATGACCACCGTCAACCTGTTGCAGGCATTCCCAGCCGTCGCGGAGCACTACCGCCGCCGGTTCCGGCACGTCCTGGTCGATGAGTACCAAGACACCAACCACGCCCAGTACGTCTTGGTCCGCGAACTCGTCGGCGCCGCCAACGCCACCCCGGTAGATGACGGCGCACCGCACGTGCCGCCCGGTGAACTCACGGTCGTCGGTGACGCCGACCAGTCGATCTACGCCTTCCGCGGCGCCACCATCCGCAACATCGTGGAGTTCGAGGCCGACTATCCGCAGGCCACCACGATCCTGCTTGAGCAGAATTACCGCTCCACCCAAACAATCCTCACCGCCGCCAACGCGGTGATCTCCCGCAACCCCGGCCGCCGCGCAAAGAACCTGTGGACCGACTCCGGAGCCGGCGCCAAGATCGTTGGCTACGTCGCGGACTCCGAACACGAAGAAGCACGGTTCATCGCCGAGGAGATCGACAAGCTCGGCGAATCCGACGGCGTCAAGCCCAGCGACGTCGCCATCTTTTACCGCACCAACGCCCAGTCCCGCGCACTGGAAGAAGTGCTGGTGCGGGTGGGTTTGCCGTACAAGGTCGTCGGTGGCACGCGCTTCTACGAGCGGCGCGAAATCAAGGATTCGATCGCTTACTTGCGCGCGATCGCCAACCCCGACGACGCCGTCAACCTACGCCGGATCCTCAACGTCCCCAAACGCGGGCTTGGCGACCGCACCGAGGCCATGCTGGCCGCACACGCCGAACGTGAGCGAGTGAGCTTCGGCGCTGCCATCGAGAACGTGGACAACGTCATCGGCTTGGCCACCAGGGCGGTCACCGGCGTCAAGGCGTTCGCCTCCATGCTCGGTTCCCTTCGTGAATTGTCCGACGGCGGAGCGAGCCCGGCGGAGGTCCTGGACGCGGTCTTGGAGCAGTCGGGCTACTTGGCGGAGCTGCGCGCTAGCGATGACCCTCAGGACGCCTCCCGGGTGGAAAACCTCGCCGAACTGCACGCAGTCGCGGTGGAGTTCACCGAGTCTGAACCCGATGGCGACCTGGGCGACTTCCTGGAACGCGTGGCCCTGGTGGCCGATGCGGACCAGATCCCCGACCCCGACGGCGATGGCGTCATCACCCTGATGACCGTGCACACCGCTAAGGGGCTGGAGTTCCCCGTGGTCTTTGTCTCTGGCCTCGAAGACGGCACGTTCCCGCACCAGCGCTCACTGGCGGATCAGGATGAACTGTCTGAAGAGCGCCGGCTGGCCTACGTGGCACTGACCCGGGCGCGGGCGCGGCTATACATTTCCCGGGCGGCGGTACGCACTACCTTCGGGATGCCCAATGAGCTCCCACCGAGCCGCTTCATCGACGACGTTCCGCCAGAGCTCCTCGACTGGCGCCGGGAGCAGTCCTCGATGGGTGCACTGCGCGGCGGTCCGTACGCCAGCGGTGGCTATGGCTCTGGGGGCTATGGGTCTGGCGGTTACGGGTCTGGTGGTTACGGGTCTGGTGGTTATGGCTCGGGCGGTCGCCGCGGACCGGGGGCATCCGGATCGCGTGGACCCTCAGCGCCGCGGCAGCGAGCCGATCGCGACGAAGGCACGCCCTCGTTCGGCTCGGCCAAACCTCGTGCCGATGCGCCGTCCCTCGCGGTGGGGGACCGGGTCACCCACGACTCCTATGGCCTAGGCCGGGTGGTCGCCGTGGAAGGTGCGGGCCACAATGCGGTCGCGAAGGTCGACTTCGGCGACTCGGGGACAAAGCGTCTGCTGCTGCGCTTCTCGCCGGTGACCAAGCTCTAGGTCACGCCCACCTTCGCGCACCGGTCCGCCTGCCTACGCGCGCTACCTTGCCTACCCGTGGGCGTTAGCTTGCCTGTCCGCGTGAGATCTCTCGCCTACCTATGAGCGCCATCTCGCCTACCCGCGAGCGCTGCCCCGCCTAGTGGCGCCTGTCCACCCCGATCTGCACACCCCGATCTGCCGATCCCGATCTGCACATCCCGATCTGTCCATCCCGATCTGCCGACCCCGATCTTTCCGGCCCGGCGTATCCCGCCCAGCTCTCCCTGCGCCCCGATTCGGCGTGGTGCCGGGGCTTTGTCGGTGCCGCTGCCTAATCTCTGACCAAGAGCCAGAAGTGCTGTCCAAGGAGGCGCACGGTGCCCAGCACTGGGGTGCAGATCAGGCCGGCGGATGCCAAAGTAGGCAACCGGATCCCCGGCCTCGATGGTCTACGCGCGTTCGCCGTCGTGGGCGTCCTGATCTTCCACTTGGTGCCCGCCTGGCTGCCCGGCGGCTACCTCGGCGTCGACGTCTTCTTCGTCATCTCCGGTTTCCTCATCACCACCCTGCTGCTGCGAGAACTGAAGTCCAAGGGCCGCATCGACCTCAAGAGATTCTGGCTACGCCGGGCCCGCCGATTGCTGCCCGCGCTGCTGGTCGTGGTCACGGTCTGCACCGCGCTGGCGCTCGCTGCCGGCCAGGACCTGCTCGTGGGCGCGGGGCGACAAGTGCTCGGTGCGCTGACCTTCACCAGCAACTGGCTGGAGATCAGCGCCGGATCTTCCTATGCCCACCAGGCCACGCCGCAGCTGTTCCTCAACCTGTGGTCACTGGCCGTGGAGGAGCAGTTCTATGTGTTGTGGCCGATCATCTTCGTCTTCCTGCTTGCCACCTTCCGCCGTCAGCAGGCGTTGACCTGGCTGCTTCTTGGACTCGCGGCCGCCTCGGCGCTCGCGATGGCGCTACTGGCAGAGACGGCCCAGGACCCCACCCGCGCCTATTACGGCACCGACACCCACCTGTTCGGACTGATGATCGGCGCCGCCCTCGCGGTCGCTTATGCCGGGGGGCAAGGCAGGCCTTCGGGATCGGCCGCGCGGCAGCGGGCCCCGAACCTGAGCGAGCCGCAACGCGTGCTCATCGGGCTACTTTCGCTGCTCGGCCTGATCTGTCTGATGGTGTTCCTCAGCTGGGACAACCCGTGGGCCTACCGGGGCGGCATTCTGCTGGCCGCGCTACTCACCGCTGGCGTGATCGCCGCGCTCCCGCGCGGCAACAACGCCCTGACCCGGCTCTTTGACCTGGCGCCACTGCAATGGATCGGGCAACGCTCCTACGGCCTGTACCTGTGGCACTGGCCAATCCTGCTCCTGGTCGGCGCGTTCGCCCCGCGGGTGGTGCCCGAATCGGGCGGTTGGTGGGCCCAGCGGGCGTTCGCCCTGGTGCTCACCGTGGTGATTTCCGCGGCCTCCTACCGCTGGATCGAATCGCCAATCCGGGAACGAGGGTTCATCCAGTGCGCCCGCAGTATCCGCGAAGTTCTGGCTCGGTCGCGGTGGCTGTCCTGGCCGCGGTTCACGGCCGCGGCGACCGGAGTGTGCGTCGTGCTCTCGGCCGTGGCTGTGGCCACCGCACCTGCGCAGTCGCAGATCGAGGAATCCCTCGAGGGTGCTCGCGACGCGGTCGAGGGGAGCCAAACCGGCGCCGCGAGTGAGATTCGTGACGCGAGTGTCGGGGGAGAGGCGGGCGCCAACGGCGGGTCGAGCGAATCCGACGATGATGCCGAGGAGGCTGGCGCGGGCAAGTCTGACGGCGAGAGCGGGCCAGACAGTGAGAGCGGGCCAGACAGTGCGAACGAGCCCGACAGTGAGAACGAGCCAGACAACCACGGCGAGCCGGAGAGTGATGGCAAGTCAGATGGTGAGGACAAACCGGAGGACGACGGAACTTCCCAGTCCTCCGACCTCGGCAAGCGAATGACTGGCTTCGGCGATTCGATGATGTACGTCGCCGCGCCAGGCCTCCAGGACCGCTTCCCGGGAATGCACGTCGACGCGGTCTCCAACCGGCGCTGGTCAGACGTGGCCCAGGCGATCGAGACGCAACTCTCCACCGGCGAGGTACGCGACGTCGTCGTCATCGCCGCGGGCACCAATGCCGGTATCGGCGACCTGGACGTCGTCAACCAAACCCTCGACAACCTGGGCACTGAGCGCACCATCGTGCTCGTCAACCTCTACGGGTCCTCGGCGTTCGTCAAAGAGTCCAACCAGGCCATGGATCGCATTGCCGCGGAGCGTGACAACGTCGTGGTCGCCGACTGGTACGGCGCCATCAGCGAGAACCTCGACGACCTCCAAGCAGACCAGACCCACCCCGACTGGGAGGGCATGTACCTGTTCGCCGACGTCGTCGGTCAAGCCCTAGATTCGGTGAACTAGGGCCACGGAGGTGTGTGACCGGTCTTGCGCACCGAACGTCCTAGCCAAGGCTCGAATCGCGATAGGCTGCCATGCGGTGGGGCCCGCCGCGCACCACCGCCCGCATCGGCGTCGTAACGGCATGAAAGGCACACATGGACCTGTTCGAGTACCAGGCACGTGATCTGTTCGAAGCGCACGGTGTCCCCGTGCTCGGCGGACTCGTGGCAACCACCGGCGCGGAAGCTCGCGCCGCCGCTGAGAAGCTTCTTGGAGGCTCCGGCGTCGTCGTCATCAAGGCGCAGGTCAAGGTCGGAGGCCGCGGCACGGCCGGCGGTGTGAAGATCGCCCGCTCCGTCGATGAGGCCCAAGAGGTCGCCGAACAGATCCTCGGAATGGACATCAAGGGGCACACCGTGCACCGCGTGATGATCGCCGAGGGTGCTGACATCGCCGAGGAGTACTACTTCTCGGTGCTGCTGGACCGCGCCGAGCGCCGCTACCTGGCGATGGCCAGCGTTGAGGGCGGCATGGAAATCGAGCAGCTCGCAGAAGAGCGCCCCGAGGCCCTGGCCCGGATCGCCGTCGACCCGAACGTGGGTATCGACGAGGCCAAGGCCACCGAGATCGTTGAAGCCGCAGGCTTCGCGGCCGACGTTGCCGACAAGGTCAAGGCAGCGATCATCAAGCTGTGGACCGTGTACGTGGAGTCCGACGCCACCCTGGTTGAGGTCAACCCGCTGGTCAAGACCGGCGCCGGAGACATCGTCGCCCTGGACGGCAAGGTCACCCTGGATGCCAACGCGGACTTCCGCCACGAGGACTGGGCCGAGCTGGCCGACGCCTCGGAGACCGATCCGCTGGAAGCCAAGGCCGCAGAGTCCGGGCTCAACTACGTCAAGCTCGACGGCGAGGTCGGCATCATCGGAAACGGTGCCGGACTGGTGATGTCCACCCTGGACGTCGTCGCCTACGCCGGTGAGAACCACGGCGGCGTGAAGCCCGCAAACTTCTTGGACATCGGCGGTGGCGCATCGGCTTCGGTGATGGCCAACGGCCTGGACGTCATCCTCGGCGACCCGCAGGTCAACAGCGTGTTCGTGAACGTCTTCGGCGGAATCACCGCCTGCGACGAGGTCGCCAACGGCATCGTGCAAGCACTGGAAATCCTCGGTGACACCGCGACCAAGCCACTGGTTGTGCGACTGGACGGCAACAACGTCGTCGAAGGCCGTCGGATCCTCGACGAAGCAAACCACCCGCTGGTCACCATCATGGACACCATGGACGGCGCCGCCGCTAAGGCCGCCGAACTGGCCGCAACCTCCTGACCTCAAACCTCCATCAAGAAAAGGCGCTGCTAAGAAATCATGGCGATCTTCCTTAACTCCGACTCCAAAGTCATCGTTCAGGGCATGACGGGGGCCGAGGGCCAGAAGCACACCCGGCGCATGCTCGCCTCCGGCACCAACATCGTTGGTGGCGTGAACCCGCGCAAGGCCGGCACCACCGTCGACTTCGACGTCGATGGCACCACCTCCTCAATCCCCGTTTTCGGTGGGGTCGCCGAGGCGATCGAGCAGACCGGCGCTGATGTGTCCGTGCTGTTCGTGCCCCCGGCATTCACCAAGGCCGCGGTTGTTGAAGCGGTGGACGCTGGCATGCCGCTGGTGGTCATCATCACCGAGGGCATCCCGGTCAAGGACTCCGCGGAGTTCTACAACTACGCAGTCTCCAAGGGCGTGCGCCTGATCGGCCCGAACTGCCCGGGCCTGATCAGCCCCGGAAAGTCGAACGTGGGCATCATCCCCGCCGACATTGCCGGCGATGGCCCCATCGGTCTGGTCTCCAAGTCCGGAACCCTGACCTACCAGATGATGTACGAGCTGCGGGACTTCGGATTCTCCTCGGCCATCGGCATCGGTGGAGACCCGGTCATCGGCACCACCCACATCGACGCCCTGGCCGCGTTCGAGGCCGACCCCGACACCAAGGTCATGGTCATGATCGGTGAGATCGGTGGCGACGCCGAAGAGCGCGCCGCGGACTTCATTGCCAAGAACGTGACCAAGCCGGTGGTGGGCTACGTCGCCGGGTTCACCGCCCCCGAAGGCAAGACCATGGGTCACGCCGGTGCGATCGTCTCCGGTTCCTCAGGTACCGCCGAGGCTAAGAAGGAAGCCCTCGAGGCTGCCGGGGTCAAGGTCGGCAAGACGCCGTCGGAGACCGCTGCGCTGGTGCGCGAACTGCTGGAGACCGCGGGAGCCTGACGCGCTGGATAGCCGGCCGGTGAATGCCGGTCGGCTCCTGTGCGGCCCGGTGAACTCGGGACGAGTTCCTCGCCCGAGGATGTGAGCTAGGCGCGCTTCGGCGCGCCTGCTCGCGGCCAACGCGATCGCGGGTGACGATGGCTTTGACATGACCACAACCACGCGCCCACCGTCCTTCCAGCCCCGTGTGCTGGAACACGACGTGTCCTCATCGCGCCCTGGAATCCGCCTGCCTAAACAGTGGCTGCGGGGCCTCCTAGCAGGTTTCGAAGCGGTGGTACTTGGCTGGCTGGTGCTCGTGGTCCCCGCGGTCGCGGTCTACGTGGCCACGGCCTCCGACCCGGCCTTGGGCGCCGCCGGCTGGACCGAGGCGGTCTCGATCGGCACCTCGGGCTGGTTCCTCGCCCACGGTGCCGTGTTGAGCCTGGGCGATGCGACGCTCTCGATCGCACCACTGGGCCTCACGGTGCTCTTCGCTTTCCTCATGTCCGCCTCGATTCGGCGCGCGAACTTAGTCACCTGGATTCCGGTCGTCACGTCCGTCGTCGCCTACGTGGGCTTTGGTGCGCTGCTACTTTTCACCGGCCCATCACCGGGCGCCTCGATCGGGCTCATCGGCGCCGCCGCCGTTGGCGCCATCGGCGCCCTGTGGGGGATGCGGCGCCGATTCCCGCCAGTCTCGCAGCGGCTCGCGCCGCTGGCGGAGTACCTGCACGGCTGGGTCCACACCGGAGTGCGGGCAGCGAACCGCACCTTGATCGTGCTAGGCCTGGCGTCCGTGATCGCGGTCGGGCTTGGCGTCGGGTTCGGGTTTAGTCAGATCCTCGACGTGCAGCGCGGTCTACATGCCGACCCGGTGAGCACCGGGGTGATTATCCTGGCCCAAGTCCTGCTGATCCCGGTGATGATGGTGTGGGCCCTGGCGTTCCTGCTCGGGCCCGGGTTCAGCGTGGGTGCGGGCACGATCTTCGCCCCGGGCGCGATCGACTCCGGCCCGATGCCGCTGATCCCGATCCTCGGCGGACTGCCGCAGCCGGACTCACTCGTGGTGGACCTGCCCGCTTTCTCGCCGCTCGGGATCATCGTTGGCCTGGCGATGGGCTGGTGGCTGGTTCGTCGGCAACGTGAAGAGCCGCTGTGGCACAGCCTGGCCTCCGGACTCGTGGCCGTGACGATGGTGGGGCTGATCATCACGGGGCTGGCGTGGCTAGCCTCGGGCAGCATCGGCGCAGGCGCGATGAGCGTTGTGGGCCCAGACCCGCTAGCGGTCGGAATCACCACCGGCTGGCAGCTCACCAGCGGCACAGTCGTCGCCGTCGTCCTGCTCCACCCAGCGCTGCGCGCGCAACTGGCAAGGCTTGCGGAGCGGATTTGGCCCGAGCGCAGTGATGCTTGAGTAGAACCAGGCTGGAGTAGAACCAGGCTGGAGTAGAACCAGGCTGGAGGAGCACCAGACTTGAGCACACCCAGACTTGAGCACCCCTTTGCATCTGTGTGGAAAGTAACCCCGGCAATAACTCGCGTGAGGTTCTATCTATAAGTTACGTTTACCTTCCACACATCGAGGGCATAAGGAGTGGACGTGTCGAACGTGACGGTCGAGGATCTCGACTTGGGTAATGGCTACCAGATCCGCGGTAGCGACCTTCGCCCTTACATCAGCGACGTCGATGAGTTCCGAGCCTCGGTCGCCGGCGATGAAGCGGCCGAAGCGATCATCGCCACCAGCGAGGGCCGGTACGACGACGCGCTCGAGATCCTCGATGACCTGCTGGCCCAGGATCCGGAGTCCCTGCGCTACCGCGCGCTGCGCGCGGATGTGCTGCGCGACCAGGGCGCGTTGGACGCTGCCGAGGCCGTGTACTCCGACCTGGTGGCTCGTAGCGCCGACGATCCGGCCCGTGGCCTCACAATGCGCCAGCACCGCGCCAAGGTCTGGTTCCATCAGGGCCGGCTGGCCGAGGCGGAGGCGGAGTTCGCCGCCGTGCTGCAAGCGCGCCGAAGCGCCGGTGCGCAGGAGTCGATGCTGGCCTCGAGCCAACAGTCCCTGGACCGCGTTCGGGCGCAGATCGCCGCCGGCTAGAGCGAGTGGGCTCGCGCGCCTAGATCAGCGCGATCTAGCTAGCCTCCCGCCGCGGCGTCGTGGTCGGGATCCGCGGGCATCTTCGCGTCCCTGAAGGGTGAGACCGCCACCAGTAGCGCGGCGAACGCAACGCCAGCCACTCCGATCCCCAAGGTCGGGCGGTTGCCGATGCTCAACGCCACAAACCCGGCCACCGGGCCCGCGATCGCCAGCATGCTCCAGTTGAAGCTTCGGATGGTCGCGTTCATCCGACCGCGCATCGCACTGGGCGTCACCGCATTTCGGTAGCTCAGCGACAACGGGTCCTGCAGCCCCATCGACAGCCCGTTCAGCGCATAGGAGGCGCACAACACCACAATCCCCCACTGGCCAGCCGGAGCCAGGACGATGCCCAGATATGCCACCGGGCACAGCCACATGCTCAGCACATAGACGCGCCCAACCCCGAACCGCTGCCCAGCACGCGGAGCCAAACCTGCGCCGAGCACTCCGGTGACCCCGGCGCAGGCGAGTGTCACGCCCACCCACAGTGCATCCAGGCCCAACTCTTGGCTGGCGTAGAACACGTACAGCGTGGTGATGAGGGAGTGGAAGAAGAACCACACGTGCAGGCTCACCGCGTACGGCGCGAGCGTGCGGTGCGCGTACACCCACCGTGCGCCTTCGATCAGTTCCCGGAGAATCGACCGGTTCGCCGCCTTTTCGGGCTCTGGTTCGGGCTCCTTGATCCGGGAGATCAGGATCGCAGAGATCAGCCGAGTGACGGCGTCCACCGCGATCGCGACCGGCGCCGAGGTCACCCGGATCAGCGCGCCAGCGGCGAGCGGCCCGATCGATTCGGCGGCCGTCATGGTCTGCTCGATGCGGGCATTGGCCGTCGGCAGCAGCCGCACCGGCACCAGTGACGGCAGGTAACTCTGATGTCCGGCCCGGAAGAACACCGAACTGGCACCCAAAATGAACACCAACACCATCAGCAGGCTCAACGTCAACGTTCCGGTGAGTGCCAAGGCAGCGATAGTTCCCAACGCCACCGCTGCTGCGGTGTCGGATGCGATCAACACCGGACGACGGCGGATCCGGTCCAGTAAGACCCCGCTCAGTAACCCGAACAACAGCATCGGAAGCCACTGCGCGGTCCGCACCACGCCGATCTCAGCCTGGTTGGAGCCCAGTTGATCGATCATCACGAACTGCACCCCGAGGGTGGCCACGAATGCGCCCAGGGAGGATACGGCGTCGGCCATCCAGAACCGCACGAACGCGGGGTAGGACAGCAGCGGGAACCGGCCGGCGGGCTGCGGCGCAGAAGGTGGTGTGGTCATGGCTCGTCAGGTAGGCACTTTCCGGGGCGCGTGTGATCGTCGCCAGCGCCCGAATGGGTGGCACTGGTGCGGCCCCGAATTAACCTATCTAACGCAAGCTTGGTAGGAGGCCCGGAACGGGCTCGGGTTTGTGAATCCCGCGCATCCGATATCCCAAGTGCCCCGAGACGCCCACCAGGTCCGCGAGCAGCCAGACGATCGAGAGCCACATCTCGGTACCCTGCAAACCCATGGTCGCCTCGCCTTGATTCGCGGCACCAGCCTTGGCAGCGAATGCGAATCCGTCGTCCCAGTGGTTCAAGGCATCGGACAGCAACCGCTGTGCCACCGCGCGAATTTCGGGCTCGCGATGCGACGTCTGCCGAGAAGCCAGCCACAGCGGGTGGGCCACGTCCAACACGTTGCAGGCCGTTTGGCGATCGGCGGCGAAGTACCGCTGGTCGGTGACGTGCCGCAACACCGCATCGATGCACGCTTCGGGGTAGGGGACCGGCAGCCCGAACTGGGCGAAGGTGCCGCGGGTGAGGCGGTAGTAGCCGTTCACCACCTGCAGGGTCTCCTGCTCGCGGGCATCGCCCCACATTCCGGTGCTGGGGTCCACGTTTTGAGTCAGCCAGCCAAATACGACGTCGGCGAGGATCGGATCGGCCTTGTGGCGCGGCAGGTCCCAGCGCAGCGCGGTGCCGATCGCGTCCACGCGGGAGCCTGCACCCCACCCGGCGCGGTTCCAGGGGCGGCTCGTGAGCTCTTCTCGCACCTGCGCTGGAGACATCGCCGAGATCGGCGTCCGGTAGGGCAATTCGTGGCCCAGAATGTCCAGCGCGTACCCCACGCACAGCAGGTGATAATCGGGTGCCGAGGCATCCAGGTTTGGCGTGCCTTGGGCGGTGAGCTCTGGGATGTGGCCCGATTCCTGCTGCCAAGAAGCCATGCGCTGCGCAATGGCCTCACGCTCCCACGGCTCCGGCGGGGCACCCAGGAGGAGATCGGCGATTTCGATCGCATCGCACTGTGCGCGGGCGGTGATCCGGCCATCGGGCTGGTGGGTGAACAGATCCAGGTCTGGGTCATAGTGACGTGCCAGGATGCCCGCAGCCGCCGCCCTGGCTCGATCGCCGAAGTCGGCGCACCGGGCCGCAAAGTCAGTGGGACCTTCGGCAGCGGATGTGGAGGCCGATCCCGCTGATGCGTCTGTGCCTTGTTGGCCGTCGTCGATCGGCGCAACCCGCCACCGAATCAGCTTCGCCGGGTTGCCGCCGACGATCGCGCCGGCGGGCACATCTTTGGTCACCACCGCACCCGCCGCCAGCACCGCCTTGTCACCCACGTTGACGCCGTCGAGCACCACCACATGCGAGCCGATCCACACGTCATTGCCGATGGTGATGCCCTTGACCGACATCGGTTGGCGGAACACAAACTCATCGGGGTCGCTCATCGTGTGGTTGAAACCCAGGAGCGAGGTGTGGGCGCCGATCCGCACACCTTCGCCGATGGTGATCAGACCGCGCACCACGGTGAAGGCGTTCACGGTGCAGTTCGCGCCAAAGCGCAGATCGCCGGTGAGGTAGGCGTGTGCAGCCACGTAACTGCGCTCACCGAACACAAAGGTGTCGGGGTCAACCGACGCCCACGGGCTCAGGAAGCAATCCGTGGCGATCTCCCAACCGGGATGTGCCGCGATGAGTTCGTGCTGGTGCTGGTCTTGATCGGCACGCTGAGCTGGTGTCGCGCGGCCTTGAAAGACCCACGGGGAATAGTCGTGCTCGGCTGGCCTCACGTCGGTGTTAGGCAGGGCGCCGGTGTCCATGATCGGTCCTCTCTGCGGATGTCACGAACCTACCGAACGGCCCGGGTGTCCCCACCATTCACCTGCGGCAATCGGACCGTTTCGAACATTTAGCGCGTCCGTGCGGTGCCATTTACGATGGTCGGGATGATGCAGCCACCGCCTCCCATGCCCTCAAGGCCGCCGGCGTGGTCGTACCTCCCCGCGGTTGTGGGTGTGATCGGCACGTTGCTGATTGCCTTGAGTTTTGCCGTGCCGTGGTTCGTGGGCGACTTTGATCATCAGAACTTTGGGCCGGTCGGAACCGTCGGGGTGACCCTGCTGGGAGCTGTCGCCGGCGTGATTCTGATGTTCCTGCGCAGCGGATGGGCACTGGTGGCTGGCGTGTGGGTGTTTTCCTGCGGCTCCTATCTGCTCGCAAGCCTCTACCCACGGGTCATCTGCCCAACCGATATCGACTACGACGGCAATATCGCCGACCTGTGCTTCGAAGAAGAGTGGGCCTCGGGTTCGTTCGTGTTCGCGGCCGGGGCGCTGCTGGTGGTGCTGGCCACGATCAACGTGGTGTGGGTGCGGCGAGCTGCCGAGCGCAGCGTTCAGGTGGACTGAGGCACCGCGTCGCGTTTGGCTTGTGCCAGGCCGCGCCTGCAGTCCTTTGCGCGCGCCCGATGCGTTCGGTAGCGCTGCAGCAGACTCATGGGACCAACGGTGCTCGGCTGCCCGTGGGCCTCGGTAACGTGAAACTGCCCGGCCTGCAGGACCCCCGTGCGGCTCCAGCTCTCCCACCGTTCGGCGTCGGGGGAGCGGGCATGCCCAAAGAGCAGCGCGCGGGTGGAGGCGTCCTCTGATCGTTCGGTTGCCGCGGGTGTTGCCCCGTCAGCTGACGCGCCGGGCACGCTGATCGCCCCAGACACGGGCCACTGCGCTATCCGCGCCACTGACACGCGGGGCCCGCAAGTGGTGCCGGGCTCCGCCGACCCGCCGCCGAACTCACGCACCAGCAGCGCGTCGTTGGTGTCTTCCCGCACCGGCAGGGCGTGGGAGTCCTCAACCTCCAACGTCACCAGCATCCGCGCCACCCACCACCAGTTGTCGCGCTGGGCCATCAGACCATCGGCGAGCAGCCGCGTCGGCGGGAACTTCACGATCTCCTGGGTGAGCAGCTCGCGCAGGAACACCTCGCCGTCGAGGTCGTGCACAATACGGACCCGGCCGGTCATCGCACCGGCGTCCCCGCCGGCGGACTTGGTGACGCTGAAGGTGACCGGTTTGCCGTGCAATCCTGCGACGTCTGCGTAGTAGGAATAGGGCAGCGCGAGCGTCGGGCGGCCGTCCAAGCACAGCGGAACCACGCCGCGAGCCTGCGGCCCTGAGGCTGTGTCCCAGCACAGTTCACCGACGATGGCTCGCCGCCACACCTTGGACACCTGCGTCATTGTGCTCCGTTACCTCTGTGAATACTGCTAAATTGCTGGGCACCTTATTACATCGTCGTGACTAGGGGTGCCCAGCGCGGGTGTCTTGAAAGTGAGGAAAGATGCCAGCGGTATTGGTGCTACTCGCAGCGGTCGTGCTGTTCTATCTCGGCTACCGGTTCTACTCGCCATACCTGGCGAACAAGGTCTATGGCCTGGACCCTGCCTACGTTACCCCCGCGCACCGGTTCAAAGACGGTGTGGACTTCGTCCCCACGAACAAGCACATCGTCTTCTCCCACCACTTCATTTCGGTAGCCGGGGCCGCGCCCATCGTGGGCCCGGCGATCGCGGTGTACTGGGGCTGGGGCCCGGCACTGGCCTGGGTGGTCATCGGCACCATCTTCGCTGCCGGCGTGCACGACTTCGGTGCCCTCGCGGTCTCGGTACGGCACAAGGCCAAGAGCATCGGCACCCTCGCTGCCGACGTGATCAACAAGCGCTCGCGCACCCTCTTTCTTCTGATCATATTTTTTCTGCTCACGATGGTGAACGCGGTGTTCTCCATCGTCATCGCCAACCTCTTCGTGAACTTCCCAGCCGCGGTGCTGCCGGTACTGGTGGAGATTCCGCTGGCGATCGCCGTGGGCCAGATCGTGTACAAGAAGCGCACCGCGGCCCTGGTGCCCTCGATCATCGCGCTGGTGCTGGTGTACGCGTGCATCCCGCTGGGCGTCATGTTCCCGATCTCGCTGGACGCCATCGCCGAACCGCTGGGCATTACCCCGCACACCCTGTGGGTGGTGTTCCTGTTCGTCTACGCGTTCATCGCCTCCAGGATCCCGGTTTGGATGCTGCTGCAGCCCCGCGACTACATCAACCTGCACCAGATGTCGGTGGCGTTCGTGGTCATCATCGCCGGCCTGCTCATCGGCTGGGACCGGATCGTGGCCCCGGTGGTCAACGAGGTCCCCGCCGATGCGCCGTCCTGGTTCCCGCTGCTGTTCATCACCATCGCCTGCGGTGCCATCTCCGGGTTCCACTCCCTGGTGGCCTCTGGAACCACGGCCAAACAGTTGGACAAGGAGACCGACTCCCGCATGGTCGGGTATCTCGGCGCGGCCGGTGAAGGAACGCTCGCGGTCTGTTCGATCCTGGCGTGTACCGCCGGTGTGGTCGCCTACGCCGCGCACACCCAAGCGATCCCCGACCCGCTCGCGCACTGGAACACCGAGTTCTACCCCGATTACGCCGCCGCCGCGGCCGGTGCCACGAATAACTTCGTGTACGGCGTGGGTCACTTTGCCTCCAACATCGGCATCCCGCTGAACGTCGGCGTCATCTTCGCCGTGGTCCTCGTGGTCTCCTTCGCGGCCACCACTATGGACACCGGCGTGCGGTTGCAGCGCTACATCGTCCAGGAGATCGCGGAGATGGCGCGGATCAAGCCGCTGGCCCGCAACCTCACGCTTGCCACTTTGGTCGCCACGATCATCCCGTTCCTGCTCACCCGGATCCCGGACAACTTCGCGCTCGGAACCCTGTGGCAGCTGTTCGGCACCACCAACCAGCTCACCGCCGGTCTAGCGCTGTCGGTGATCGCGGTGTGGGTGACCAAGAACCGCCGAAACCCGCTCGCCGTGCTCATCCCGCTGGTGTTCCTGCTGGTGATGACCACGTGGGCGCTGGTGGTGAACCTCATCGCCTTCGCCACTTCCGATGAAGCCATCGACCGGTTCCTGCTCGCCCCGCTGGACGCGGCGATCTTGTTGCTCGCGCTGTGGCTGATCGTGGAGGCCACGATCGCCTTGGTGCGCACCTTCAAGGCCCGGCAGAGCCCGGACTATCAGGTGCCCATCGAGGAGCCCGACGACGTAGGTGCGGGAGCCGATAAGCGTTGAGTCCCGATCGGGCCCAGTCGCTCGCCGCATGGTGGCGCCGGATGTTGGCCTTCCACGACGAACTCTTTGAGTCGCGGTGGCGGGCCGAGATCCGGCGCGATGCCCGCACCCAGCACGACACTCTGCGCGCGCTGGTGTTGCTCGACGCGTTGGGGGTGCAAAACCCCGTCGCGTACGAGACCCTCGATGTGATCCCTTACCTGGTTGCCGACGTGCACGAGTGGCATCAGCGCATGGGCGACAAGGAGTACGGACAACCGGGGATGTGCTGTTGAGCCCGATCACGATCGTTGGCGGCAAGGGCGGGGTCGGCAAGACCACCATCTCCGCGGCGCTCGCGATGAAAGCGGCCGACGCCGGAGCGAAAGTGTTGCTGCTATCGACCGATCCTGCGCACAGCCTGGGCGATGTGTTTGGACAGCCGATTGCCGATGAACCCACCGAGGTCGGCCGCGGGGTGTGGGCCCGTCAGCCCGACCCCGATACGAGCGTGCAGCGGCGGATCTCCGATGTCATCGAGGACGCTTACAAGGCGGTCCCCAGGGAGATCATGCCGGCGGTTCGCCGCCACCTGCAGCAGGCCGCGGGGAGCCCGGGCATGGTCGAATCTGCGCTCGCCGATGAACTGATCACCGCGATGGAGCAGGTGCCGGGCACCTGGGATGCCCTCGTGGTGGACTCCGCGCCCACCGGGCACCTGCTAAGGATGCTGAACCTGCCCTCGCTGCTCACCCCGTGGGTGCAGGGGCTGGTGCGGCAACGCGAGGCCGCGGTGCGCGCGGACAGGTTCGCTGACGCCGTCGTCGGGTCTTCTACTACGGCCGCTACCGAGGACCCGCTGCTGCAGCGCCTGCACGCGCGCCGGTACCGTTTGGAGCAGGCGGCGCAGCGGCTGGGTAGCGAGGACTCTGCGGTGCGGCTGGTGTTGGTTCCCCGGCACATGGTGATCGCCGAGACCTACCGCGCCACCGAGGAGTTGCGGGACGCGCAGGTCTCGATGGGCCCCGCGGTGATCAACCAGGTGCCAGAGGGTGGCGACGTCGAGCTGCTGGACGCGGCGCGGGCGGTCGCGGGACAGGACGCCATCGAGGTGCCGATGCTCTCTGCTGAACCCCGAGGCGTTCATGCGCTGCGAGACGTGGCAGCGCTGCTGTAGCGCGCGGCGCATGAGCTACTCGGTGCATTGGCACTCGGTGCATTAGCTACCCGGCGCTTGGTGCTTCCGATGCGGCGAGGGCCGCAATTCGAGCGGCATCGGCGCGGTACATGCGCGCGTGCTCGGCTAAGTCCTCCCGGCCGGTGCGCTGGGCTGCGGCGCTGGTGTAGCGCTCGATCGCGGCCACTCGGTCGCTCATCATGCTCAGCAGCTGTGCCATCGAGGCCTCGTGGCCGTAGGCGTCTAGGAGCAGGCGCAGGCGTGCGCGCCAGTCGGTGGGGGAGTCGGCGTCACTTACGACTGGGCCTAGGCGATAGCCCAAGTAGGCCAGGTCCCACAGGCGTGGCCCTGGCCCGGCGTGGTCGAAGTCGAAGATTCCGGTCAGGCGCCCGCCGCTGAACACCATGTTGTAGGTGCCCAGGTCGTTGTGACAGATCACCTCGACCGGGCTAATTGCGGGCGATTGCCATGGGAGGTCGGTGGTGAGCAGGTCGCGGGAGGCGTCGTGGATTCGCCGTACGAGCCGCGCCGCATCGATGAGGACCGACTGCTCCCACATCCAATCCGGCAGCGGGTAGTGCCCCACCTCGCCTGGGAGGTAGGTCAGCATCTGGTTGCCATGCTCGTCGAGGCCCGCGTCCCGGGGCACCTCGTCGATACCCGCCCGTGCCAGGACGCCCAACAGCGCACGGGTGGCGGGCGCCCACGGGCCGGCGGAGCGGTGCACTCGGCCGCCGCGCAGCACCACCTCGCTGTCGTTGCCACCGGCTAGGCGCTCGCCGCCGTC
>JBMDWZ010000212.1:0-8615 GCA_048594865.1 Beutenbergiaceae bacterium
ATGGTGAGGCTGCGCCGTCGGTCAGCACCTGCAAATAATGCGCATTATCTGCTTGTTCGCCCCTGCCTGCGCAGGCAGACTCCTTGACTACAACGAAGTTCGGTCGAGGAGGACCACATGCCCAGGCGCCGCGTCACCCAAGCTGATGTCGCCGCCCTCGCGGG
This sequence comes from Beutenbergiaceae bacterium, assembly GCA_048594865.1. Lineage (GTDB taxonomy): Bacteria > Actinomycetota > Actinomycetes > Actinomycetales > Beutenbergiaceae > CALKWS01. Next base: position 165 of record JBMDWZ010000212.1, read on the forward strand.
GGTGAGCCAGACGACCGTCTCGTTCGTGCTCAGCGGCCGCACACCGGCCGGAGTTCGGATCAGCGAGGACACCCGCAAGCGGGTCCTGGACGCCATCCACATCACCGGCTACTCCGCCAATCCCGTCGCCCAACGGCTTGCAGGCGGACACAACCAGATCCTCGGCGTCTTCACGTACGAGACCACCTTCCCGCGACACGGCCGCGACTTCTACGGCCCCTTCCTCATCGGCATCGAGCACGCCGCGGAACAACTGGGCGTGGACCTGCTGCTGTTCACCAGCGCCAAGGTCGTGGACGGCTCACGCCGGCTGGTGCGCGACGGTTGGCAGCGTCTGGGTATCGCTGACGGTTGCCTGCTTATCGGGCAATACGAAGAACGCGCCGAGCTGCAGCACCTCGTGGACACCAACTACCCCTTCGTTTTCGTCGGCAAGCGGGAAGTCGAGGGCGGCAACCTGCCCTACGTCGGCGCCGATTACCGTACCGCCACCCACCGCGCCGTCACCCGGGCCGCCGAAGTGGGGCACACCCGCATCGGGTACATCGGCGCACGGAGCGACGACCAACCCACTACCGACCGGCTGGCCGGATACCGAGCCGGGATGGCCGAACACGGCCTGGAGGAGGTCTACATCGACCCGGTCAATCCCGCCAGCGCCGCCGCCGGGATCGTGGATCACCAGCTCACCTCCATTCTGCTCAGCCCCGAGAACGATCCCGACGGTGTGCGAATGGCCTTGGCCGCGCACCGCGTGCGGGTCCCCGAGGACGTTTCGGTCCTCCTGCTTGGCCAACCCCACCACCTTGTCCCAGGGCCCACGCGCTGGTCCGGCTACACCATTCCCCGCGAGGAGATGGGCGCACGCGCGTTGTTGCTGCTCTCCCGGCTGGTCGGAACCGCGGGCCCGGACTCGCCACCGGCCGCTCCGCTGCAGACCCACCAACTCCTCGAATGCGCCGAAGTGCAGGGCGAGACCCTCATCGCGCCGCCATCGATCACCGAACCACCAAGCACACCGATCGTCGAAGAAGAACGGAACTACACGTGACACATACCGAACTGACCACAGACGTCCTCGTCGTCGGCGGGGGACTGGGCGGCGTCGCTGCCGCACTCGCGGCCGCCGATCGCGGCTCCCGAGTGGTGCTGACCGAGGAACACCCGTGGATCGGTGGCCAACTCACCTCCCAGGGCGTGCCCCCCGACGAGCACCCGTGGATTGAGAAGTTCGGCGCCACTGCTCGTTACCGCCGATTGCGCGACGGGATCCGTGAGGTCTACCGCCGGTCCTACCCCCTCACCGATGAGGCCCGGGAATGGGAAGCCCTCAACCCCGGTGCCGGGTGGGTCTCCAAGCTCTGTCACGAGCCCAGGGTCGCCCTCGGCGTTTTGGAAGAGATGCTCGCCCCGGCGCGCTCCGCTGGTCGGATCACAGTGCTGGAGCAGGTGTGGCCAAGTGCGGCAGCGACCGACGGCGATCGGGTCACCTCGGTCACGCTCACCTCAGCGGACGGGGCGCACCGGACCACCGTCAGCGCCGACTACGTCATCGACGCCACCGAAACTGGCGAACTCTTGCCGTTGACCGGCACCGAGTACGTCACCGGCTTTGAGTCCGCGGCCGAGACCGGCGAACCCAGCGCCCCCGACGAGGCTCAACCGGACAATATTCAGGCCCTGAGCATCTGCTTCGTGTTGGAGCACGTGCAGGGCGATCACACGATCGAACGCCCCGAGCAGTACGACTTTTGGCGCAACCTGCGCCCCGGAGCCTGGAACGGGGAACGGTTGCTGTCTTGGACCGCTCCCAGCCCGCGCACCCTGGAGATGGACACCCGCAGCTTCACCCCCAACCCCGGTGATGATGCCCTTGCGGTCTTCGCGGATCAGTCCAAGAACCCCGGCGATGGAAACCTCTGGATCTTCCGCCGGATCGCCGCCCGTGACCTACACGAGCCCGGCTACTACGAGAGCGACCTGTGCCTGGTGAACTGGCCCAGCATCGACTACTTCGAAGAACCGGTCTTGAACCTCGACCGGGAGCAGGCCCAGGCCCGGATCGCCGATGCTCGGCAGCTGAGCCTGTCGATGCTGTACTGGATGCAAACCGAGGCGCCACGTGAAGACGGCGGCTTCGGTTTCCCCGGGCTGCGCCTTCGGCCCGATGTGATGGGCACCGATGATGGTCTGGCCCAGGCGGTCTACCACCGCGAATCGCGCCGCATCAAGGCACTCACCACCATCACCGAAAACGACGTGTCTTACGCCGTGCGCGGAGATGCCGGGGCCACCCGGTATGAGGAGTCGGTGGGCGTGGGCATGTACCGCATCGACCTGCACCCCTCCACCGGCGGCGATACCTACATCGATGTGGCCTCCACGCCGTTTGAGATTCCGCTCGGTGCCCTCATCCCACGCCGGATGACGAACCTGCTCGCCGCCAACAAAAACATCGGCACCACCCACATCACCAACGGCTGCTACCGGCTGCACCCGGTGGAGTGGAACATCGGCGAGGCCGCCGGCCACCTGGCCGCGTACTGCCGGGACACCGGCACCACACCGCACTCGGTCCACGGCGACCCCGACACCTTGGGCGACTACCAAGACGAACTGGTGCGCACCGGCGTCGAGCTGCATTGGCCTGACGGCGTCTACCCCTACTGACCACCACGGCCCACGAACGGAGTCTGAATGCCAGCAAAGCAATCCGACCAATAGCGCATTCAGGCAGCGCATTCACCGTTCGCGAGTCGAGGAAGAAATACCGCATGTGTGCATGGCGACGTGCAGCAAAAGTCGTGAAAGAAAACAACCAGAACAACCTGAGCAACGGAGCTAATAGGAGAATCACATGACAATCTCAAGGAAACGCAGTCGGGCAGCGATCGTTGGTGCGATCACTGGCGTGATCGCACTCACCGCCGCATGTACGTCCAATGGTGGATCAGACGACGGCGCAGATCCAGAAACCCCGGCCGATCCAGTAGATCTTCGGATGACTGTCTGGAGTGCGAATGAAGGCCACCATGAGGTCTTTAACGAAATCGCCGACGCCTACATTGAGGAAAATCCCGAACTCGTCAGCTCCATCACTTTCGATGCCTTCGCTTTCGAGGAGTACATCAACGCGCTAACCACCCAGATTGCAGGTGGCGACGCTCCAGACCTGGCGTGGGTGATGGAGTCATACGCTTCCCAATTCGTTACTTCCGGGGTATTCACGAACCTGGATCCGGTGTTCTCCGAAACCGAGGGGTATGACCTGGACGACCTCATCCCGGGGGCGACCGAATTGTGGTCCGTGGATGGCGATATCCACGGCTACCCCTTCTCCAACAGTCCCTTCGGGATCTACGTGAACCTCGACCTCATTGAAGAGACCGGTCAGGACAATCCGCGCGACCTGCTGGAGTCCGGCGACTGGACCTACGACAACATGATCGCAATCGCCGCGGAGGTCGCCGATCAGACCTCGGGTACCGGGTTCATGAACGGGTCGAGTCCCTATGCAACTTGGAACGACGGGCTTGGGCCGATGTGGCTGGCTTGGGGCGCTGCCCCCTGGAGCGAGGACGGCACCGAGTGCCAATTTGATCAGCCAGAAGTGGTGGAGTTCTTCGAGTGGTATCACACCAACGCTTTCGAGAACGGTGCGATGCCATTGCCCGGCGAACAGTTCGACTTCCCAAGCGGGCAATCGGCCTTCTTGCTGGCCCAGCTCAGTGCGTCCACCGGCCTGGGAGACGATTTCGAATGGGACTTCCTCCCGCTGCCTGCCGGACCCGCAGGTGAGGTTCCGGTCGTTGGGCAGGGTGGCGTGGGCGTGGTGGCTCAAGGTGACAACGCCGATATCGCCGCCAACTTCCTGGCTTACTTCAGCAATCCCGAGAACTCGCGTTTGCTCGCTCAGTACTTCCCGCCGCCTCGCACCTCACAACTGACGATCGATGTGTTGTCCGATGCGGCGCCGTTGCTCACTACCGAGCAACTACAGGGAACGGTCATTGATCAGTCCGCTGAGGCCGTGGCCAAGATGGGTCACCCGCAGATGAGCGATATCGCTGATCCCGTCCGGATCGAACTCGATTCACTGTGGACCGCAGATGCGGATATCCCGAGCGTCCTGAGCGCTGTTTGTGCCGAGATCGACCCGATTATCTCCGGCGACTGATGACCGCCACTACTGCACGCACTCGCCGCGAGGAGTCGCCCATCCGCGGCTCCTCGCGGCGGCTCCAAAGAATCGACTCGGTCGTTGGCATCGGTTTCGTTGCCCCGGTGATCTTGGGAATCTTCTTCCTGGGACTGGTGCCATTCGGCTACGTGATTTGGTACGCGCTGCATGACTGGAACCCCTTGGTGGGCACGTTCACCTGGGTCGGTTCGGACAACTTCTCACGGTTGTTGGGCGACTCCACGGTGTGGGTATCGCTTGGTGTGACATTGCTTTTCGCGGTGATGCTCATGGTGCTGAACGTGACGCTCGCGATGGCGCTAGCAATCTTGCTGAATCAGAAAGTGCCCGGGACCACGACCTTCAGAACCTTCTTCTTTTCGCCGGTCATCGTGTCCACGGTCGCCTGGGTTTTGGTGTGGAACTTTCTAGTCGCCTCAAATGGCGGTATCAACGGCTTCTTGGGGATGATCGGGATCGAGGGGCCGAATTGGCTGCGTGACCCCAACTGGGCCTTGCCGACGCTGGTGGTCATTCAGGTGTTCAAAGGGGTGGGGATGAACATGATCCTCTTCCTGGCAGCACTCCAGAATGTTCCTGGCGAAATGAAGGAAGCGGCACGGATCGATGGTGCCGGGCCCGGACGCGTGTTCACCTCGATCACCTTGCCGATGATGAGCCCGACCATCCTCTTGGTCACCATGATCACGATGATCAGTGCGATGGATGTCTTCGCGCCGATCCAGATCCTGACCGAGGGCGGTCCAGGTCGATCGACGACGGTGATTTCCTACCTCCTTTACCGCACAGCGTTCGTACAGCAGGACTTCGGGTATGCATCGGCGATCGGGGTTTTGCTCTTCTTCGTGGTGCTCGTGGTGGCCGCGCTTCAGTGGGGCACGCGAAAGAAGTGGGTACACGATGAAGTCTGAGCACGCACCGGCTACACCAGTAGTAGAGCCCCAACCGTTGGATGAACCGGCATCGGAGGCAGACCCGTCAAGCTCGGATCCGTCGTCGGGTCCGGGCAGGAAACGCAGGCTTACCTCGCGGATCGGGATCTACACCGCGCTCATTGTTCTGAGCATTCCGTTCGTGTACCCAATGCTGTGGATGGTCTTCTCGGCATTCAAGCCGTCGAATGAGATCTTCGCGATCCCGCCCACTCTCTTTCCCCGAGAGTGGACGCTGGATGGCGTAGCCCGAATCTTCACCGTTCAACCCTTCGCGCAGCAATACTTCAACTCGATCTACATCGCTGCCATTGTGACTGTGGCATCGGTGATCCTCGGCGCCCTTGCGGGGTATGCGTTTGCGCGGATCCGCTTCCCGTTCGCTTCGTGGTTGTTCCTGCTCCTCATGGCGGGAATGTTCATTCCCACCGAAGTCACCATCATTCCGATCTTCAGGTGGGTAGCGGACCTGGGCCTGATGAACACACACCTTCCGTTGATCATCCTGCCGATCCTCGGGCCGGGTTCGATCGTCGCTGTGTTCATCTTCCGCCAGTTCTTCCTGTCCTTGCCCATCGAACTGGAGGAAGCCGGCCGCCTGGATGGCCTAGGTCGATTGGGCATCTTCATGCGGATCGCTTTCCCCTTGGCCGGACCCGCTATCGCGGCGGTGTCGATCATGAAGTTCCTGGCTTCATTCAACATGTATTTCGAGCCGCTGATCTTCCTGCGCAGCGAGCACCTCTTCACGGTGGGCCTTGGCCTCACGCGCTACCAGGACGGCTACGGCGAGCCCATCCACAACACCCAGATCGGTGCGACTGCGCTAACGGTGATCCCCATCATCATCGTTTTCCTCTTCGCCCAAAGGCACTTCGTCGAAGGCCTTTCACGATCCGGCCTGAAGGGGTGAGGGGCCACCGCAGATAATTCCGCGCACCAGCAAAGCCACACGCAGACCTTGGCCACCGTCGGCCGCTATGACAAAGGAGTCACCATGCCCAAGCCCGTCCTTAGCCCCATATCTCGCCGGGCCGTGTTAGCCGGGGTGGGGGCGGCTTCTATCGCCGCCTTCGCTGCCCGTGGTCTGCACGGTGCAGCAACCGCCCACGCCACCTCGGAGGGCAACGTGTTGCCCCTAGTCGACGCACTCGATGCAGAACCCGATCGAACGACGTTCGACGACACCGAGCACGTCTTTGCGGCCTACCTCACCGTCGTCGCGCCTATCGCTAACAGCATTCGCGATGAGGATCCGCACTTCGGGTGGATGGAGGACGGTTGGTGGCGCTCCCCGGAGCAGCCGTATAACGCTCGGGAAATGGAGCAGGTGGCCACCCTCACCTGGTTCCTCACTCATGACCGCCCGTGGAACCCGTACTTCGGTGACGCCAAACTCCGCGACCGAATCGAGGCCGCGTTGGGTTTCTACCTCGATAGCCAACTCCCAGACGGCTCATGGTCGGAATACGACTGGGAGGTCCCGCACCTGGCCCCCACTGGTTTTGGCAGTGTCGCGTTGACGACGACGTATCGATACTTGAGGGAAGCTGACCAGCTGACTCAGTGGTTGCCCGAAATCGAGTCCACCGTCAAGGCCTCGAGCTCATGGCTCGTGGACCGTTCCCTTCCGCACTGGCGCCAACCAACGCCGTACACGAACCAGGTGGTGGCGGGATTGGTCGGTGCCAGCATGACGGCCGACCTCTTCGATGATGAGGATCTGGCCGCGCAGGTGTCGCAGTGCTGGGAAGTGTTGCGCGTGCACGGGATCTCCGATGCTGGCCACAGTCACGAACCACTGGGATACGACTTCGACTATTCCTTCATCGTGGCGATCCCGGACCTGGCCGAGGGGTACCTGTCCGGTTTCAGTGAACCGGTGGAGATGGCGCGGTCCATGGCCGACTTCATCAGCTATGCGAGCGTGCTGGAGCCGGACCGTGCGGGCTACCTGCACTGGAGTGCGGCGTCTGCTCGGATCCCTGCTTTCACCCTCGAACTGGAGCCCAATGAGGTCAAGGACCGGACCTCCCTTGGCAGGGCGCTGATTAGCGAGATCCCGGGACTGGCGGCTTTTCATCCGACCGAGGATGAGATCTTCGCGGCCCGCGAAGCGTGGAAGTCGAATCCTGGCCCGATCGTGCCGCTGGAGAAGAAGAGCACCTCACCTCGCACATGGATGCACAGCAGCAAGGCGCCGTTGGGGGTCACCGAGTCCGAACGCGAGAGTGCCATCGCCGATCTGCCCTACCTCGCCTCGGACAGGTTCACCGAGTTTCGTCAGGCGGGGTCGGTCGACCTCGACTACCTCTTTGTCCGGCGCCCCTCGTACTACATCGCCACGTTGCTGGGCCGGCGTCACGGCTATAACCGGCTGCGCATGGGACCCGGTTTGTTGTGGCACCCGGCGATGGGCACGGTCGTTCATGTCTTGAACAGCAACGATGAGGATGCGTGGGGTCCGTTCCCGCAGCGATCCTCGGTGAGCCAAGTCGAGGTGGCGCGCACGTACTACGCCGAGCCTTACCGCGAGGGTGGGACGGTGCCGGCCGATCAGATCGGCGCCCTCGGGTCGGACTTCAGCGTCGCCTACCTCGATCGGACCAACGACAGCCACGTGGTGTTGTCCTTCTTCGACGACTCGGTGGTGCAGAACATCGAGACCGGCAGTCCCGGACGTGCGGTCACTCCACTTCTGCTTCAACCGGGCGACCTCATCACCTTTTCCGACGGAACCGAGGCCACGTACGGCGACTCGGTCGATCTTGCCTCGATCACGGGATTCCGGCTGGAGCGTGGAGCGGGTGTCCTAGCGGTGGACTTTGACCGCCCGGGCTCACTCACCCTGGACACCACCGACCGGGTGCGCATTGAGGACTCCCGGCGGCAACACCTCATCCGATTCGACCACGAAGGGTCGCTGCAGACCACCTATGCCTTTGCCGAGGCGACGGAAACGGCATCGCAAGCACCGGCGTCGGGCGAACTCAGCTCGAACAACGGACACCGCGGCACGGACGATGGCAATTACGACATCACGATGAACCTGTGGTGGGGAGTCAATGCCCACTCGATGCGTCTGTTCGAGAATGGGAAGTCGATTGCGCACCGCTACCTGGTCGCAGATTCACCGCAAGCACAGTCCATCACGGTGCCGATTCGAGGGCGCCATAACGGGTCCTATGAGTACACCGCGGAGCTAACCAACGCTGCCGGCTCGGTACAGGCCCGCGGCATTACCGTCGAGGTTCGCCAAGCCGATCCGGGTCCCGTGGACCTCTCGCATGACAACCATTCACACGCCTCAGATTTCAC
>JBMDWZ010000213.1:0-2866 GCA_048594865.1 Beutenbergiaceae bacterium
TGACGCCCCGGCCCCGGGTGACGTCATCGCCTTCGGGATTTCCCACCCGTGCACGGCCATGGACCGGTGGGACCGGGCAGCGGTCCTCGATGACCGAGGCGACGTGACCGGCGTCGTCCCTCTCGATTTTCCGTAACACGACTTTCCGTAACACGACCCCAACCAAGCCACAGGAGATCACAATGAGCACCGCCAAGCAGGCCGTCAGCACCGACCTCGCACCCGCACCCGCCCACACGTTCCACCAGGGCGTGCGCAAGGGCCCGTTTGTGCAGGTCTCCGGGCAGGGCCCGGTAGATCCGCAAACCTCGGAGTACCTGTATCCCGGAGACGTCGCGGCACAGACCACCCGGACACTTGAGAACGTCCGCGCGATCGTGGAAGCCAGCGGCGCGACGTTCGACGACGTCATGATGCTGCGCGTGTACCTCACCACCCGCGACGACTTCGCCGCGATGAACGAGGCCTACGGTGCGTTCGTGGCGCAGCACTGCCCGGGCGGGGTACTGCCCAGCCGAACCACCGTTTTCACCGGCCTGCCGCGGGAGGAAATGCTGGTGGAGATCGACGCGTTCGCAGTGACCGACTAGCCCTCCGTTGGCGGCGCGCTGCCCAACTCTTGGATGTCGGTGTCGGGTGAGAACTCATAGCCCGAGTTGACCGCCGCCCGCGCGATGATGATCGCTCCGAGCGCGGAGGTCACCAGCTGCAGCGCCACGGCGATCACCACTTTGATGACGTTGTCGAGCGTCGGGTGGGTCAGGACCACCCCGATGGTCACGAACGCCACCCCCACGCCGGCGGCGGTCGCAACGGCAGATATTCGGCTGTAGGGGTCCCGGAATCGTCGTAGCCCCAAAGCTGCAGCGAGGAAGATAGACGCACCCAAGATCGCGAAGGCGTATCCGATCACGGTCAGGACGCTCATCGTTGCCCCCTGCTCAGGGCGCGGGCCAGGGAAACTGCCGCCAGAAAGGCCATCAACGTGGCCACCAACACCAGGTCAAAGGTGCCGATTCGCTCGAGCCGTACCCCGACCAGAGCGATCAGCGCCACCACCGTGAAGGTCATGAGGTCTGCTGCTACCGCGCGGTCTGCCGACGTTGGGCCACGGGCGATTCTGTAGATGGTGATCAGGGCCGTCAGGCCACAGATAGCGATGGCGAAGTCCAAGGGATTCATACGACCTCCCGCACGTTGAGGGCGCGCACCAATCGTGCGTCCATATCGTGCAGATCGACTAGCGCCTCCTGTTCGTCACTGTGATACATCGAGTGGACCAAGATCCCTCGTTCGCCCTTCTGGTCGCTGACCCCGAGGGTCAGTGTTCCGGGTGTCAACGTGATCAAGACGCTGATCGTTGTCACGTGAGCGTCGCTGCAGTGCCCCAGCGGCATCCACACGACCCTCGGTTTGGCAGCGTGCCCGGGGGAGAGGATGTCGGCGAGCACCAGCGTGGTGGAGCGCAGGATTTGATACCCAAACCAGAACCCAAAGAGCAACAGCCGGATCGGCAGGGTGATGATGCGTCCGATCATGACAGCACCGCCGCAACATAGGCCGAGGTGTCCAGCAGACCGTTGGCGGCGTCGTATGCGATATCGAGCAAAAGTTGGCCACCCAGCCCCAGGCTGAGTGTCACCACCCCAAGTACCAGTGCGGGCGCCGCCAACCGCAGGGGAGTTCTTTTACGGGTCTCCACCTGTGTGCTGCTGCCCTGCGCGGGCGCATCCGCCACAGCTTCTGGTTCTGCTCCGGTGATCGTTGGTGCGAAGACGACATTGAAGATCTTCAACATCGAGAGCAACGTGATCACGCTGACCACCAAGGCGACCACAGCCGCCGCGATCTGGCCAGCCTCGATCGAGGCTGTGATGAGCGTGAACTTCGCCAGGAACCCCGAGAACGGGGGAATGCCTGCCAGCGAGAGCGCCGCCATCGCAAAGGCGATCGCCAGCACCGGCTCGGCTCGCACGCGCCCACGTAGCCCATCGAGTTCGTCGGTGCCGTACTTGGCCTCGATGGCGCCAGCGGAAAGGAACAGCGACGCCTTCACGATCATGTGGTGCAGGAGGTAGAAGATTCCAGCGGCCAGCCCCAGCGGGGTGAAGAGCGCAACGCCGAGCAGGATGTACCCAATCTGGCTCACCATGTGAAAGGCCAGGATGGAACGCATCCGGTTCTCACCGACCGCCCCGAGCACCCCGATCAACATGGTGGCGCTGAAGAGCAGCACGCCGATCCACAAATAGCGTTGATCACCCTCGAACACCAAGGCGTAAATGCGATAGATAGCGTAGATCGCAACCTTGGTCTGCAGTCCCGAGAACAGGGCCGTAGTGGTGGGTGAGGTGGTGGGGTACGTGCGTGCCAGCCAGCCGTGGACGGGTACCACGGCCGCCTTCATCGCCAAGGCGAAGAGACACACCGCGGTCGCCGCAGCAACCAGAGGCGAGTCTTGCGCCGCCCCGGCGAGTTCACCCAGGTTGACGGTGCCGGCCACTCCGTAAACCATGGCGACGCCGGCGAGGAACACCGTGGAGACGAACAGGTTGAAGGTCACGTACAGACGAGAGCCCGTCACCGACCGATCGGTGCCCTTCCTGCGCCCGGCCAACACCAACAGGCCGTAGGACGGCAGCAGCATGACCTCGATGAAGACGAACAGGTTGAAAAGGTCTGCGGTGAGCAATGCGCCATTGACGCCAGAGATGAGCACGAGCACCAGCGCCGGAAAGTGCCGGTTCCGGCCGGTCTCGGTCATCAGCCCAAATAGCACGCAAATCAGCGTCAGCAGCCCCGCGACGCTGAGCATCGCTGCTGAGAAGGTATCGGCGACGAATGGAATCGAAATGCCCGCAGGCCA